>UQAR01000020.1 GCA_900539095.1 uncultured Ruminococcus sp.
CCGACCTGCTGATTACAAATCAGCTGCTCTACCAACTGAGCTACACCAGCTTGTTTTGCTTGACTGTCGAACTGACGATATCTATTATATCATATTTCCGACCACTTGTCAAGCGTTTTGTATTTTGTTTTCAATTTTTTAATAAAGGTGGTCGAGGCGACAGGACTTGAACCTGCGGCATCTTGGTCCCAAACCAAGCACTCTACCAAACTGAGTTACGCCTCGTAGTTGACGTTGCACACGGTGGGGAAATATCTCCAGCCACGGAAAAGTTCCAAGCTTTGTGTGCCTTGAGTTTCACGGATGTTTCTGTGAAACATTTGTCTGCGTCATCAGACAGCTTAATTATTATACTACCCAATGCCTGTTTTGTCAATAGGTTTTTTATCACTTTGTATACCTGCACAATTATATCATGCCATAAATATCAGAAAATATCATTAATCCACAAAAATCATGCCCGGATAGCCCCTCTTACTTCCAAAATGATAAAATTTCACACCCCAAAAATCGAAAATTTTAAAAGATTGGTATAAATTGATGATATTTTGGTGAAACCTGTTGATTTTTGAAGGCATTTGTGATATCATTATATTAACAAATACTGTGTAGGAGGAAATTATAATGAAAACCAAGGAATGTCCTTATTGCCATAAGGAAATATCCGAAGAGGCTATACTCTGTAAGTATTGCCATAATCTTCTGATTGATGAAAGCGACCCGGTCGCTGATGATGGCAGCCCGAATGAGCAGAACTTCACCTCTGCCGACGATGCAGATAGAACCAGAGTCTTTACAAAGCAAGAGGCTCAGGACTATGAGGAGAAAACAAGAGCATTTTCTGTGCCGAAACCTCAGGCTGATAACGCCGAGCAGTTCGCCGCACCTACAAATGACGACGTTGAGTACGCCGATAATTATGATAGCTATAATGACAATAGCTATGGCGACTTCAGCGACGACAGCGACTATGAGGACGAGGACGATGATGACGACGAGTCCTCAAGAAAGAAACTCTTTGCCCTCACCGCCGCTATCACAGTGGGTATACTTATTATAGTAGTGCTTGCTATTGTCGCAGGCTATAAGATCTTCGGCTTTGGCGGCTCAAATAATAAGACCACAACTACTACAAAGCCAAGAACGACAGTTGCCGCAGAGAAAGAAAGTCAATCAGGCGTTTTCGTCGATACCGAAAGCACAGCTCCAAGCGTTGACGTTGACGCAAGTACAGCAGACGAGCCAAAGGACGAAAGTTCCGAAACTCCTGCCGAAACATCTGCTCCTGATTCAGAAACAACTACAACTACTACCACAACTGCCTCAGAAACAGAAACTTCTACAGAAACAACTACCACAACAGAGCAGAAACCTGATGAGTCTACTACAACTACAACGACTACAACTTCTGCCGAGAGCGGTGACTCCGCAGCGGCTATCTCCGCTATCACAGCCCAGATAAGCGGCAAGGTTTCTTCATATGAATACAGAACTGAGGACAGCGGCTACCTCTATTATTACTTCTTTACAGAGGACGGCCACGGCTATAGTGCAGCATATAATAAGGCTGACGGCTCAGTAGTTATCGTACAGAGCTATTGATAAAAAAACGATCTTACAAAATGCGTTTCCATTTCGGAAACGCATTTTTTTATTGCCTGTTTAATTGCCAAAAGGGACTTTACAATGTGCATCGCATCGTAAAGTCCTTTTTCGTTTGTAAATTTCTTTGCAAACATCTTACAATGGCTTTACCTGACAGCGGTTACCGATTTTACATTGCTGATGTATCATAAGTATATCACCTGAATAAAGATAACATGAGGGCCTGCACACAGGGTGCAGAAAGAAAAGGTGCAAATTAAGAAAGAGGTATTATTTTATGAAAACAAGAACATCAAAACTGGCAGCAGTATTTACATCAGTGGCACTTGCCGCAGCAATGCTCGCAAGCTGCGGAGGCAGTTCAGATAAGATAACCGTTATCTCCCGTGAGGACGGCTCAGGAACAAGAGGTGCGTTTATCGAGCTGACCGGTATCGAGGAAAAAGATTCAAACGGCAATAAGACCGATAACACAAAGAAAGACGCCCTTATCTGTAAGTCAACAGACGTTGTTCTCACACAGGTTTCAGGAGATAAAAACGCTATCGGCTATATCTCATTCGGCTCACTTAACGATACCGTAAAGGCTCTTAAAGTAGAGGGCGTTGAACCTTCCACAGCAACTATCGAAAGCGGCGACTATAAAATAGTAAGACCTTTCAATATCGCAGTTAAGGACGGCCTTTCAGACGCCGCTCAGGACTTTGAGAACTATATCCTCAGCTCCGAGGGTCAGGACGTTATCGAGGGTGCAGGCTATATCAAGATAGATAAAAGTGCCGCAGCGTTCTCCTCAAACAACGCCTCAGGCAAGGTAGTGGTAAGCGGTTCATCATCAGTAACACCGGTTATGGAAAAGCTCGCCGAGTCTTATCAGAAAGTAAACACAAACGTAACCGTAGACGTCCAGCAGTCTGACTCTTCCACAGGTATCAAGGACGCTATCAACGGCACATCTGATATCGGTATGGCGTCAAGAGATATCTCCGACGATGAGCTTTCACAGGGTATAAAATCCGTTACTATCGCTCAGGACGCTATCGCAGTTATCGTAAATAAGGATAACTCAGTAGACGATATCTCCATGGACGATATCAAGGCTATCTATACAGGCACAAAGACAACATGGTCTGACGAAAGCAAATAAATTGCTGTAGTAAAAGACCAATAAAAAATATGGGCGGCTATAAGTCGCCCGTTTGTCTGAGCAATATAAGTGATAAATTTTCAGAGGTGATAATTACGTTGACGGAAAACACAGCGGCAGCAGCTGGCACAAATACAACTGCCAAAAAAACTGCGGCAAAGCAAAGTCCGCACCTGCTTGAAAAAGCAATGAAAGCACTGTTTTTCCTTTGTGCCTGCATTTCAGTGGCAGCAGTAATAGTGATATGTATATTCATGTTCGCAAAGGGCTGTCCTGCAATAGCGAAAATAGGCGTTGGAAACTTTCTCTTCGGCACAGACTGGAGCCCAAGAAACGTCCCTGCATCATACGGTATCTTCCCTATGATAGTAGGCTCGCTCTACTGTACCGCAGGAGCTATCATAATAGGCGAGCCTATAGGACTTCTCACAGCTGTTTTTATGGCAAAGTTCTGCCCTAAAAAGCTTTTCAAATGGCTCATGCCTCCAATAAATCTTCTGGCAGGCATACCTTCTATCGTCTACGGCTTTTTCGGCATGGTGGTGGTAGTCCCTATAATAAGAAATGTCTTTGGCGGCACAGGAAACAGCGTGCTCACAGTTTCCATTATCTTAGGTATCATGATACTCCCTACTATCGTGGGCATGAGCGTAAGTGCACTTAAAGCCGTGCCTGACAGCTATTACGAGGGTGCAGTCGCCCTTGGTGCGACCCATGAAAGAGCAGTGGCAACAGTTGTTTTCCCTGCCGCAAAGTCAGGAATACTTGCAAGCGTTATCCTCGCAGTGGGCAGAGCCATAGGCGAAACAATGGCAGTCATCATGATAGCAGGAAACTCCACTATCATTCCTCACTCACTCCTCGACAGTGTCCGTACCCTTACAGGCAATATCGTTATCGAGATGAGCTATGCCGAAGGACTTCACTATGACGCCCTTATCGGAACAGGCGTTGTGCTTTTCGTGTTCATTCTTCTTTTGAACCTTTGCTTTAACCTTATCACAAACAGAAAGGATAAAGGGTGATAAAAATGTCTGACAGAATGAAAACCTATAAAACTCACCCCTTGTCATTGGTGTTTAATATCCTCACCAAAATAGCAGTCGTGCTCACCATAAGCGTGTTTGTTCTCATCGTGGGCTATGTGGTAATAAAGGGCGTGCCTTATCTGAAACCGTCCCTTTTCGCTAAGACCTATACCACCGAGAACGTGTCAATGCTCCCTGCTATCGTGAACACCTTTGAAATGCTGCTGGTGTCGCTTGTCATAGCCGCACCTCTTGGCATATTCTGTGCAATATATCTTGTTGAGTATGCAAAGAAAGGCAACAAATTCGTCAGAGTCATAAGACTTACTACCGAAACTCTTTCAGGTATCCCGTCAATAGTCTACGGACTTTTCGGAAATATGTTCTTCGTGCTCGCCCTTAACTGGAAACTCTCCATGCTTTCAGGTGCGTGTACATTGGCAATAATGGTGCTGCCGCTGATAATACGTTCTACCGAAGAGGCTCTCAAATCTGTCGATGACAGTTTTCGTGAGGGCAGCTACGGACTTGGTGCAGGAAAGCTCAGAACTATCTTCGTTATCGTTCTGCCTCCTGCCATAAGCGGTATCCTCTCAGGCGTTATCCTTGCAATGGGAAGGATTTTCGGCGAGACCGCCGCCCTTATCTATACTGCAGGAACTATCGCCAAGTATGCAGGCCTTACAGACTCAGGACGTACCCTTTCTATCCATATGTATTCACTTTCCAACGAGGGACTTTATATGAACGAGGCAAGTGCCACCGCCGTCGTACTGCTGGCAGTTGTACTTCTTCTTAACGGACTTGCGTCCCTTGTTGCAGGAAAGCTTTCCAAAGGAGGAAACTGATAAATGACACAGCCAAAATTGCAGGTAAAAAACTGCGATCTCTTTTACGGAGATTTTCAGGCTCTCAAAAATATAAACTTGTCCATAGCCGAAAAGGAGATAACCGCATTCATAGGCCCTTCAGGCTGCGGAAAATCCACTCTTCTTAAATCCCTCAACCGTATGAACGACCTTGTGGAGGGCTGTAGGATAACAGGCGATTTTACCCTCGACGGTGAAAATATCTATAAGGATATGGAAATAACCGAGCTTAGAAAACGTGTGGGAATGGTTTTCCAGAAACCTAACCTCTTCCCAATGTCTATTTACGATAATATCGCATACGGCCCAAGAACTCACGGCATAAAGAAAAAAGCCGACCTTGACGAAATAGTTGAAACAACTCTCCGTCAGGCGTCAGTGTGGGACGAAACCAAGGACAGACTTAAAAAGTCCGCCCTCGGTATGTCAGGCGGTCAGCAGCAGCGTATCTGTATCGCCAGAGCACTTGCCGTAAAGCCTGAAGTGCTCCTCATGGACGAGCCTACATCAGCCCTTGACCCTATCTCCACTATCAAAATAGAGGAGCTTGCCACAGAGCTGAAACAGAATTACACTATCGTTATCGTCACCCATAATATGCAGCAGGCGACCCGTATATCCGATAAAACAGCTTTCTTCCTCCATGGCGAGATAGTCGAGTTCGGCGAAACTCAGCGTATCTTCTCAAATCCTAAGGAGCAGAAAACACTTGAGTATATCACAGGACGTTTCGGATAAACGCTGTAGGAATATAGGTGAAAGGAAGAAATATCTATGCGTGCGAATTTTGACAATAAGCTCAGCGAGCTTAATAAAAAGCTGCTTTCCATGGCAGCAATGACAGAGCAGATAATCGCAATGTCGATAAAATCTCTTGAAGAGCAGGATACAAAGCTTGCCCGTGAAACAGTGCAGTTCGATTCAAAGATAAACGAGATAGAGCGTGAGGTGGAAAGAATTTGTCTTAACCTGCTTTTGCAGTATCAGCCTGTTTTCGCCGAGGACCTCAGACGTGTTTCGGCAGCCCTAAAAATGATAACCGATATCGAGCGTGTAGGCGATCAGGCAGCAGATATCGCAGACCTTAATATCCGGCTCATAAAGAAAAAGCAGACTTGGGATCTTACGGATATCAGCGAAATGGCAAGAGCCGCCACACAAATGGTGAACGAGGCTATCGACGCCTATGTGAACAATGACGAGGAGCTTGCAAAGAAGGTCATAAGCTCAGATGATAAAATAGACGAACTTTTTGTAAAAACAAAGGATAAGATAATCGACGAGATAGCAGCCGATAAGGCAAACGGCGAAAAAGCTATAGATACCCTTATGGTGGCAAAATATTTCGAGCGTATCGGTGACCACGCCGTGAATATCGCCGAATGGGTGGTGTTCTCCATAACAGGCGTGCATAAAACAGAGAGAATAATGTAAAATATCACGATAAAAGGCGGAAATACCGCCTTTTTGCTCTTTTTGTGCGATTTTACTCAGATTTTACTCAGCCTGATTTGTTATTTTACAATTATGTTGTATAATGTTCATTGTAAACAATGTAACAATAGTGTAAAATAATGTTCAGGGAGTGTCAATATGACTATCTTTAATGTTCTGACCCTTATAGGCGGTCTTGCAATGTTCCTTTACGGAATGAATGTAATGGGTAACGGGCTGGAAAAACTCGCAGGAGGAAAGCTTGAAAAAATCTTTGAAAAGCTCACCTCGAACCCTATCAAAGCAATGCTGCTCGGACTTTCCGTAACAGCAGTTATCCAGTCCTCGTCAGCCACAACAGTAATGCTCGTGGGCTTTGTAAATGCAGGTATCATGAAACTCCATTCAGCCATAGGCGTTATAATGGGAGCAAATATCGGCACAACAGTCACGGCGTGGATATTGTCCCTGTCAGGCATAAGCGGCGACAGCTTTCTTATAAAAATGCTCAAGCCGTCCTCTTTCTCGCCTATACTTGCAATAATAGGCGTTGCAATGCTGACATTCTCAAAAAACGATAAGAAAAAGGATATCGCATCTATACTCGTAGGTTTTGCAGTGCTCATGTTCGGAATGGACTCAATGAGCGGTGCAGTCGCACCTCTTAAAGACGTGCCTGAGTTCGCAGAAGTCCTCCTGTGGTTCAAAAACCCTATTCTGGGCGTTCTGGCTGGTGCACTTCTTACGGCTATCATTCAGTCGTCCTCAGCGTCAGTGGGAATCCTGCAGGCTCTTTCTGCAACAGGAGCGATAACATTTGGTTCTGCATTGCCGATAATACTCGGTCAGAATATAGGAACTTGCGTAACAGCTCTGCTCTCATCAATAGGCACAAGCAAAAACGCAAAGCGTGTGGCAGTCGTACATCTCTATTTCAATATGATAGGAACAGTGCTCTTTCTGACAGTGTTCTATCTGCTCAATGCCTTTATCGGATTTTCATTCGTTGACGGCGTGGTGGGTGCAAAGGAGATAGCTATAGTACATACTATATTCAACCTGTCAACATCTATCGTACTTCTGCCGTTTATAAAAGTCCTTGAAAAGCTTGCCTACCTTACAATAAAGGAAGGCGAGGGCGACGGACAGAAAAACAACATCGAAGAGCAGTTCAAGCTCCTTGATGAAAGATTTCTCCAGTCACCTTCTTTTGCAGTTGAAAAATGCAGAGAGCTTACCGACCGCATGGGCGAGATAGCAAAAGACAGCATCTCAATGGCAATGAGCATATGCGTTGATAAGTTCGATAAGGAGAAAGCAGAGCAGATAGCAGCCAATGAGGCGGCAGTCGATCTCTATGAGGACAGATTGGGTACATATCTTGTAAAGCTTTCAAGCAAAGACCTTTCCGCAAAGGATTCTCAGTCAGTTTCTACTATACTTCATGTCATAGGTGACTTTGAGCGTATCTCAGACCACGCCATGAACATGGTGTCAGTGGCAGAGGAAAAGAATGAAAAAGATCTTCACTTCACTCCTCAGGCAACAGAAGAGGTCAAAGTAATGTGCAGTGCCGTTAAGGACGTGCTCGATATCGCAATGGAGGCGTTTGAAAAACATGATCTGGAGCTTGCCACAAGAGTAGAACCGCTGGAGGAAGTCGTTGATAAGCTTAGAACAAAGCTTAAAAACCGCCATGTCAAAAGACTTCAGACAGGCGAGTGTACCATAGAAATGGGCTTTGTGTTCTCCGACCTGCTCACAAATTTGGAACGAGTTTCAGACCATTGCTCAAATATAGCGGTCTGCCTTATACAGGAAAACGACGAAAGCTTTGACGTCCACGAGTATGTTCAGATGCTAAAAAATTCAGGCGAAGGCTTTGACGGACAGGTCAAGCGTTACAGTGAAAAATATGCACTGCCCGCAAAGGAATCTTAAGGGGGTTATTATATGGCACTTATATATTGTGTTGAAGATGATGACGGAATAAGAGAGCTTATCTCATGTGCTCTGAAATCAGGCGGCTATGAGGTAAAGTCCTTCCCGAAGGCTAAGCCTTTTTATGAGGAGATAAGGAGCAAAGAGCCATCGCTTGTGCTGCTTGATATAATGCTCCCTGACGAGGACGGCTATTCCATACTTGCAAAACTCAAAAAGGACAGCCGCACTCAGGATATCCCGGTCATAATGCTCACCGCAAAATCAAGCGAGCTTGATAAGGTGTCAGGACTTGAAATGGGTGCAGACGATTATATAACAAAACCTTTCGGCGTAATGGAACTGCTTTCAAGAATAAAAGCCGTTTTAAGACGTGCAGGCAAGCAGAACGCCGAGGCTGACGTAATAGAAGAACAGGGCGTTTCTCTTGACGCATCAAGACGTATATGCTCTTATAATGGTCAGGAAGTAGTTTTGACCTATAAGGAATTTGAACTTTTGATGTATCTTATGCGTCATAAATCAATAGCCGTGAGCCGTGATAAGCTTATGGAAATGGTCTGGGGCTATGAGTTTGCAGGTGAAACAAGAACTGTTGATATGCACATCAAGACCCTCAGACAAAAGCTTGAGGCAGCAGGCTGCACGGATCTTATAAAAACAGTCCGTGGCGTAGGCTATAAGATATAAGGCAACACCGCACAAAGCCCGCCTGACGGCTTTGCACGCCATCTGCTTGCAGATTTCCCGTCATATCACACAAAAATCCCTTGACATACGACAGTATGCCTGCGGAATTTTTATGCGATCTGACGAAAAATCTGACTACGCATCTGACGCACAATCTTTGTGCGGTGTTGCCATAAAACAAATTTTCAGATAAGGAGGAACAGTATATGCAGAAAAAACTCTATAAAGTCATTACGATACTTGTTTCATGTACAGTTCTGTTCTTTCTTCTCGTTGCTGGTTCACTTGGATATTCTTCCTATCAGCGTTTCACAAAAAACGGTCTTAAATCTGCCGCAAAGCTTGTGGCAGAGGGAAATAATGAACCAGCTGAAATGGCTGATATACTGAAAAAAGCCATAGATTATGACGTCCGTGTCACCTTTATCGACGCACAGGGCAACGTCAAATTCGATTCTGAGGCAGACCCTGCCGAAATGGAAAACCACTCAAACCGTGAAGAGTTCAAAGAGGCTACGGCAAATGGCGAGGGTGAATCCACAAGATTTTCCAAAACCCTTGGATATACTACATATTATTATGCCATAAAGTATAACGGCGGCGTGCTGAGATTTTCTACAGATAAGGAAAACCTTGCAGGGGTGTTCCTTGCAGTGATACCAATGCTGGTGGTGTTCGCAGGAGGAATAATCTTTATCACCACCATAATCTCCATAAAGCTTTCAGAAAGCATGATAAAGCCGATAAATTCCCTTGTAAAACAGCTTGATCTGAGAAACGAGAATATCGGTCAGTTTGAAACGCCTTATGAAGAACTTGAACCTATCATAAAAAATGCAGACGTTCTTATGGGACGAATACATAAGAACATGAATAAAATAAAGGCAGAGAGAGAAAAAATATCACTTATCACTGAAAATATGGTTGAGGGTATGATACTTCTTGACGAGGACATGACAGTGCTTTCTGTAAATAAAAGTGCACTGAAAATCCTCGGCAACAGCTTTGACCCTACAGAGCACACGAAAATTAATCATATGACCGATGACCAGCAGATAATAGGTCTGCTTGAAGAGGCAAAGGAAAGCGGAGCTGCAAATGGAATAATCACTGAGAAAAGCCGTTTCTACCGTGCCTTTGCAAATAAGGTCTACAGCGAGAATACTCTTGACTTCGGCATCATAATCTTCTTTGTTGACGTAACTGAAGAGATACAAAGCGAACAGATACGCCGTGACTTCTCGGCAAACGTATCCCACGAACTCAAAACGCCGCTCACTACTATCAAAGGCTTTGGCGAACTTCTTGAAAACGGCATTTTCACAAAGGAAGAGGACGTCAAAAAATACGGCGGCATGATATATCGTGAAAGCGAAAGACTTTTGTATCTTATAAACGATATAATCCGACTTTCACAGATAGAAGAGCAGGAACACGTTCTTTCTGATAAAATAGACCTGCTGAAAATTGCTCATGACGTTGAGGAGATTCTTCGCCATAAGGCTGACAACCGAGAGGTCACAATGACCGTCGAGGGCGAGCATGTTCAGATATACGGTAATCAGAGCTACATCACCGAACTGTTTTTGAACCTTATGGATAACGCTATAAAGTATAACCATGAGGGCGGCAGTCTGAATGTAAAGGTCGGCATCGAAAACGGAAAAGCTTTTGCAGTGTTCAGCGACACCGGCATTGGAATTTCCGACGAGCATCAGAGCAGAGTTTTCGAACGTTTTTACAGAGTTGATAAAAGCCGTTCAAAGAAGATAGGCGGAACAGGTCTGGGTCTTTCCATTGTCAAGCATATAGTTGCATATCACAGCGGCGAAATACAGCTTGAAAGCGAACCGGAAAAAGGCACGACCATAACAGTAAAGCTGCCTTTCAATGAGCCTGAAACAAAGCAGATAGAAATGAGCACAGATACAGAAAAATAATGACCGCAACGCCGCCCTGAAATTTTTAGGGCGGCGTTTTTGTGCAGGTACATGGTATACAAATTATTAAGGCAAAGGGCGATAAAGAAAGGACAAAAAACAAGCAGGCGACCAAAGGTCGCAACCAGTATGTCGCAAAAGTGTTAAATCAACGGGCGAACGCTGTTCGCCCCTACAAAAAAATCATCGCCGCAGGCGATACCATAATCCCTCATTCCTAATTCCTAATTTCTCACTTACAAAGGCGGTTGCAATTTTTGCCTAAGTGTGCTATAATAACAGAAATAAACCAATTTCACGGAGGTAACAAAATGGCTGAGGAAAATAAGAACGTTCAGGAAAATAAGGACGATAAAAAAGAGGGCAACGTTTTAGCAGGATTTGTGCTCTATACAGACGCCAATATGGATTGGCTCAGATTTAAAAAGTTTCTCAAAGAGGACTGGAACATAGTTCCACAGGACGACGTTAAAGATAACGCTATGGTTTTCAAGGTTGGCGATATGGTGGTCGCTTGCTCGCTTATGCCTAACCCTGTTCCTAATAAGGAGGCGGAGGCTGCGGCAAAGTATAACATTCTCTGGAAAGAGGGTGCAACTGAGGTCGCAAAGCATCAGGCTCATGTTATGCTCGCAGTTATGAATAAAACTAACGCTATTGAGCAGGCTATCCTTTTTGCAAAGGTGGCAAGCTCACTGCTGAAACTTGATAACGCTATCGGTATCTACAAAAACCCAACGGTCTATGAAAAGAACTTCTATGTTAATTTCGCCGAAACTATCAAGGACGGCGAATATCCAATGCCTATACTTATTTATACCGGTATGTATCTTGCAAAAACAGGTCTTTGTGCTTTCACATCAGGCATGAGATTTTTCGGATATGAGGAAATGGAGATAGTCGATTCACCAAAGCAGCCTAACGACTTGCTCGGTTTTCTGCTTTCCATATCGGAGTATGTGCTTTCTGAGGGCGTTGAGCTTAAAGACGGCGAAACTATCGGATTTTCTGAGGAACAGAAACTGCCTATCACACTGTCTGACGGCGTGAGCGTTCCGGGCAAGACACTGAAAATAAAATACTGATATTTGCATTTTTCAAAGCCGTACAAAAAGTGCGGCTTTTTTTTGTGCATATCTGAAAAATACCGCCGCAAAAGGGCTGTATAATTGACTTTTCAGCACCTGCATGATATACTGAATGTGTATTGCTTTTGTAGGCAACGGGTGATATATTCAAAATTTTGGACGGGTGAAAAATAATGACGAATAACAAAGATATAAAAAATGGGTCTAAGCCTAAGGGTCAGACGGTACATGACGAGATAGTTGAGAAAATAGTTAAGAAAAACAAAGCTCTCAGCCACAGCATATGGACTGACGAGCCTGTTCTGAAACCAAAGAAAAGCGTTTGGCTTGATATCGACGAGGAAGAGGAAAAACCTCAGAAGGTGGAAGAAAAGCCGCAGAAAAGGGAGTTTTTTCAGCCTGTGGAGGAGAGCGTTCAGGAAAAAACTGACGATGTTATCATACCGTTTTCAATGGAGAAGAACCATATAAGCGGAACGAAAAAGGAGATCTCAATGGAAATTTCGGCTGACGGAAAGGTAAAAAAGCTGCCGAATAAAAGGACATTGACGATACAAATACCTGATGATAACGCAGCGTGGGATAAAGGGCCTGTTATCGCAGGAAGAAGGGTCGAGATAATAGATAAGAGAAGTCCTGTGATAGAGAAGAAAGCGGAAAATCCGAATAGAGTAGAGGCGACTATAAATATCAGAGTGCCTGTTGAAGAAACAGTAAAGCCAGCGGATAGCAAAAAAGTTAAACGGAGAAAAAGATAAAACGCAGGCGGGGTCCATACAGATGCAGCAGAGTTTGTAAGTCCATTGGAAAGGGTCAGGACGGTTTAAGTCAGGAGGAGTGAGCATTATGAAGAAATTCAGGACTGTGGCGGCTATTGTTATTATGTTTTTTGCGGCGGTGGCAGGCTATTTTGCTGGGGCAGCGTTGCAGAGCGAAATGGGAGGTGCGATACTGTTTGCGGTGATAGCGGGGTTTGCTTGCGTTATTTACAATATGGATAATCGGGAATAGATATGGCGTTGTTTAACGGATAGTAAGGTGAAAAATATGGAAAATACGTTTGGTGTGAAGATGATATTTCACTTTTATCACAGTGTGGTAAAGGCGGAACTTAAAAGGAGAGGCTTTTCTAAAGATGTGGCTAAGAAGATAGAGGAGGAGCATGGGAAGATAGTAGCGAGGGCGAAAGATATTGGTAAGTCTAAGCTTTTGAGTTCTTACATTATGGCGAGTTACTACATTGCGATGAACAGGAGCACCGGGAAGTCTGCGGAGGAGAATTATGAGATATTCCGTGACGGGCTTTGTGCGTCTACGCTTTTTCACAAGGTAATGGGTGATGTGGACAGTTATCTTGACCCTAAGAAGATGCCGGGCAGATTGAAATGGTCGGAGGACAGTCACAAGCATTTATATGAGAACGACTGGGTGGTGGACATACTGCCGGGAAATGATGAATATGATCTTGGGTATGATTATCACGAGTGCGGGGCGTGCAAGCTTTGCAAGGACGAGGGGTGTCCTGAGCTGGCGGCTTACATATGCAGAATGGATTTTGTGCTGGCGGACATGATGAACATGAAACTCGTTAGGACGGGAACTATTGCTGAGGGTGCACCGTACTGCGATTTTAGGTATAGCAGGAAGAAGTGATAGGGAGAATAAAAGATGAATTTGATACTTAATGAGATAAAGGATATTATTTGTGATGCGGCGGTACAGCTGAAAGGCTGTACCGCCGTAAACTTTTTATTTAAATTCATAGGTTATACTTGAAATATCTGCGAAAATGGTTTATACTGTTTTTAAGATATCATACTTATAAAGGATACGGAGGATATTATGGAGAATAATTTCACTCTTTGTCAGGGCGTTTCTGTAGGCGGTGCTGAAAAGCTGCGGTCATGCTGCTGTATTCAGGGGGAAAACATAAGGGGCATACTGAGCTGTGATGTTATGGCAAAGGCTGCTTGTGGATTTATAGAAAAGCTGGCAGGGCCGATTTTCTTCTTTCTTGAGCTGCCTGACAGTGAGAGGGACGGATACAGGACGTATTATCTTGACAACTGCACAAAGGAAGTGGCACTGGCGATAATGAAACGCTATGGCACGGTGCTTGTGAACGACGGGGTATCAAGGTTCGGATTTGGTTCGCACAAGAATGACGAGGAGATATACTTCACGGATTATCAGGAATTTCAGATATACTCACGCAACCCGAAAAAGCTTGAAAAGCTTTTTGACAGGCTTGGCATAAGTGTTGTTGACGAGGGAGATATCGTGACGCTCTGGGATCTTATAAACGAGGACAACGCAGGGTGCATATCATGTGTTGAGGCTGACGGAGAAACGGTTTTTGACATACCTGAAAACCTCAGGGCTGAGGGTATGTATGAGGCGGAATAAAAAAAGGAGGAATGGACATGAACATATGGCATGATATTTCACCAAAGGTGATAACAAAGGAGAAGTTCACGGCGGTAATAGAGATACCGAAAGGCTCGAAGGTAAAATACGAGCTTGACAAGTCAACGGGACTTTTGAGAATGGACAGGATACTTTACACATCGACGCATTATCCTGCGAACTATGGTTTTATACCGAGGACATATGCAGAGGATGGCGACCCATTGGACGTACTGGTACTTTGTTCGGAGACGCTTGCACCGTTATCGCTTGTTGACTGTTATCCTATAGGCGTTATTTCCATGCTTGACAATGGAGCGGCAGACGAGAAGATAATCTGCATACCGATGAATGATCCTACATACAACATATATAAGGACATTTCGGAACTTCCAAAGCACATTTTTGATGAGATGTGTCATTTCTTCTCTGTATACAAGGCGTTGGAGCACAAGGACACTGTAGTTGATGATGTTAAGGATCGTGAGCACGCTGTTGAGATCGTTGCTCAGTGCATTGACAGGTATATTGAGAGCTTTTGCAAATAACTGAAGTTTGGGCGGACGCACGGGAGTGCGTTCGCTTTTTTTGTTTACTGCATGACGAGTTTTCGATATTGTAGAATAATTTAGCAATGTACCACGAATAATTCGACATCAAAGATATGACAAACACGGTGTTATACCTCAGAATGGGACGTCGAGGACGCCGTCCCCTACAGGTGTGATATAATAGTTTTTACAGGTATCGAACTATGTTGTTATCGTGGGTTTGTTTCTTCGACGGGCGAACGCTGTTCGCCCCTACAGATTGTTCGGGGAAGTTTGTTGTGCCGCCAAATCGCTGTGCTCATTCCTCACTCAGGTCCCCTTTTTCACTGCATATTGTATCTCCGCCCTCAAGGCAGCCTTTTTCGCCACATTATTTTGCGGTTTTGTGCAATTTTACTATTATTTTTGTTGGTTTTGCCCCCAAAATACCCTCCGTACCTTCTATTCTCACTTTTCTTTACCCTTATCTCTCCACAAGATAAAAATTTACAAAATCATAGTATGTAATAATTAAATATATAAACAAACTGCATTGTTACCGATTTTTAACCATTTTACGACACTATCTTTTACCGTTCCTCATGGGTCGCTCTTTTTCTTACAGGTGATAAGAAATAATTGTGTTTTTTTTGCAAAAACCTATTGACGTACACTATATGTTGTGGTACAATATCTTTGTAAGGTCAATACAGTGATAAAGGGCAGGAAACTTTTAGCGATTTTTATTGTCTCTATACAGAAGTAAATGTGTTATATGCCACAAGATATTGTATGATGTAAAATTAACAATAAATTTACAAGTTACAAGTCGGTGACAACGAAAACGGCGAAAGTTACAAAATCCCCCTAAAATCTCTGCTGAATTGAACAAGTGTCCAAGAAAAATCCCTTGCGAAAAATCACTTTGGGAAATATTACTGTTGCAATTTTCTATAATATAGTGTATAATTATTGTACGGTGGTTAAAAGTGCGAAAAAGTGGTGATGAGTGTTGCAAATGTGGCATTTCACTGCTGTGTTCGGTCAAGGGAGGTGAACGGCTTGCAGGCGTGCTTGCTCAAAGGTACTTACAATCAGACTATGGACGCTAAGGGAAGAATGACTTTTCCTACTAAGCTCAGAGAGCTTATCGGCGAGCGGTTCATTGTAACTAAAGGTATAGACGGCTGTTTGTTCGTTTATTCCCTTGAGGATTTCGAGAAGAGAGCCGAGAAGATCAGAAGTCTGCCTATGGCTAAGGCGAGAGCGTTACAGCGTAGCTTTATGGCGTGGGCGTGCGAGGTCGAGCCTGACAAGCAGGGCAGGATACTTGTTCCGCAGTCACTGAGAGAGGTGGCAGGGCTTGAGAAAGAGATCGTTGTGGCCGGCGTATCTGACAGATGTGAGATATGGGACAAGAAACGCTGGGACGATTTCAACAGCAGCATTGATGATAACGAGCTTATGGAGGCTCTGGAGGGACTTGATTTTTAATGGAATTTAACCACGTTCCCGTACTGCTTGAGGAATGTTTAGAGGGCTTGAACATTAGACCCGACGGCATTTACTGTGACGGCACTGCCGGCGGAGCAGGACATTCGAGAGAGATCGCTAAAAGGCTTGACGGCGAAAAGGGCGGCAGGCTTGTGGCTATAGACAGAGATCCTGAGGCGGTGAAAACTGCTGCGGAACGGTTGGCGGGGTATCCTGCGACTGTTGTGAGAGGAAATTACTCTGAGATAGACGAGATATTTGAAAGGCTCGGCATAAGCGGTGCTGACGGCATTCTTATGGACTTGGGCGTTTCCTCTTATCAACTTGACAATGCGGAGAGAGGATTTTCCTATCACAATGACGCACCTCTTGACATGAGAATGTCGGGGGAGGGGCTTTCTGCTAAGGACGTTGTGAACGGATATGACTATCAGAGCCTTGCGAGGATAATTTTTGAGTACGGCGAGGAGAAGTTCTCAAGGAGCATCGCCTCGAAGATAGTAAAATACAGAGAACAAAAGCCTATTGAGACAACTATGGAGCTTGCTGAGATAATAAAGAGTGCAGTTCCGCAAAAGGCAAGAAGGGAGAAAAATCCCTGCAAAAAGACTTTTCAGGCTATAAGGATAGAAGTCAACAAGGAACTTGAACATCTAAATATCGCTCTTGACAAGGCGTTTGACTGCCTTAATGTGGGCGGCAGGCTTTGCATAATCACGTTCCACTCGTTGGAGGACAGATTGGTAAAGCAGAGATTTCAGAGCTTTTGCAAGGGCTGTATATGTCCGCCTGATTTTCCTCAGTGCATATGCGGAAGAACGCCTAGGGGAAAGCTTGTGAACAGAAAGCCTATCGAGGCTGGTGAAAAGGAACTTGCGGACAATAACAGGAGCCGCAGTGCAAAGCTCAGGGTGATCGAAAAGATCAAGGACTGAGTGGACGAAATTGTGTAAAGATAAAAAATGTGTAAATGACGGGGCTGCCCGTGGATCGTGAGAGGTGTTTTACCGCAATGGCAAAGGTACATAATCTGGCATTTGACTACAGTGCCTATGATAATGCTGAAGAGGCTGAGGCTCAGAGAGCCATAAAATATAAGAAAAATCCTGCTGCAAAGCCGAAGAAAACGTCGGTACTGGGTGTTTTGGCAGTGTGTGCGTTAGTGGCTTTCGTGCTGGGATTCATGATATACGGAAGAGTTGAGATATCGAGCCTGTGCTCAGAGCAGACAAAGCAGGAAGAACAGCTTGCTCAGTTGCAGGGAGAGAACGTCAGCTTGCAGTCGGAACTGGCTCAAAAGACCAATATGTCAAAGGTCGAGGAGTATGCCGAGAATGAGCTGGGGCTGAAAAAGCTGGATAAATCTCAGATAGAGTACGTAACAGTGGAGTCGGATCCGGTCGCTAAAGTTGTAAAGACTGAGGACGACAATGTGTTCGTTAAGATCAAGCACTGGTTCGGCTCTGTTCTGGAATATATCGGGGCTTAGTGAATAAAATAATTATGGGGAAAGTTAGGGACAAGATATTTGTGCTTAGCTTTCTTGTTCTATTAATTTGTATGTGTGAAAATACGATATTTGCCGCATTGTGCTAAATTATTGAAAATTATGTATGACGGTGATATTGTGAAGGGAGATTTTTATGACCGACAGACCAAGTGCCAGAATGAAACAGCGTTTGAATATCTGGCTCAGCTTGCCTGTTGCTGCGATACTTGTTTATACGGTCGCCACGATATTTTCTGTGTCTGTAAAGGACAGCAAAAAGTGGCAGTCGCTTGCAAATGCACAGCAGTTAAAGAGCACGGCTGTTTCAGCGTCCAGAGGCACTATTTATGATACCAACGGAACTGTCCTCTCTCAGAGTGCGACGGTCTACACTGTTTACGCAGACCCTCTTATGCTCAAAGAAAAGCTGGAGGACAATGACAAGAAGATAGAAGAACTGAAAGGATATATAGCCAAGGAGGACGATGCGTCCAAGAAAGCTACATATCAAAAACGTCTTGACGCAACAAAGTCAGGGGACGATTGCCTTGACGAGCTTGTGGAGTTTTTGGCTCTTAATCTTGAGATAGACACCAATACGGTGAGGGAGAAACTCACAAAGACTGACACGCAGTATATCGTTCTGAAAAAAGAAGTGGAAAAGACTGTTTCCACGGCTATAGAAGATAAGCTTACGGAACTTGGTATCGACGGCGTAAGATGCGACCCGACAACAAGAAGGCTTTATCCCCAGAACACGCTGGCGTCTGTTGTGCTTGGTCACACGGACTATGAGGGCAACGGCATATATGGTCTTGAGGCTTATTATGACGATTATCTCAGCGGCGTTGACGGAAGGATAATCACTGCTAAAGCGAGCGACGGCACGGAGATACCGTACAGATACAAGCAGAGCTATGACGCTCAGGACGGCGACGATCTTAATTTGAACATTGACGCTAATATCCAATATATCCTTGAAAAGGAGCTTGCAAAGGCGGTCGAGGAGAACAAGCCGACTGACAGAGCCTGCGGTATCATCATGAATCCTAAGACGGGTCAGATATACGCAATGGCGACTTCTGATCCTTATGACCCTAACGAGCCTGCGGCTATCTCTGATGAAAAGACGGCGGCGGAGCTTTCGGGGCTTGATGAAAATTCTGACGATTATAAGCAAAAGCAGCTTGACGCATGGTCACTTCAGTGGAAAAACAAGGCTGTTTCGGAAACATACAATCCGGGTTCTGTTTTCAAGGTAATAACCGGTGCGTCTGCACTGGAGGAAAAGGCTATCACTCTTAATGATACCTTTGGCTGCGGAACACAGATACAGGTTGAGGACACTACGTTCCACTGCTGGTCAACGACAGACCACGGTTCACAGAACCTTGCTCAGGCAATGCTCAACTCATGCAACCCTGTGTTCATTCAGATAGGCATGAAACTTGGCTCGGAGGAGTTCTGCCAGTATTATAACGCTTTCGGTTTCAATGAGCTGACAGGTATCGACTTGCCTGCGGAATCAAATTCTATCAGTATGCCGCTTAGCAACATGGGTCCTGTTCAGCTGGCATCATCATCATTCGGTCAGACCAACAAGGTAACTCCGATACAAATGATAACAGCTTATTCGGCTGCGATAAACGGCGGATATCTTGTTACGCCGCAGGTGGTAAACAGCATAACTGACCAAAACGGCAATATCGTAAAGAAAATGGACACGGTGGTAAGACGTCAGGTCATTTCTGAGGACACTTCAGCATCTATGAGAGAGATACTCGAGGGCGTTGTTGAGGGTCAGCCGGGTTCAAACTGCTATATAAAGGGCTACAGGATAGGCGGTAAGTCGGGTACTTCTCAGAAAATGGACGAGGACTCCACCGGTCAGACTTATGTTTCGTCATACTGTGCGTTCGCACCTGCTGACGACCCTGAGATAGTGATGCTCGTTATGGTTGACCATCCGACAGGCGAGAAATTCTACGGAAGTCAGGTGGCAGCACCTATATGCGTGAACGTACTGACTGATGTTCTCCCTTACATGGGCATATTCCCTGAGTATGATGAAGATGAGCTTGCAGACTTGCAGGTATCAGTGCCGAGCGTTCAGTATTACACTGTTGAAGAGGCTACAAAGACTCTTGAAGATCTTGGCCTTGAGGTCAAGGTCAAGGGCGAGGGCGACACTGTTGTCAAGCAGACGCCTGTGGCGGCAAAGATCGAGCACGGCGGTTCAGTTGTGCTTTATACAGACACGGAAACAAAGGAAGAGACTGTTACAGTGCCTGATCTTCAGGGACTTACAAAGGAGCAGGCAAAGGCTACGCTTGATATGTATGGTCTTAACTTGACGGCAGAAGGCTCAGGCTATGAGGAGGAAGGTGCGGTGGCACAGTCCGATCAGAGCGTGAGTGCAGGACAGAGCGTTCCAATGGGAACGGCTGTGTCGGTAACATTTGCGGTAACTTCGGTAGGCTCACAGTAAAAAAAACTGCACATTGCCTAAGAAATCATGATAAGGAATGATAATTATGAAACTATACGATATCATAAAGGACGTTGCAAAGACCTCCCTGCCTGACATGGAGATAAGCGACGTCACAAGCGACACAAGAAAGGCTGTCAAGGCAGGCTCTATGTTCGTGTGCATAAAGGGCAACACCTTTGACGGACATGACGCTGCTAAGGACATGATAGCAAAGGGCTGCTCGGTGGTGGTCTGCGAAAGAGATCTGGGGCTTGACTGTCAGATAATCGTGGAGAACACAAGAGAGGCTTTCCCTCTGCTGTGTGCGGCATTTTTCGGTCACCCTGAAAAGGAGCTTACTCTTATCGGCGTGACGGGAACAAACGGAAAGACTACTATCACAACTGTTATAAAGAAAGTGCTTTCTTCGTTCGGCTGCAAGGTGGGACTTATAGGAACTTGTCAGAACGAGATAGGCGATGACGTTTATCCTACTGCAAGGACTACTCCTGAGCCTTATGACCTTTATGAGCTTTTCAGAAAAATGGCTGACGAGAAGTGCGACTATGTTGTTATGGAGGCATCTTCACAGGGCTTGGAGCAGAAGAGGCTGTCAGGCTGTCATTATAAGGTGGGCGTTTTCACAAACCTGACGCAGGATCATCTTGACGTTCACGGCACTATGGAGAACTACTATCAGGCTAAGAAGATACTTTTCACCATATCTGACAACGCTATCATCAACATTGACGATGAATACGGCAGAAGATATCTCAAAGAGATAAGCTGTCCTGCGAAAACTTATTCATGCTGCACAAAGGCTGATTTCAGGGCGGAGGATATCCTGCTTTCGGCAAGCGGCGTAAAGTATGTTTTCACTGACGGAAAGATAAAGCACAATGTTTCATTCAATATGCCTGGACTTTTCAACGTTTCAAACTCGCTGGCTGTTATCGCCTGCTGTGAAACGCTTGGCTTTGACGTTGACAGGACTATCAGAGCTTTGGGCACTATGCAGGGCGTAAGAGGCAGAGCGGAGATAGTTCCGACCGGCAGAGATTTCACTGTTATCTGTGATTATGCTCACACACCTGACGCACTTGTGAACGTGCTTTCGGCTATAAAGAACAGTGCAAGCGGAAAGGTAAAATGCCTTTTTGGCTGCGGCGGAAACAGGGACGCATCAAAGAGAAGTCTTATGGCTGCGGCTGCGGCTGACCATGCGGATTTTCTTATTGTTACTTCCGATAATCCGAGAAATGAAGACCCACAGGATATCATAAACGATGTTTTGGTAGGTCTTGAGGGCAAGACAACGCCTTATATCACTATCGTTGACAGACGTGAGGCTATCCACTGGGCTATACATCATGCGGAAAAGGACGATATCATCGTGCTTGCCGGAAAGGGTCATGAAGACTATCAGATACTTGCAGGCGGCGTGAAGATACATTTTGACGAGAGAGAAGTCGTTGCGGACGCACTCAAAGAGCTTGAGGCTGAGGGCAGATAAGAGATAACTCTAAGAGAGAAATGTAGGGGCGAACAGTGTTCGCCTGTGTATGCAAAGGGTTGGAAAACGATTTTGCGGCAAAGCTATATTTATAAGATAAGGGGAAGGAGATACCGCAGTTTCTTCGGCGGATAAGAATTAAAATGGAAAAATTAAGCTTACAGGAGATCATTTCGGCTGTTCACGGCAGCTATGGTTATCCTGCGGACACGGAGATAGACGATATCTCCACTGACACAAGAACTATAAAGGCAGGCTCGCTTTTCATTGCACTCAAGGGCGAGAACTTTGACGGTCACAACTTCGCTGCAAAGGCTATGGAGCTTGGTGCGGCGGCTGTTGTTACGGAAAGACCTGTGGAGGGTGCGAGATGTATAATCGTTGATTCGACTGCAAGGGCACTGCTTGATATAGCTGGATACTACAGGTCGAAATTTGGCGTAAAGGTCGTTGGTGTAACTGGCAGCGTGGGAAAGACTACCACAAAGGACATGATAGCACTTGTGGTGGCTCAGAAATACAAAACGCTGAAAACTCAGGGCAACCACAACAACGAGATCGGTATGCCCCAGACGCTTTTCGGTCTTGACAGCAGCTATGAGGCGGCTGTTATCGAAATGGGTATGTCACATCAGGGGGAGATATCCAGAATGTCTATGTGCTGTCAGCCTGACGTGGCTGTTATAACAAACATCGGCATTTCACATATCGAGAACCTTGGCACTCAGGAGAACATTCTCAAGGCAAAGCTTGAGATACTTGACGGTGCGGCTTATGACGCTCCGCTGATACTTTGCCGTGACGACAAGCTGCTGGCAGGGGTGCAGACACATTCAGACAGAAAGGTCTACTACTATTCTGTATCCAAAAAGGACTGTGATGTTTACGCAAGCGGTGTTAAGACGGCTGACAACGGCATAACCTTTACTATAAACTATGAGGGCGGAAAGATAGCCGCTAAAATAAACTGCTTGGGCGAGCACAATGTCAAGAACGCTCTTGCGGCATTCTGCGTGGGCCTTGCACTGGATATACCGCCTGAGGATATCGTTGAGGGCATTGCTCAGTTCAAGCCTGAGGGATTAAGACAGAATATTACCGTTATTGACGGAGTTACATATATAGTTGACTGCTACAACGCTGCACCTGATTCAATGAAGGCGAGCCTTTCTGTGCTTTCGCAGGCACAGGCTGAGGGCAAGCGGATATGCGTGCTTGGGGATATGCTGGAGCTTGGAAAGAACTCAAAGACTTATCACAAAAATGTGGGCGAGTATGTTGCGGCGTCAAAGGCTGATCTGCTTTACTGCTTTGGCGAGGATTCAAAGTGCTACATAGAGGGTGCTGAGAAAAAGGGCTTTGCAAAGGAAAATTGCAGGCACTTTGACAGCAGAGAGGAGCTTGCGGCGGCTTTGAAGGAGATAGTTTCAAAGGGCGATGCTGTGCTTTTCAAGGGCAGCAGAGGAATGAAACTTGAAGAAGTTTTTAACGCTCTGACAAAATGAGCTGGAGCGTGCAGGCGGTGATACTGGGGTGTGAAATGGTGCTGGGATATGTTCTCGGCAGGGTGTTCATACCATATTTCCGCAGGATAAAAACAGGCAAATTCGATCTTTATATAGGCGACAGGTTCGCAAAGGACGGTTCTGAGCCGAAATTCGGCGGAGTTGTCATAATGCTCTGCGTTATTTTCGGCGTTGTCACAGGAGTGATATTCTATGACTCCGAGGCGGTACTGAGTTTAGAGAGCAGAGAGTTTTCAGGGAGAGCCTTTATTGCACTTGGCGGAGTTTTGATGCTCACTGCCATTGGGCTTTCGGAGGACTATGTTAAAGAGAAAAAGCTTGGCATTGGCATGAAACCTTTATACAAGTTTTTTATGGAATATCTCATATGTCTTGGGGTCTGTGCGGCACTGAGATACTGCGGCGGCTTGCAGACTGCTGTGCTGCTGCCGTTGCATTTGGGATATATACAGTTCGGCAGGCTTTTTTATCTGCTTTATCCGCTGTTTATGACGGTGGGGATAAACATGGTGAAGATACACGACTGTGCAGGCGGTAAGACCAACACGGGTGCTGACGGGCTGTGTGCCGTTACGGCGGTTATATTTTCGGCAGGACTGTCAAGCGGTCTTGCGGCAGGGGCAGGCTCTGACGCCGCTCAGCTTTTTGCTGTTTGCACAATGGGTGCGGCAGGAGGCTTTCTGTTTTGGGGGTGCAGCCCTGCAAAGCTGTATCTTGGCGAGTCGGGTGCGTTGGCACTGGGCGGACTTATGACGTCGGCTGTGCTGCTTTCGGGAGAATATTTCGTTTTCCTGCCGGCAGGTGCGGCGGTCATCGTTGACGGGATATGTGCGTTTTTACAGTACATAGTTTTTAAGGCAAGAAAGAAACTGCTTTTGAAGGGATACACTCTTCACGAGCATTTACAGAAAAATGGTCACGGGGATTTTGCCGTGATAGGTATATTCGCTGTGATATCTGCGGCAGGGGCTGCGGCGGCGATAGCATTTTTCATATATTCAGGGAAAATATCGATATAGAAGATTTTGTTGGGAGGTTGTTTGTTTGGCTATAAGAGGTCCTAGACGTGAGCGTGACGGAAGTATAGTATATGACAGTCATGTTCCGCTTAAACAACCTGTGGCACAGGCAAGAAAAAAGTTAAGGATCAGATTTATCCTTACGGAGATAGATAAGCCGTTTTTTATACTGGTAATGGTGCTGCTCATATTCGGGCTTATCATGATGTTCTCGGCAAGCTATGCGTGGGGACTGAGCGAATACAATGACGGTTATTATTATCTGAAAAGCCAGCTTAAATCAGCAGGCATAGGTCTTATACTCATGTTCCTCATGAGCTTTTTGGACTATCATTTCTTTCAGAACACAAAGATAGCGTATCTGGCGTTTTTTGCCTCCTATATGCTCACGATGTACACGGCGTTTTTCGGCATAGACGTTGCGGGTGCGAAACGTTGGATACTTTTAGGCCCTATAAGCTTTCAGCCGTCAGAGCTGCTGAAGGTGACGTTCATAATCATTTTTGCATACATAATGTCGGTGAATTTTCCTAGGTTCAAGGACTGGAAATTCTGCGTTATACCGTTTACGGTGATAATGGGTGCGGTGGCACTGGTGCTTGTTTTGCAAAGGCATATGTCGGCGGTAATGCTGGTGGGTATCATAGGTGTGTCTATGATGTTCATAAGCGGTATGCCGAAAAAGACTTTTTGGAAGTTCATAGGCGTGTGCGTGGCGTTCGCACTGCTTTATCTTGTTTATAAGATGACATCGGGTTCGGGTTTTTCATATATTTCAGAGCGTATACAGAGCTGGAAAAATCCTGAATCTGACCCTAGCGGAACGACTTTTCAGACTTATGAATCCCTGCTGTCTATAGGTTCGGGCGGCTGGTTCGGACTGGGCTTTGGCGAGTCAAGGCAGAAGTATTATCTTCCTGAGTCACAAAACGACTTCGTTTTCGCTATCATATGCGAGGAGCTTGGATTTGTGGGTGCAATGGTAGTTGTGCTGCTGTTCGTGCTTTTCATAATGAGAGGATTTTATATCGCATCAAGGAGCAAGGACCGTTTCGGTATGCTCCTTGCCGCCGGTATAACTATACAGATAGGTTCGCAGGCACTTTTCAACATCATGGTAGCCTGCAACGCATTCCCTAACACGGGAATATCACTGCCGTTTTTCAGCTACGGCGGTACTGCACTGCTTATTCAGCTGGCTGAAATGGGAATGATGCTAAATGTTTCAAGACAGTGCACAAAAAACAAGTAAAGAGGGAAATTTTATGCTCAGAGTTCTACTTGCAGGCGGCGGTACGGCAGGTCATGTAAATCCTGCACTTGCCATTGCGGAAATAATAAAAAAACATTATCCTGACGCTGAGATAAGCTTTGCGGGAAATCCTGAAAAGCTTGAGGCTAGGCTCGTGCCTGCGGCAGGATACAAGTTCTATCCTATAAAGATAGAGGGCTTTCAGAGAAAACCAAGCTGGACGAACCTCAAAAGAAATATCCATGCGGCTGGCTGCCTTGCAAAGTCGGGCAGCACGGCAAAGAATATAATAAAGGACGCAAAGCCTGATCTTGTTATCGGAACCGGCGGATATGTTTCAGGCCCTATTGTGAGAAAAGCCGCTAAAATGGGAATAAAGACGGCTATTCACGAGCAGAACGCTTTTCCGGGCGTAACAAACAAGATACTGGCGAAGTCTGCGGACGCTGTTATGCTCACGGTGAAAGAGGCTGAAAAGTATATGCCTGAAAACGCCAAGACGGTGGTGACAGGTCTGCCTGTAAGGGGAGCTTTCAACACTATGTCAAAGGCGGAGGCTAAGAAACAGCTGGGATTTGACGAGAACGAGATATGCGTGCTCTCAACTGGCGGAAGTCTGGGTGCGAGGGTACTAAACGAGAATATCGCTAAGCTGCTCAAATGGTATCAGGACAATGATGTGAAGGTTTGTCACATTCATTCTTTCGGCACTTATCAGGGATATAAGGACTATCCTGAAAAGCTGAAGGCTATGGGTATTGATATCGACAGCAGCAGGCTCATTATAAAGGACTATATCAATATGCCTGTGGCAATGGCTGCGGCTGACCTTGTTATATCAAGGTGCGGTGCGGCGTCGCTGGCGGAGCTTGAGGCTATGGGAAGAGCATCGGTGCTTATCCCGTCGCCCATGGTCGCTGAAAATCATCAGTATTATAACGGCATGGTACTGCAAAATGCAGGGGCAGGCTTTGTTATCGAGGAAAAGGATCTGACTGAGGAAAGGTTCATAGATACGGTCAGGGGGCTGATAGAAGATCCGAAAAAGCTCAGGGAGTGCTCGGAAAATGCCGCAAAGCTCCATGTTGCTGACACGGAGGACAGGATATTCAAGGCACTTGAGCCGCTTATAAAAGGCTGAGAGGACTGCGAAGTTTAAGGGGAAAAGAGAACATGGATAAGAATTACAGACAGTATAACAAAAGGGCGTCGATGGACAGCATCGAAGTGCCTGATGTTGACAAGATAAAAAAGCTTTCGGACACAAAGTTCAAGGGCAGCAGTGTGAACCGCACTGCCGACGAGATATTTGACGGCGAAAAGTTCAACAAGGCAGGAGAGTTCGACCGTGCCACAAAGACTTATGACGACCCTACCAAGCACGAAGAGGACGACAAAGAGGACGATTTTCTTGAGGACGCTGCGGCTATGCCTGCACAGGCGGCAACAGGTCTTAACAAGGGCGTTAAGGTAAGAGGAGCATATGTAAAGCGTGGCAAGGTGATAAAAGTGATCGTTACGGTGGTCATCATACTTGTGCTTATGGTGTTCTTCTTTCCGCCGCTGTTTTTCAATGACGCAGACAAGAGTACGGTAAAATATGACGACAACGTGTTCAGGACAATGGGAATGACTGACTTCAAGACTTATGCGTTGTCGAATTACTCTGTATACAACGAAGAGGCTTTCGGCTCTGAGCTCAGCTCAAGCTACCGTTTTGCGGATATCGTGTTCAATATAAAGAACCCGTCCCCGCTTGAGATAAAGATACCGCAGTATGAGATAAGCCATGTTTCTTCTGACTATGACAATGCGGTATGCTATGCAACGAGCATTACGACCAACAGTGACGGCGAGGTCATTGGCGACACTATACCGCCGTTTTCCAGCAAGGAGGTCACTGTAAGGATACTTGTGAATGTCACCGATATGGACGACAAGACCTTTGACGACTGCATTACAGGAATGATACTTTCGACAAAGGACATGAAAAAGAAGATAGGCAAGAACTCTTATCTGCCTTGTCTGCCTGCTTTTATGCCTGTTTCAAACGCTATAGAGATATATCTTAACAGATAGTTTTAACCTATATAGGCAAAGCTGCATAAGATAAGTCAAAACCTTAAAAGGAGCGACGCTTATGCAACGGCTTATGATTCAGGGAGGAAACAGACTGAACGGAGAGATAACCGTTCAGGGAGCAAAAAACGCAGCTCTGCCGCTGCTGGCAGGGTGCGTGCTGATAAACGGAGAGATCAGGCTACATAACTGTCCTGCACTTTCAGATGTGTTTGCGGCTTGCCGCATACTGTCGGTGTTGGGAGCAAAGTGCAGCCGTGAGGTCGGTTGCGTCACTGTGGACGCAAGGGGTGCTGACAAGACCTTTGTGCCTGACGAACTTATGAGAGAAATGCGTTCTTCTATCGTTTTTCTAGGTGCTGTACTTGGAAGGACGGGAGAATGCAGGCTGTCATTTCCGGGAGGCTGTGAGCTTGGGCCACGGCCTATAGATATGCACCTGTGTGCACTGAGGAAAATGGGCGTCAGGATAAACGAGGAGTACGGTGTGCTCCGCTGCACCTGTCCGAGAGGACTGAGGGGAGCGAGGATAGACCTTTCTTTCCCGTCTGTGGGAGCGACTGAGAATATCATGCTGGCGGCTGTTTTGGCAAAGGGCGACACGGTGATATATAATGCGGCGAGAGAGCCTGAGATATGCGATCTTGCGGAGTTTCTTGACCGCTGCGGTGCGAAGATATGCGGAGCAGGCAGCGGAACGATAACGATAAGCGGCGTGGAAAAGCTCCACGGATGTGAATATTCTGTCATGCCCGACAGGATAGTGGCGGCGACTTTTATGAGTGCGGCTGCGGCAACAGGCGGCGAGATAGGTCTGCTTGGAGCAAGGGCAGGGGATATTCGCTCGGTGATACCTGTGTTTGAGCAGATGGGCTGTCAGATATTCCAGTATGAGGACAGGATATTCATAAAAGCACCTAAGCAGCTGAAAGCTGTGCGGACGGTGAGGACTATGCCTTACCCAGGTTTTCCTACGGACGCTCAGGCGATAGTTACGGCGGCTCTTGCTAAGGCAAAGGGCACTAGCGTGGTGGTGGAAAATATTTTTGAAAACCGCTATCGTCATGTTGACGAGCTTATGAGAATGGGTGCGGACATAAAGACAGAGGGCAAGGTGGCGGTCATCGAGGGCGTGAAAGAGCTTTACGGTGCGAAAGTCCGTGCACCGGACCTGAGAGGCGGTGCGGCACTGGCTGTGGCTGCGTTGTCGGCGGAGGGGGAAACTTCCCTCACTAATATAAAACTTATCGACAGGGGATACGACTGCATAGAAAATGCGTTCACACTTCTGGGCGGAAATATAAAGCGTGTAAATCATTAGCAAGTTAGGAAAGAGAAAAATGAACGGAACTTACAAGGAAAACAGAATGACTTCACAAAGACCTGCGGCACGTCAGCGGACGGTGAACAAGCGTAATATATATGTTGCAAGCTTTTTTGCTGCTGCGGCGTTGCTGCTTATCATGAGTATGTTTTTGTTTTTTAATGTGTCGGATATAAAAATAGAGGGCGTTACACTTTACGAGCAGGATCAAATACTGGGCGTGGGCGGCGTTTCTACGGGACAGAACCTTGTGAGGACCAACACAGATATAGTTGAAAAGCGGTTGAAAGACACTCTTGTGTATATTGATGATGTGAAGGTCACAAAGAAGTTCCCTTCGACCATTGTTATAAGCTGCACGGAGGCTAAAAAGGCTGCGGATATAGAGTACAAAAACTCTTACTATGTGCTGTCGGAGTCGGGAAAGATACTTGAAACGAAAAATCCTGACCCTACGGGGGAGATACCTGTTGTAAAAGGCTTTGAACTGAAAAGCCTTAGTCAGGGCGACAAGCTTGCCTCGGAGGACTCTTTCAAGGCTGACATACTTGAGGAGCTGCTTAAAGACCTTAACAACCTCGGTTTTGAGAATATCGACACCATTGACCTGACCACACGTTCAGACATCAAGCTTATGTATGACGGCAGGCTTGAGATAAAAATGGGCAGCTCGGTGGATATGGAATACAAGCTTACATATCTTAAAGCGGTGATAGATGAGAGCATTACTGCCGACTATGAGGGCACACTTATTTATAATGGTGCTGACAGCGGTATTTCAGCTATACCAAAATCTCAGGACGAATCGTCTGTGCCTGACACAAGCTCTTCGGCGGATGATGACAGCAGCAGTGCAGTTTCTGCGGACACTAGTATGGGCGACGGCAACACATGGAACGGCAATGATACAAATGATACGAACGATACATGGAACAACGGCGATACTTGGACAGGCGACGACACTCAGGGCTACGGCGACAACACTGGGGGCAATACGGACACTGCCGACAATAACGGCGGAACGTATGACAACGGTACTGCCGACTGGGGTTATGACAACGGCTACACCGACAATGGCTATGCCGATAACGGCTATGGGGACGATCAGGGCTATACCTGTCTCTTATACACATCTGACGCTGCCGACGAATTAGACGGTGTAGA
>UQAR01000021.1 GCA_900539095.1 uncultured Ruminococcus sp.
TACACCGTCTAATTCGTCGGCAGCGTCAGATGTGTATAAGAGACAGCATATATACTGTTTGCATGGGTTAATTCTTCCGTTTTTAAAAAAAGACTATCACATCTTGGTAAATAGAATAGAAATAGTGGATATATCGGTAGTGTTTCAAGTAATTATTGCTATGATAGCCATGCTAATTTGTATGCTAATTATTGGGGGATTTCAAAAAATCAGCGGAATATTTGGACTGAAGAGAAAGTAGTAAAAAATTGTCATTGCGATTACAATCTCATCTGTAATGTGGCTTATGAAATTATTGTGTGAAGTGCTCCGTGGATGGTTAGCAAGAAAAGATAAACTAGAAAGAGGTGATTGATAATCAAGTGGTACATAAGATCAATAATTCAAGATTTCAGACAACCCGTGTCATACTTGATTCCGGCCATAATCTTGAGTGGATGCATTGTATTTGCTGTTAGCTGGTTATATGGAAAAAAGAGTACAATAAAACATAGAATCCCATTTTCCATTTTCTTAGCGTACATTCTCGTCATTTTCCGCGTAGTTTTCTTATGTAGGGAACCTGGAAGTAGAAAGACTATCAGTTTAGTTTTATTTGAAACATGGGGACATACCTTTCATATGCACGCTATGTTTGTTGAAAACATTATTATGTTTATTCCGTTTGGCGTCTTGCTACCGATACTGTTTAGAAAATTCAGAAATGGATGGTTGTGTGTGCTGACTGGATTTATTTGCTCTTGTAGCATTGAGATAGTGCAGTATATTACTCAAACTGGATTTTTACAATTGGATGATGTGGTGACAAACACAACGGGTACGCTGTCGGGATGGCTAGCTTGGAAAGCAGGAGAGTGTGTAGTGAAAAATAGAAAAGGGCGTATACAAGGCTGATTTATTTTCAGACTTGTGATATAATGGGAGCGGTAGCTCCCTATGCTGCTCGTAATAACATCACACACCTCTCCGTGGTGAGCAGCAGACAACGCTGATATAAGCGGCTAAGATGTGGAGAGAAAACTACGTAACAGAAACAAACTAATTGAGGTGGAATAAACATGGCGAATGATTCAATGAAGAAAGAGTTAGTTGTGCATAAGGTTTATTCGGCGTGGCAGTTTATTACATATACAGAAAAAAATATTAACACCGTGCAGTATTGCGCAGATACAATTAATAATATCATTGGTAAGATGACAATGAAAACTGTGCGTTGGCAACAGGATATTTCTACCGATTTTGTTGATGATGTTACTAAAGATGGGAAAAAAGTAAAACGATTATCAGTTACAATGGAAAATTCTCCAGTGTACGAAGTAAGAGTTGCGGGGGAGAAGATTGATCCGTGGTTTTTGTTTGACAAATTGTTGCGTGATTTCTTCCAGTATACGATGAATGCATTTGACTCAATGAGCCAAATAATTAATGCCGGATTGTTGGCTAATAAGGGGAAGAAGATTGATTCTGTTGATATTCAAAAAATGATGGCAACTTTCAATCAGCAAACATATAGCACAGCTTTCCCTAAAATGCAAGCGTGGCTAAATAAAACAGTACAATCGCAAGAATTTCAGTATATAGAAGCGATAAATAATAGAACTAAACATACAGCTGATATTGCAAATAAACTCTCGATGGGGATCTGGGGAAGTTCCAACACTACGGAAATTGGTCCATTCTTCCGTAAAGATGTGCAGCATGATAAGATAGAATTATCAGATCAGCTTCAAGCAACATTAGATTTTCTGAATAATTCATGGAATGAGTTTTTGACCGTGTTTCAAGAAGAGTATGTAAGAGATGTTTATACAGAAAATCGGAAGCATGCCATTTCGGGCGTTCGGCAGCAGAAATTAAAGGAAGAGCCGGATCAAGATCTATCTTATGCATATATTTCGGCTGATACTACTTTTGACGCTATGCCAGAGGAATTGTATATTTTGCTGGTAAGCGAAAATGAAAATGAAGTATATGCGCATGAGTGTTCGTTTGATACAATTCTTGTTACAGGAACGAATAACCTTGATGTGTTAGGAAGATACTGTGCTGAGGATGTAATAGGTGATGACAGCCTTTTACATTATCGTAAGTATGTAAAAGATAAAACAGTTATCGGTGGTGCATGTATGTTTTATGTACACCAAGAAAATACTGTATTCTACCATAAAAATTCATATTTTAATGTTGAGTCTGTGTCAGATGACGAAACATTTCTCGCACGCACATCGTTACCTTTTTAATAGCTAAAGAATATATAAAAGGAAAGAGGTTATCACCATGCCCAGAACGAAAGGCAGCAAAAACCGTCCCAAAATCAATACTACCAAAGACTACGCATCCCAGATTGCAGAGTAGCAGAAGAACACATTGAAAGAGAAGAAGTCTGCTCTGAAGAAGGCCGAAAAAGAAGTGGCATCTCTGGAAACGAAGAAGGCAAAGGCAGATGCTAAGGCCGCTGAGGAGGCTAAGAAGACCGAGGCAGAGGCTGTGCTGAAGAAGTTGCTGGCCAGCGGGATGAGTGCAGATGAAATCCTTGAAAAACTGAAATAAACAAGAAAACTAATAACAAAAATAAATGCCGTGTGGACAAACTTAACTCCAGAAGTTCACACGGTATTTTTTGAAGGGTGTTATATAGTTTATGACGGAAATAAAAGAGAATGAGGAGCGTGAGAAAATGAACTTATCAAAAATACATCATATTGCAATCATCGTATCTGACTACGAAGCTGCAAAGGATTTCTATGTGAACAAGCTGGGATTCTCTGTTATCAGGGAGAACTACCGCCCAGAGCGTAAGGACTGGAAGCTAGATCTGCGTGTTAACGAAAACACAGAGCTGGAGATTTTCGCTGAGGAAAACCCGCCGAAGCGTGTGAATCGCCCAGAGGCATGTGGTTTGCGTCATCTTGCTTTCTGTGTTGATAGCGTAGAGCAGACAGTGAAAGAACTGGCGGAGGTAGGGATTGAATGTGAGCCAATTCGTGTGGATGATTACACCGGCAAGAAGATGACATTCTTCCATGACCCGGATGGACTGCCGCTGGAGCTGCATGAGTAAAATTAAGAAAACAAGAAAACCAGGCGGTGGCCGGAAGAAGTTGAAGCCAGAGTACGATGCCGAGAATAATCTGAAAGAGCAGATGGAAAGTGCTGTGGCACTTTATAATTCTGAGATGTCCTTGCAGGCCATCGGCGATGAACTGGGATTAAATCCAATAAAAGTAAGAAAGCTGCTCATCACGGCTGGTGTGTATGAATCTGAAGTGGCGGAGAAAGTAAAAAACACTTTTGAAGAATATCGAGAAACACAGGACTACAAAACCTCCATACTCTCAACCGCAAATGCTCTTAAACTTTCCAAAGCCTCCGTCACCTCGTACCTGCCATATCAGAAAGGTGTGTACTTTCCAAGTACAGCAGAAAAAGGGAAAATCAGTGTTGGAGCAGAGCGGCAGCGGAGATACAGAGCAATGAAACGGTGGAGGACTGATCCGACAGAAGAAAACTTCTGGGGCGTGGTTCTGGCCTATGCTGGGGTAAAATTCAAAACTTACTCCAGACTGCCATTCTCTTATGAAGTGCGAAAGGGAAGAAATGGTGAGTACAATAAAGAGCTGTGGATCGACAGACGGGAAAAAAGTAAGAGTCTGGCGTGGAGTTCGGTGTTGCTGGCACTGGGGAATATAAAGAAAAAGTAGTAGACCGTCCGAAGGCTCTGGGCGACATCCAGGGCGTGACCTACATATACGGAATGTTCTATAGGTTCGGGCTAATTGATGTGCCGTAACTGAGAAAGTGAATCTTAGTTGGGAAGGATGGTAGCATTATAGAAAAATTGAAGGAGTTGCTAGAGGATTGTATTAAGAAAACGGAGCCTGAGTATTACCCACCAGTGGAGAATCTGCTGGATCTGATCTACGAGCATTATACGGAGAACAACCCAGTAGGAAAAAACACAGTTGCCGGGAAAGCAGCAAAGGCCAAGGAAAAGGAACTGGAAGAGTGGCTGCGTGGCTTGGAAGGTATGGATAGGCTGATAGATGACTACACCGGCGATAAGATTCCACTTTGGGAGAAGATCATGGACCGGCAGGGAACGGTGTGCTGTGCATGGGAGGAGACCGCTTTTGAGGAAGGCCTGAAAGTCGGGATTCGGCTCATGATGGAAGTGTATAGCTTGTGATGGAAATAAAATGAACTCCTGGAGTTAAAAAAAAGCCCTCGCTTGTTACGGCGGGGGTGTGTGTTCTCATTATTCAGGCTTTTCAGTTTTCTTCTTCGGTGCAATTTTGTGGCAGGAGTAGATTGCCATGCCCATGCAGGTAAGTGCTCCGAGTGACCAATATTTATGTGCTTTCATTTTGTGTATCCTCCTCATTATCCGTTTGGTTTTGTCAATATCACTTGCTATCTGTGCAGACGGACTGAGCGGTATGAATGAAGCCGTAAATGCGGCGTTTCCGCAGACAGAATTGCAACGCTGCATAGTTCATCAGGTGAGAAACACGTTGAAATATATGAGCGATAAGAATAAGAAAGAATTTGCCAATGATTTGAAAACCATTTATCACGCTCCGTCTGAGGACGCCGCTCTTGAGCAGCTTGAGAGAGTAACTGAAAAATGGGAGGGCGATTATCCCAACGCAATGAAGAGCTGGTACAAAAAAATTGGAATGTGATATCGCCGATCTTCAAATTTTCCGCACAGGTAAGAAAGGCCATTCACACCACCAACGCCATTGAAAGCCTTAACAGCGGCTATTGCCGTCTGAACAAGCAGAGGAGTGTATTTCCCAGCGATACGGCACTTTTGAAGGCTTTGTATCTGGCGACCCACGAGATAGCAAAGAAGTGGACTATGCCGCTGAGAAACTGGGGCAGGGTGCTTGGCGAACTTGAAATTATTTATCCAGACAGGCTGAGCTGAGCAGACTGACTGCCGAAGAAACTTGACAAATTACGGTATTTATTGTATACTGTAAAAAAATTTGAGCGGCTTGAAAAAACAGCCGCTCAAATTTTTTTATCACAGTTGATGAATTTACAGAGAATTTTTCGCAGGACCGCTGCATAAAAAATAGCGTAGCAGTCTTTCAAACTGCTACGCTATAAAGTCTAATTTTTTTTGGTCACATCAATATCCTGCGGTGCTTTTTTCTGTTAGATTATTATTTCTTTGTCGTCACGCTCTTAGCAGCTGACCATGAACCATAGTATCTTGTTCCGTTCACATCAGTGTAAGTTCTAACTCTTACATAGTATTTCTTCTTAGCCTTGAGCTTTGAGTACGTTGCCTTTGAAGTCTTTTTGTTCTTTACAGTCTTTTTAGTCGCACCCTTGAAGGACGAATTTGTGCTGTACTGTATCTCGTAACCTGTGCCGGAATCCTTCTGTGCCCAGTTTACTGTAAAGCCCTTTGACTTGGCTTTAAGGCTCTTTATCTTCTGCTTTGCAGGGTTTATCTTGAAGGTCTTCGTGATAACGCCGCCGTATGTGCCTTTGCCCTTAATGGTGACCTTAGCAGTGCCGACCTTCTTGTTGTTCAAGTAGGAGATCGTGTAGTTCTTGCCGTTTTTCAGGACCTTGCCGTTGTATGTGACCTTGATGCTCTGCTTGATAGCCTTGCCTGTGTAGGACTTGGTCTTTATACCGCTTATCTTTGCCTTTTTGAAATTGGTCTTTGCGGTGGTGATAGACTTAACGTTAGACCAGTTGCCGTAGTAAACTTCACCGTTCACGTTTGTGTATGAACGTACACGAACATAGTATTTTTTGCCGCTCTTGAGCTTGCTGACAGTCAGAGTATCAGGCTTGTTTGCTGTGAGTTTCTTTGTTACCGCACCTGACATTGATGAGCTTGTGCTGTACTGAACTTCGTAGCCTGTTGCAGAACCTTTCTGTACCCAGTCTACAAAGAATCCCTTGTATCTTGTTTCTAGTTTCTGAATGGACTGCTTAGCAGGATAGATCTTGAAATTCTTTGCAATAGTGCCTGCGTAGTCGCCCTTACCGGTTATAGTCACGATACCAAGACCAACATTCTTGTTGTTTGAGTATGAAACAGTGTAATCAACGCCGTTTTTGAGCGTCTTGCCGTTCAGAGTAACAGTTACGGAAGGAGTCTTAGCTGTGTTGTCGAAAATGTAGCTGCTTGTTGAAACGCTCACGCTTGCACCCTGAATGCTTATCATAGGAAGTGCAGGGATCTCGGCAGTTTCAAGGACTGTTTTGCAGACTTTACACTCCTTGTGCTTTGAACCCTTGACGTTTATCGCAGCGTTTTTGTCGATTATCCAGTCACTGGAAGTGTGCTCGTATCTGCCAATGGATTCACTAGATATTATTTCTCCACAAATAATGCATTTTTTCGCATTTTTTGTTTCAAAATAACATTTATAAATTTCATTTTTCTTCACAAAATGAAATTCATCTTCTGGCACATGACCCGTCTTAGGTATGGATTCAGTTATCTTGTCATTGCAGTTTGCACAAGTCTTGGTCTTTACGCCGTCTTCAGTGCAGGTTGGCTCTTGAGTGATAGTTTCTATGTATGAGTGGGGCTTTCCATAGTGATAATGAATATTAGCATTTGTTAACCACCAGTTCGATTCACCGATTTGGATTTTGTTCCAACTGCTTTTCGTGCCAGTGTAATAAACATCTTTTATTTTACCACATTCAGCAAAAGCATTATCCGAAATTGTGGTAACACTATCGGGTATTGTTATGTCAGTAATAAGTGAACATCTAAAGAATGCTCCGTTGCCAATGGTTTTCACATCTTTTGGTATTGTAATTTTTTCTGTCGTTACTGAAACTGATATTAATATACCATTTACTATTACATATTCTCCGCTTTGTTGTTTTAACCAGATAGTATTATTAAAAGCGTTATATCCAATATTAATAACACTACTCGGAATTGATACATTTGCAAGATTTTTGCAATTTTCAAATGCCTTGTAATCAATATTTAAAACGCCCTCAGAGATAGCAACACTTTCAAGATTTGTACAACCACTAAATGCACATGCTCCAATGTTACTTACACTACCAGGAATGGAAACAGTGGTAAGATTCCAGCAGTCACTAAAAGCACTATCGTCAATAGAATTAACAGTATCAGGAATTATTATACTTTCAAGTTCGCTACAACCTGAAAAGGCACCATTTCCAATGTATGCTACGCTTTTGGGAATTGTTACTTTTTTTAAATTGTTATTACCATTAAATGCATTATCTCCGATGCTGGTTACATTATCAGGAATTGTAACTTCGACTATGTTACGATTCGAATAGATTAATATGTTATTTACTATAACGAGAGAATTGTTTTCAAGTTGTTCATTTATCCATAATGTGTTTTCAAATGCATTACCACCAATGCTTATAACATTATTTGGGATGGATATATTTTCAAGGTTTGTGCATCCCTCAAATGCACAGCCTTTGATGACTGTAACGCTATCGGGGATAGTTAATTCTTTAAGATTTGTACAATTTGCAAACGCAGAACTACCTATACTTGTTACACTATTAGGGATATCAACAGACAAAAGTTTTTCACAACTTTCAAATGTATCGTCATTGATACTTGTAACACTATTAGGAATAGTAATACTTTCGATATCACTATATGAAAAAGCATATTCTTCAATATTGGTAACACTATTTGGTATAGATACACTCGCTATTTTGCAGTAAGCAAATGCTTTTTTTCCGATACTGGTAACTTCCTTATCTTCAATTTTAGAAGGGATAATCAAATTTGTGTCACTGCCGTTATATCGTACAATTTCAATCGTGCCGTCATTGAGAACTCTATACTCATAATCGCCGTCTGCATAATAGTCACCCGCAGTAGCAGATGCCACTAATTCATTCAAGATAGCATTATTTTCAGTAGCAGGCAACGCAAACGTTCCGAATGTCAGCGATAACGCAAGAACTGTTGCTAATAGTTTCTTCATAAGATCACTCCATTTCTAAATTTAATGCCATAATGCATTATTTTTTCATTTATGATTATACCACTTTAATTCCAACTTTTGTTAAGCTGGCTGCTTAGGATAACGATTACATTTTGTAAACAAAGTGTAAATTATGTAGCAGGAAGTGTGACACATATTTTGCACATTTCTGTCACAGCAAGATATTTACAAATGAAATTAAAGATACATGTACAATGTTATATTGGAACTGAACTGACCCCCAAAAGTTAGACAAAGATTCAAAAGAAAATTTATGCAAAGCGACTAAGAGGAATCTTGGTCGCTTTTGTTATGCAGCTTCCTGTCTGAAATCTATAGGAGATAGACCATTAAGCTTAAGCTTGATGCGTTTGTTGTTGTACCATTCTATGTATTCATGAAGTAATCCTGTATAATAAAACTTGACACATAAAAACAATCAAAGTATAATAAAAACAAAGGAGTGTGTCATCAATGGGAACAGGAAAACAATATGATGAAGAGTTTAAAAAGCAGGCAATAAAGCTCGCAAAGGAGATTGGCACCAAGGCAGCAGCAGATGAGCTGTGCATCCCCAAAGGAACGCTAGTGACGTGGTTGAAAAAGGCGCGGATCGGGGAAATAGACACAGGTGCAGGCTCACGTACACCAGGAGAGTCACTTACTATCGCACAGCAGCTTCAGGCAGCAAACAAGCGGATCAAAGAGCTTGAAAAGAAAAACCGTGAGCTTGAAGAGCTTAATGAATTTCTGGAGGAAACATCTGCTTTTTTCGCCGTGAACCGTCGGAAGTCAGGAAAGAAGAACGGTTAAGGTTCATTTCCCAAAAGACAGATGACGGTAGAATCACAGGAAGGATCAGTTTTTACTGCAAGGCTTTGGTGGTTATAAGACAAGCATTTTATGATCATCTCAGCCATAAAAACGCCCCCTGGAAGTATCAGGCACTTGCAGATGAAATGATGAAGATCCACGAAGAAGACCAATATAATGATTGTGTTGTACTTGACTTGACAATCTATCTTATTTATTGCGATACTCACAAAGCTCGTGCAGCATTGCCTTAGTTTTCATGCACGAGGAGTTTTTTGTAGCTGCGGTCAATGCCTATCGCACCAAGGGGAGCGGTGATAAGTATTGCAAGAACAGCCACGGAGAGCACTATCTTTCCGCAGGGCAGCCCAAGGGACAAAGGCACTGAGCCGATAGCAGCCTGAACAGTCGCCTTAGGCATATATGCGGTGACGCAGAAAAGCTTTTCTTTCAGGTTCAGACCAGTGCCCAGCAGGCAAATCCATACGCCCACGGCTCTGAACACAAGAGCACAGAATATAAGCAGAACTGCCGCCGCACCTGCCGTGAGCGTGTAGCGGATATCCACAGCCGCACCCACAAGAACAAAGAGCACAGCCTCGGCAGCTATCCAAAGCTTGCCGAACTTTTCTGAAAGCCTCGCAGACACTTTTTTGTCGGCTTTTATCTTTATCACGCAGGACATTGCCACAACTGCAAGAAGTCCTGATACTGCCACATAAGGCTTGACAAAGGTCTCCACTGACATGAGCAGGAACGCAAGTCCCAAAATAGCAATGACTTTAGTGCTGTTTCTTATTTTGTGACCCTTGCGGTAGGATATCTCAAAAATATAGAAAAGCACAAACCCCGACAGTGAACCAAGGAGCACGCCGAGAATTATGGACACCGGTATATTAAGAAAATCCGCCGCTCTTGCAGAGCCGCCCTGAGCCATTGTGACAAAAGTCGAAAACAGCACGATAACGAAAATATCATCGCATGACGCACCTGCTAGTATCATTTGCGGTATGCTTTTTTCAGTGCCGTATTTTTCTTCCATGAGCTTTACCATTCTCGGCACTACCACCGCAGGGGATACCGCACCGAGCACTGCTCCCATAACGGCAGCCTCAGTGTGGTTTATCCCCAACAGCAGCGGTGCAAGAAGAAAATATCCAAGTATCTCAAAGCTTGCAGGCACGAATGACATCATGACCGCAGGTCTGCCCACCTTTTTCAGGTCAGACAGGTTCAGGGAAAGTCCTGCTTTTATAAGGATTATGATAAGTGCGATCTGCCGCAGCTCTGAGGATATCCCAAGAATCTTAGGGTCGAGCAGGTCAAGAACGTAAGTGCCTGTGAGAATGCCCGTTGCAAGCATACCGATTATCCTAGGCAGACCGATAGCCTGAAAAATAGCTGCCGCCGATAATCCCACAAGAAAAATTACAGCCAGTGAAAGCAACATAAAAATACCTCCCAAAATCAAAAAAGCTGACAACTCCTGCGTAAAAACAGAAGTCATCAGCTTAATAAGCGGTTTAGGTTTCCCAGGGGAGAACATCATTCCCCGATATGAGATTTTACTACTGTATTTTACCACATTGCCGTGATAATGTCAAGTGCTTAACAGGTCTGCGGCTGAACTTTTTTCATCTTTGTGGTCTGACGCTGTGCCATAACAAGCTTGTAGTAAACGCCTTTTTTCTTCATGAGTTCAGCGTGTGTGCCAAACTCTGCAAGCCTGCCCTTGTCAAGAACTATGAGCCTGTCGGCGTTGCTGAGGGTGGAAAGCCTGTGAGCAATGGCAATGGTGGTCCTGCCCTTTGTTAGCTTGCCTAAAGCGTCTTGTATCTGCTTTTCTGTCTGTGTGTCAAGAGATGCAGTCGCTTCGTCCAGTATCATTATCTTAGGATCATGGAGTATCGCTCTCGCAATGGCGATACGCTGGCGTTCGCCGCCTGAAAGCTGATAGCCCTTGTTGCCCACACGGGTGTTGTATCCGTCAGGGAGCTTTGTGATAAAGTCATGTGCGTTTGCCACCTTCGCCGCCTTTATTACTTCTTCAAAGGTAGCGTCAGGCTTTGCATATGCAATGTTTTCAAGAACATTTCCGTCAAAGAGGAATGTTTCCTGCAACACCACGCCCACCTGTGAACGCAAACTGTGCTGTGCGATATCCTTTATGTTCACGCCATCAATGCGTATTTCTCCCTGTGTGCAGTCATAAAGCCTGAGAATAAGATTTATCATTGTAGATTTTCCCACGCCTGAGTGACCAACAATGCCTATCATTTCGCCTTTATTTATCTTGCAGGTTATGTCTTTTAGCACTGGATTATATACCTTGTAGCCGAAATATACGCCGTCAAATTCTATATCGCCCTTGATGTCAAGGTCAACAGGGTCATCGCAGTCACGGACGTCGGTTTCCTCGTCCAGTATCTCAAAGACCTTGCCTGCGGAAACTGAGGTGTCCGCAAGATTTCTCGGTATCTGTATAAGCCAGCGTATAGGCTCGTAAAGCATCGCAACATAGGTGGTGAACTGTATAAGCTGACCTAATGTCATGGTGTGGTCAAGAATCATGTTTCCGCCGAAATACAGCACAAAGAAGTTGCCTATGGTGAGTATAAATTCTGATGCCGGTATGGTGAGATACCACATCATTTCTGCACGAACGCAGCTTTTCGCCCAGCGTTCAGAGCACTGGTTGTAACGCTGTATCTCCCTTACTTCGTTGCCGTAGGATTTTACAACCCTTATGCCGTTTAAGATATCGTGCAAAGTTTCACCGTGAGAAACGCCGTTTTTCCAAACCTTTGTGTAGCGTATCGCCATGGCGTCAAAAAGCTTTTGCACTATTATGAAAACTATAGGCACAGGCAAAACGGTCATAAGAGCCAGCCGCCAGTCCATGACAAAAAGCAGTATGCCTATTATCACAAGTGAGAGTATTTTAACAATGGCGTCTTTTCCGTTTGCGGTTATAAAGTCCTCAAGCTTTGCGGCGTCACTTGAAACACGGTTGATAAGTTCGCCGGCAGTTCTTTTGGAGATAGAGTTCATTGAAAGCTGCTGCGACTTTTCAAATATCTCCTGCCTGAGATCACGACCCAAATTAAGTGCCACCTTGAAACTGTTTTTCATGTTGAAAAACTCGAATACTCCTGCCAAAAGCAGCAGCGTGACGATAGTGATTATAACGCCTGCAAGCCCTGCCCAGTGAGTGTTTTTCGGCGTGACATACTTGTCGATTATAACTCGGTCAAGATATGGTGCAAGCACCCATATAAGTTCAGAAAGTATCGTGCATATGACTGCCGCTATAAAATATTTTTTGTATGGTGCAATGCGTTTTATCAGCTTGACCATTGTCTTGCCCTTGCCTGTGCAGTAGATACATTCCTTTGCACCCTCCAGCGGCAGACCGCATTTCGGGCAGACAGGCTCTTGTGTATCTGTTATTTCCATAAGAACGCCGGTTCTGAGGCAGTGGTCAAGAAGTTTCATAAGCTCTGCATATCTAAGGAACTGATCCTGTGAAAAGCCGCAGAAACATATTGTTTCGCCGTTTTTCAGCGTGCCCTGAGCCATTGAAGAGCCTATCTGCTGTCTGCACTCAAACTCAGAAAAATCTTGTATGCCATATTCAAGTATTATTTCACTGCCATTGTAGACATATATCTTTTCTTTTGTCACGCAGAAATGACCGTCCATTTTCTCGCCCTCATGGGTGAAGTTCGCTGGCAGGGAATATATGATATCCGCCTTGGCGTTTTCAGGAAGAGAGGTTTTAAGATCCATTTTTCACACTCCTTTCAGTGTGGTCTAACACCTTTTAGGTGTACATTTCAAGCACCTGACGGCTTTTTCTGTCAAGCTTGTGAATGTCAGGACAAAAATATTTGTTGCCGTCGGCGTCGTTGACGTAAAGATAATCATAGCCGATCATTCTGAAATTCTGATACCAGTCACGGATACAGATAGTTTTCTGTCCCGAAGTGGTGTCAGCCTTGACAAATATCGCACCACGCATATTGTCTTTTATGCTGTAGACCTTTGTTATCTCAGGCATATAGTATTTGTATTCAAGATAGCTGTTAAGGAGCTTGTATTGCTCCTCGTCAAGCTCTGCCATATCTTTTATCACGCCTATCTCACGGAACTCTTTTTCGGAATTTTCGTATGAAAGGCTTATGTAGGTGGTCTTTGAATAAAACGGTGTGAGCCTTGTGGGGTTGACCTTGTGATAGACCTTGCCGTCATAATCAAGGGTGAGGAAACCGCTTTCTTCTTTTGCAAGGCGTATCTTTTTGCAGTCGAGCAATGTAAGCTTATCGACTTCATAGACCTCCTGCTCTGGGATATTGTTTTCAGCCATTATGTTCATCTCCTTACTTATTCGTTTATGAACTGCAATGCCTCTGATTGCAGCTTGTAAAGTTCGAAATATTTGCCCTTTTCTTTTATGAGCTTGTCATGTGTTCCCATTTCTTTAAGTTCTCCGTTTTCGATAACGCAAAGCATATCAGCGTCACGGAGAGTGGAAAGACGGTGTGCGATAGAGATTATTGTCCTGCCCTGTTTCAGATTGTCGATAGCAGCCTGAATTTTTCTTTCCGTTCTTGTGTCCATTGAGGCGGTCGCCTCGTCAAGGATAAGTATATTAGGCTTTTGTATTATGGCACGGGCAATTGATATCCTCTGCTTTTCACCGCCTGACAAGGATATTCCTCCCTCGCCGACCTTTGTGTTGTAGCCCTCAGGGAGCTTTGTTATAAATTCATGTGCGTTTGCAGATTTTGCTGCCTCGATGACCTCTTCCATGGTAGCGTCAGGATCTGCATAGCGGATATTGTCGGCTATTGAGCCAATGAAAAGGAAAGTTTCCTGGGAAACTATGCCGATATTTCTTCTCAGATCGTCAAAGGCTATCTTCCTGATAGGTACGCCGTCAATGGTTATCTCGCCGCCTGTTACGTCATAAAGCCTTGCCATAAGGTTTATTATGGTGGATTTTCCTGCACCGGTTTTTCCAACGATGCCAAACATATGACCTGCCTGCACCTTGAAGGACACGTCCTTTATGATAGGATGACCAGCCTCATATTCAAAGGACACGTTTTTAAGCTCGATATCCCCCTTCATGTTCTCAATGTGAACAGGGTGTTCGTCCTCTTTTACAGTAGGAAGAGCGTCCATTATCTCAAACATTCTTGACGCGGCGTCCATACATTTTGCCCAGCGGTCGCCTATCCATGTGAAAAAATTGATAGGGTCCATTGCCATTTCGGTGTAGGATATAAGTGCGGAAAGAGCACCGAAAAGTATGTGACCTTTTATCACAAGCACTGCACCAAGGCAGAAAACAAGCTTGTTCACTATTCTGTAAAACGTCCATATTATCGGGATAGTGTTTGCAATTCGTGAGTTTATCCTTGAGTTTATGAGAAATGCGTCAGTGTTTTTCACACGGTAGCGTTCTATCTCTCTTTCCTCACGGGCGAAAGCCTTTACCACACGCTGCCCGTTCATAACGTCTGAAAGCACTGAGTTTGCCGAACGCATCGCAACGTCATATTTGCGGTAGAGTTTACGCTGGCTCTTGTAAAACCTATGCTGGACTACCTCAATGACCGAGATAGTGAGGATTATGCCAATGGACAAAAGGGGAGATATGGTAAGCATTATAACTGCAATGCCCACTATCTTCACCACGTTTGTAAGTCCGTATGGTACTATGTCAGTAAAGAACCAGTAGATATTCTGGCTGTCACGGTCAACTCTTGACATAAGCGAGCCTGTCTGCTTGCTTGTGAAAAAGTCAAGGGAAAGCCGCTGCATTGATGAGAATATCTTCACACGCAGTCTGTGAGTAACGACAGGCACGACCTTTGAGGTTATAATGCCTGAGATTATCCGCATTATCATGCCTGCAATGTTGATGCCAACTATGAGCATTACTATCATGAGTATCCTGCCATAGTATTTTCCGTTTTCCGCAAGCACGTCGTCATAGAGCATTTGCGAACCGAATATCGGCGAAAGTATGGCAAAAACGTTGCTGAGCACTATGGTGAGCAGTATAAGAAATACCGCACCTTTGAATTCGCCGAACATGGAAAGCAGGCGTTTGAATACCGACCGCCTGTCTACACATCTTGGGCAGACTGGGCGGTTAGGGTCAGGATAAGGCTCGCCGCAAGTAGGGCAGTGAGTCTTTACGCCCTCAAGCAGACGGTCGTCGATAGGTTCGTTTTTTGCGATGCAGTTCACACGCTGGCTGAACTTCTCAAATTTGTCTGCAAAGCCAAGAGAAAATCTCGCTATTGGGAACTCCTTGTCCGATTTGTCCTTTATCATAAGCCTTGCAGAATTTGCATAGCGGTCAACGTACATTTCTTCAATGCTGTCTATGGGGTATTCGTCATAGCCTGACACCGTAAAGCTTATAAGATTTTTTCTTTTCTGACCTCGTTTCATTTTTCCGTATTCTTCATATCCACGGAGTATGCAGAGCGTGTCTTTTGTGAAAGTTATGTATACGTCCACATATCCGCCCTCGCCGTCAAGGTCAGCCTTTACGCAGTAAAGCAGCTCGTCAGTCATAACTCCACGTTTGAGCAGCTCTTCTTCTGCAAGTTGTGGCAAAACGTCAAAAAATTTCATGTATTCCCTCCTTTTCGGGATAATTTTCATATTCTTCTGATATATTTTTGTAAATTCATATAATGTATCTGCCTATATAAGGTCAAAAAAAGACCTCTGATACCTAATATCAGAGGTCGCAATAGATCTGCAATATAATATCCATAAAGCCAGAATATACTTCATCAGCTTTTGATAATAAAGGCAGGCAAAATGACATCTGAAAGGCACTTAGAACTTACATTGTTTGTAAGGCGTATATTCTCGTTAGTCTTTATAAGATCAAAAAGAATATTTCTCATTTTACCCACCACCTTTCAGCTTTATATCATTATACGAATTTTTGTGAAACATCACGCAAGGTTTATTATATAACCAAACTTTCTATTTGTCAATAGGATTTTCCAAATTTTTTTTGCTTTTTGAGAAAGCTGCCCAGAATATCAGCACAAGAAGTATCACCGCAAAGCACATCCAGCCTATAAGGACAGGCAGACTTCTGTTTGAGAATGTGTCATAGTATCCTTTGAGGTAGATGAAACATATAAGTGCAGGCACAACGTAGGCCATGTAGCTGTGAAGTCCGTCAGGAATATGCTTTCCCTTGCCTGTGTTGGTTTCCTTGATGAAATTCTCCCAGCCCCAGCCGTTTTTGCGAACGCAGAACAGCACGCCCACAAGCGAACCAAGCGGCAGAAGATTTGATGATACCAAAAAGTCCTCAAGATCCATGATAGTCGAACCTGCACCCATTGGCTGGATATTTTTCAGCACGTTAAATCCAAGAACAGCAGGCACAGTGAGCACCATTATCAGCACAAGATTTACCATAAGGGACTTTTTTCTGCTCCAGTTCCAAAGCTCCACCGTCGTTGTGATGATGTTTTCAAATACAGCGATAACAGTGGAAAGTGCCGCAAAGGACATGAAAATGAAGAAACAGCTGCCCCAAAGACGGCTTGACGCCATGTGGTGGAAAACGTTAGGCAGAGTGATAAAAAGCAGTGACGGGCCTGAGTCAGGCTCGATGCCGTATGCAAAGCAGGCAGGGATTATGATAAGTCCTGCGACGATAGCAACGGCGGTGTCAAGAACGATAACGTTCACCGATTCGCCTATAAGAGTGCGGTCTTTTTTCAGATAGCTGCCGAATATCTCCATTGTGCCAATGCCTATGCTAAGGGTGAAAAATGCCTGCGTCATTGCGGCAAAAAGCACTGATGTGAAACCTTTTTCCTTAAAGACGTCAAAGTCCGGCACAAGAAAGAATTTAAGTCCCTCTGACGCACCTTTCAGCCTTATGGAATTTATCGCCAGCACAACCATAAGTCCCATAAGCAGTATCATCATGATCTTTGTTATCTTTTCTATGCCGTTTTGCAATCCCAGTGCACAAACTCCTATGCAAAGCACTATGACCACTGCAGAGAATATGAGCATTAGCCACGGTGACGCCTGCATATCTATGAATGCCGCAGCCGTCGCCTCAGTGCTTGACGCATTGACTGAGCCTGTTGCATATTTGAAAGCGTAGTATAACATCCAGCCTGTGACCATGGTGTAGAACATCATGAGGAGATAGTTTCCTGCAATGCTTGTGTATTTTGTGCAGTGATATCGGCTGCCGGGCTTTTCAAGGCGGTCAAAGGCCTGTGCAAGACTTCGACTGCTGCCTCTGCCTATGGCAAATTCGCATATTAGTATGGGAAGTCCAAGGAGCACCAGGCAGACAAGATAGAGCAAAAGGAATGCTCCGCCGCCGTTTTGTCCGCAGATATATGGAAACTTCCACACGTTGCCAAGACCTATTGCACACCCTGCGGATACAAGTATAAATCCCAATCGGGATTGGAATGTCGCTCTGTTTTTATTTTCGTTCATAATAATTCTCCTGTAAAAATAGTCATACAATCTCTATTATATAGTATATCTTATCTTTTGTCAAATTTTCGTAAGATATCATATTACTATACTAAAATGTATTGAAATGAGCCTTTTAAAACGCAAAACAGACTAAAAGCCCTCCCGAAAATGGGAAGGCTTTGTCATAAGAAAATTGATTATAGGAAGGATAACTATTATACAAATTTATATTTATACAAAATCTATTTTTCTGTAGGAGTCGATAGCACCCTGATGTTTAACGCTTTCGCCGCAGAATTTATTTGAAAATGCTATGCAGCGTTCAAGCTGAGTGTTTTCAAGGTCTGAAATGTTCTCTGCGGTAACGTTTAGGGCTTTCAGTGCGTAAAGGAACGAGCCTATAAAACCGTCCCCTGCACCAGTTGTGTCAATAGCTTTCACCTTTTCGCTTTTTGCAAAAGCCTGAGCGTTTTTTGTGAAAGCATATGCACCCTCAGAACCGCAGGTGTATATAACAAGTTTTACATTGCCTGTGAAAAGCTTTGGCAGAGCGGCTTTTATGTCGCTTTCACCTGTGATGAATCCAAGCTCTTCGTCTGATATTTTTACAATGTCAGCCATTGGGATAAACTCATTTACTGTGTCATGCAAAGCGTTTTTGTCATTCCAAAGCGGGAAACGCAGATTAGGGTCAAAGCTTATCATCGCACCTTTCCGCCTTGCATACTCGATAGCACGCCTGTGAGCGTCCTTCATAGGAAAATCTCCCAGTGAAACGCTGCAAAAATGCAGTGCATATGCGTCCTCAAACCATTCTTCTTTTACCTGCTCCGCTGAAAAAAGCATATCTGCGGAAGGCTTTCTGTAGAACGAGAACGTCCTGTTTCCGTCGCTTTCAAGGCTCACAAAAGCCAAAGCAGTGTTAGCCTTGTCTGTAAAGCTTACAAGGGAAGTGTCAATGCCTGCCTTTGCAAGGTCACAAGCTATCTTCTTTCCAAATGGGTCATCACCCAGCTGAGTAATAAATTTTGAGCTGCCGCCAAGAATAGTGAATGCTCCGCATACGTTTGCAGGTGCACCGCCGCTCTTAGGGCTGAAAGCCGTTACTTCCTCAAAGGCACAGCCTGTCTGTGCAGGAATAAAGTCTATCAGTGCCTCGCCAATGGCAATAAGTGTGTTTCCCATTGCAGTTCCTCCTCTCAGATGTCCCAGACCTGTGCCTCAAAGCCGTTTACTTTAAGCTTTACGCTGTCATTATCGGGATATATTCTTGTTGACATCACAGTTTCGCCGCCATTGATATAGACTTCGATGCTTGACATATCTGCGATAACTCTTATATTTCTCACGTTGTCTATCTCTGCGTTTCTTACCGTTCTGCCGCAGCCGTATTTTTCATCGGTAAATCTCATTGAAAAAAGCTGCTTTTCTTTATCAAAGTTAAGTTCAAGCTTGCCGTCAAATGATATGCTGAAACTGTCAGCAGGCTCGCCGTCCAACTCAAATGGCAGAGCATATTCAGCTGTGTGACCGCTGCTCTGACGGCGTGAGTTGCTTTTCAGCTTGTCAAATTCAGCTATAGGTTTCTGTCTGAGCTTGCCGTTCGGTGCTATAGTTACGACCCTCGGTATGGTTAGGCAGTGCTGCCAGCCAAGATCAGTGGTGGCATTGCCGTATGCCTTGTTGTCCATGCCAAGCCAGCCTATGAGTATCCTCCTGCCCTGAGGGTCAAGGAACGTCTGCGGTGCATAGAAGTCAAAGCCCATGTCCCATTCGGTGAAGTCGCCGAGAACGCTGTCCTCAAGCCTGCCCTGAACAGGGAAGTAGCCCGACTGGTTAAGGTTTTGCCACTTTGTTTCATAGTGCGGCATACCTTGCGGACAGGTGCTGAGAAAGCCCTTGCCGTCAATCTCGAAATAGTCAGGACATTCCCACATATAGCCGTAGCCCTCTTTGTATACCTTGCCAGTGTATGTCCAGTTTGTGAGATCGCCAGACTCGTATACAAGCACGCAGCCCTCATCGTCAAGAGTTCTTGCACCCAGCACCATTTTCCATACGTCGCCCTCTTTCCACACCTTAGGGTCTCTTACATGGCAGGAGCAGAAAATAGGGTAGTCGCTGTTTCTGAGAAGTACCTGCTTTTCACTCATTTTGCTGCCGTCTGTGGTGGTGACGTGGATAACGTTTGCTCCCCTGCCCGCCTTGACGTAGTCATAATCGCCTATCATTTTCACATTTCCTGTGTAGAAGATATGAAGAACGCCGTCGTTTTCAATGGCACTGCCTGAATAAACGCCGTGGCTGTCCTCAGGAATGTCAGGCATCATAACTGCTCTGTCATAGGTCATGTGCATAAGGTCGCTGCCGTGATAATGTCCCCAGCCTCTCGGTGTGTGACCGTCAGCAGCAACAGGGCTGTACTGGAAATAAACGTGATATTCGCCCTTATAAAAGCTCAGACCGTTCGGGTCATTGAGCCAGCCGTCTGGCGGTTCGATATGAAATCTCTGACGCCATTTGGCATTTTTTATTCTCTCTCTGTTTTCTATTTTCTCTTTGTTATCCATTTATATCCTCTCCTTTGAAGATTCTGATACTATTATCGGCAGACAGCCGTTGTGTTATACTATCTATATTGTGACCTTTATAAGCTTGTCACCTATGGAGACCTCGCTACCCTCTTCTGCAAGAGGTTCAACTGATGCAAAATCGTCAGAGTTGCTAACCAGCACAGGGGTAACGGTCTGATAGCCCTTGCTCTTTATAAAGTCAGTATCAAAAGTGATGAGCGTCTGACCCTTTGTTATCCTGTCGCCCTCAGCAACGTGAGCCTTAAAGCCCTCGCCGTTAAGTTCAACAGTGTTTATTCCAATGTGGATAAGCATTTCCTTGCCGTTGTCGAGGGTAAGACCGATAGCGTGGAATGTGTCAAACAGCGTTTCTACTTTGCCGTCGCTAGGTGCAACGACCTTGCCCTCTGAAGGTTCGATAGCTGAGCCAAGACCCAGTATGCCCTGTGCAAAAGTCTGGTCAGGAACGTTTTCAAGCTTTACTACCTTGCCGCTGAGGGGTGCTGTGATAATGCCGTCGTCTGTGCTGACTGTGGTTTCAGCCTTTGTTTCGATAGCCTGTGCAGGCTGCTCAGCCTTTTCAGACTTGTTTTCAGCAGGCTTGCTTTCGTTTCTTATCTGCTCGTTGTTTGTGCCGAAGAACCATGTGAGTGTGAATGCAACGCCCATTGCGATAGCCATTGAGATTATATACTTAACAGGGTGATTGAGCGTAAGAAGTATTGCGAATATGCCTGTTACACCTGTTGCTGTTGCACCAAGGTGGAGGATAGACGCTGCCATTGCTCCGCAAGCACCGCCGATAGAGCCGAATATGAAAGGCTTTACAAATCTAAGGTTCACACCGAATATAGCAGGCTCTGTGATACCGAGCATACAAGAAAGTGCTGACGGATAAGCCATTGATCTTATCTTGTTGTTCTTGCTCCTTACTGCAACTGCGAGGCAGGCAGCTCCCTGAGCCATGTTTGCGGCAGATGCCAGAGGCAGCCAATAGGTAACGCCGTATTTAGCAAGCTGACCGATATCTATAACAGTGTACATATGGTGGATACCGCCAACGACTGTTGTGGAATAGAATCCGCCCATTATGAATGAACCAATGCCAAGCGGGATAGTGATAAGTTTCTGAACACCTGTGATAATGCCGTTTTCAAGTGCAACGAATACAGGTCCGATAAATGTGTATACAAGGAATGCTGTCACTGTAAGGCTCACAAGCGGTGTGACGAAAAGGTCGATTATGTCAGGAACTTTCTTGTGGAGCTTTTTCTCGATAGTCGCAAGAATAAATGACGCAATTATTATCGGTATTACATGGCCCTGATATCCTACCATGTGAACGTTGAACAGACCGAATATGGAGAACGTCTGCTCATATCCGTTTGTGGAAACTGTCCATGCGTTTTGCAGGTCAGGGTGGATAAGGAACATTCCTATTACTGCACCAAGATAAGGATTTCCGCCAAAGACCTTAGTTGCAGAGTAGCCGATGAGTATAGGCAGGAATGTGAACGCTGCGTTTGAGAGCAGCTTGAAGATAGTGAAAACATAGCCGCTGGTATCAAGGGAGATAAATCCGTTGGACGCCATGAAGTTCAGAGCCTCCATTATTCCCATGATAAGACCGCCTGCAACGATAGCAGGGATTATCGGCACGAACACATCGCCGAGAGTTTTTATAAGCCTTTTGAACCAGTTCTGTTTCTGTGCGACCTGAGCCTTGAGTTCGTCCTTTGACGCAGCCTCAACGCCTGCCTCGTCGATAAATTCATCATAGACCTTGTTTACCGTTCCTGTGCCTATGATTATCTGGAGCTGACCTGACGCCTCAAAAACGCCTTTAACAACGTCAATGTTCTCCAATGTTTCTTTCTGTATCTTTGAGTTGTCTGCGATTATAAGTCTTAATCTTGTGGCACAGTGTGCGGCACTGACCAAATTGTCCTTTCCGCCGATCGCAGAAAGTATCTCACGAGCTGAACTTCTGTAATCCATAATATCCCGTCCTTTTCTAAGTTTTTTATTTTTTGTCCGGACTGTAATAAATTTCGGTTTCATCTTTTGTGTGATACCGATTTCATTAACTATATTATACCCCAATGTCAATCATTTGTCTATTGACAAATACAATAAACTTATGGGACGGGATTTCAAGGTTTCACACAGTTTCATATTCATCTTGCCGTTGAGTCACGTTCGACAAGTTCAAAATCAAGGGTGAGCGTCCTTGGTATGGAGCTTTCTCTCTTGAGGGAGTTAAGTAGCATTTGAGCCGCCTCTATGCCTGCGGTGCGGTAGTGAAAATGCACCGATGTGAGCGTAGGCGATGTTACCTTGCAAAGCTGTGAATCGCCTATGCCGGCTATCATTATATCCTCAGGAACTTTCAGCCCTTGCTCACGGCAGGCAAGCAGAGCACCTGCCGCAATGCTGTCAGTGGCACAGAAAAGAAGATCATATTTTTTGCCGCTTTTCAGCAGCGACAAAGCCTTTTCGTGACCTGAGTCCATTTTAAACTCAGCGGTCTGCATATCGGCTCTTTCTATGTAGATGCCACTATCATAAAGTGCCTGAAGAAATCCTTCCTTTCTCGCCTTACCAGCCGCCTTATCATCTTCGGCAACGCCGATAAAAGCAGGCTTTCTGCCGCCTCTGTCTATCATATGCTTTGTGGCTGCATAAGCTGCTTGATAGTCATCATGGCAAACGCAGTTAGCACCCTTGTATTCCTGTCCCACAATGACAACAGGCACACGCATTTTTTTCAGCACAGCGTCATGGAGCGGCGTGAAAACAGACGCCAAAAAGATAACGCCGTCCACACGATTGCTGCGGAAAAGCTCAAGGTATTCAACCTCTTTCTTTGGGTCATTGGCGGAGTTCACAAGCAAAAGCTGATAGCCCTGCTCGCTGAGCACCTGACTTATGCCCTCTACCTCTCTTGCACAGCTCTCACTTGAAAGCTTAGGTATTATCACTCCCACAAGCTTTGTCACTCTCGTTCTCACATTCTGTGCCTGAACGCTTGGTGCATAGCCTGTAACTTCTATGGCAGCCTCGATAAGTCTGCGTTTATCTTCGCTCACATAGCCGTCGTTGAAGTATCTGCTCACTGCGGATTTTGATACGCCTGCGGCTTTTGCAAATTCGGTAATGTTCATTGGTCATCGCTCCTTTGATATTATTATAGCATTGCACTGTGAAATTTCAATACGGTTTCATATGAATATTTCATATATAATGTGAAACCGTTCTAACAGTATAATGAAAAAAGCTGCTGCACCATGTTGGTACAGCAGCTTGTATCTGTATTATTTCACAATGGAATGGAGCCGCCATTTTCCGCCTTTGTATCTTATAAGGCTGACCATAGCGGTCACGAACCATGTTGCGGCGGTGGTGAGCCATATGCCCCAGAATCCTATGAAAGCTATCCTTGTGAGAACAAGTGAAAGCCCTATCCTGCATAAGACCTCTGCCATGCCGTTCACAAGGGCGTAGTTCGTGTCGCCTGCACCGTTTAAAAATCCTCTTGTGGTGTGAATGATGCCAAGCGACCAGTAGAAAAATGAGGTTATGATAAGAGCCTTTGCAGAAATGCTGATAACATTTTTTCCGCTGACGAACCATGATGTTATTGCACCGCCAAACAATGTAAACAGTATAAGCACCACAACGGAGAATATCACGGATATTTTTATTGCACAACGCAGACCGTTCTGAGCACGTTTTTCTTTTCCGGCACCGATGTTCTGTCCCGTGAATGTGGAAACCGCCGCATTAAGTGAGGAGAACGGCTGCTGAACGAACTGCTCGATACGCATTGAAACTGTGTATGCCGCCATGACCGTTTCGCCAAAACCGTTTGTGACACGCTGTAGTGCCACCATGGAAATTGAGATAAGTCCGTTTTGTATTGCGATAGGCACGCCTGTTTTTACACAGCGGCTCATCATGTCTTTGTCGGCGTGCAGATCATCTGCGGTGAGCTTTATCTCTCCGCTCACTGCAAAGCAGTATACGATGCAGGAGATAGCAGAAAGTGCCTGCGTAAGCACCGTCGCCCATGCCGCACCTGTTATGCCGAACTTGAATACTACCACGAAAAGCAGGTCAAGAAGAGCGTTCAGCAAACTTGCCGCACCGAGAAATATCAGCGGCGTTTTTGAATCCCCCAACGCCCTCATTATGGCGTTTATCCAGTTGTAAGCCGCCACCGCAAGCGTGCCGCCGCAGGCTATCTGCATATAAGCCGCAGAGTCGCCTATAAGTCGGTCGGGGACGTTTAAAAGTTCCAGTATAGGTCTTGCGGCAGGAACGGATAAAAGGCTTATGACTATGCCGAAAATAACCGTGACAAGTGCGGAATTGTATACCGCCGACCGCAGTGCTTTCTGCTTGCCTGCACCGAAATACTGTGCGGCGATTATTCCTGCACCTACCGAAAGGCCAATGCAAAGGGTGTAAAATAGATATGTTATCGAACCCGTCGCACCAACAGCGGCAAGGGCGTCATCGCCCAGATAACGCCCCACCACCATAGTGTCTACTATATTATAAGTCTGCTGCAAAAGATTTCCCGCAAGGAGCGGCAGCGAAAACATTATTATGTGCCGCATTTCGCTGCCTTGCGTCATATCTGTGATCCTGCTCATTTTTTACGCCTCTTTTTGTATATTACCGCCGTGCAAACTGCCGCAGCCGCTGCAACGCCTGCACCTATGGCTATAGGAAGAACGCTGCGGTTTGTTTTTTCACTTTTTTCAGCCGCAGGCTTTTCCTTTTCAAAAGGTATCTTTCCGCCTGTTACCTGCATTCCGTCAACAGTATATTTGCCTGACTTTATCGTCACCTTTGCCGTGTGAGCACCCTCGTTCAGTCCCTCGCTGCGGCAGGATATCTCCCTTTGACCTGTTCTTGAAACTGTTATGAGCTGCTCCCCGCCGCCGTCAACAGACAATGCAAGGATACAATTCTCTCTGCTTTCTCCAGTGAGTGCAAAGCCTGTGCCCTCAAAGCTTACTGTAAATGAGTCGCCCTCGCTGCCTTTTGAAGAGGTACGCTTGTAGTTTTTAAAGCTGCTCATAAGGTTGTGCTCCCAGTTGCCCTCAAATGTAAAGCATGGGTCGGTCTCATCATAGCGTGTTATATAGGTGTCGCTGCCTTCAATAGGCTCTGCGGAGAAGTTATCAAAACTGTTTTTATTGTATGAGCTGAAAAGTGACGCTCTGCCTGCACTTATAAGGGATTCACCCTCGCCCACTGTGTATTCAGCCACCATGTTTCCGTCAACATATCCACGGATAACATTGTTCACAGCCTCCAACTTCAGCTTGTGTGAGATCGTTCCGTCAAAGTTTTCTATGTTGCCGCTTGCGAGAGTGCCGTCATTTGCTTTAAGCTCCCAGCTGCCGTTTTCGTAAAGCTTTATCCAGTAGCCGCTGTAGGAATTGCAGCCCAGTGTGTATCTCAGTCCAACGCCCGCATAGTTTGCAGCTTTGTCCTGCGATTGCTCAAAGGCTGCGTCAACGCTCACGCTGTAGTTATACCAACGGTCGTCGCCGAAAGTTGTCACAGGGTCAGGGGTGTAGCCCCACTCGTTTGCTTTCATGTCAGCTGTTATCTGCTGAACGAGCACATTGCCCTTGTCGGTCTTTTCCACCTCGAAAGCTCCGCCCTCGTCTGTTGTGTATCTTGGTGCATTGCCTCGTGATGAAAGATAGTCCTCAGCATATCCTGCGTACTCAAAATCGTCTGAATAAGGAAGTTTCAAAACTGTACGTTCGCTGTCGTCAGCGTTCTTGTATTCTGTGCGTTCAGGAGAAACTGTTGATACTGTCACAATAGAATTTGGCTTTACAGTCACGGTGTATGAGTATTCGCTGCCGTTAGCTGTGGTGGAAATGTCCTCAGTTTTCTTGAAATAGTTCTCGTCATAGCTGCCGTCAATGCTGTCAGGTCCTCTTGTTTCCCATACGCTCACATTGCTTGACGCCTTGTCAAGTCCTGATACCTTGAATGTGTATTCAATAGGCTGTGCGGTGGTGTTTGTGATAACAGTGCTGTAATCGCCTGTTTCTGTATCGGTGGCAGTCATGTAGCTGTAAACTGCGTCAACGATAGCGTGACCGTCGCCGCCTTTTTGACCGTCGCTGTAACAGCCGCTGTCAACGAAAGCCCAGCCCTTTTGTATGAACTGTGAGAAATGCAGTGACATATAAAATCCGCTGTCAAGCATATAATATCCGCTCCAAGGGTCGCAGGCAGAGATGAGCTGTTTTTGACAGTAGCAAGCTCCGTCATAGTATGCAGACACAACAGGCTGATACTCATAGAGGGTCATTTTGCCGTTTGGATACATTCCGATTATCCTGTTCGCAATATCCAGTGTGCCGTTTATGCCTGCAAGTCCTGAACCGTCATATCTGTATGTGCCCTGAGCATATGCCATTGGCGAGCTTGCCTCGCTGAACCAAAGTTCTTTGTTTTCATCATAAGCAAGTTTCTGAGCGTTCTCAGTGGATTCGCTTGTATAGTGACTGCCTACAACGTCAACTGCGTCCATAAGTTCGCTGTCCTCATACATTCTGTCGGCAAAGCCCCATGTGCAGACTTCCTCTCCGCCGACTATCTTTATCTTTGAGTAGTCGTAAGGCGTGTCCTTTTCGCTTTTCAGGTGTGAAGAAAGATACTTCACCCATTCAAGGTCTGCACCTCTTTCGTTTTGCACAGCACTCACATAGTCAAATTCCAGTCCATATGTTTCATAAGCGGAGTCAAGTGTGTTTTTATACCACTTATATCTTGCAGCGTAAACATCAGCGGCGTCTGATACCCACTTAGGCTCGCTCCACCAAAGCATATCGAGTGTGAGGTCAGGGTTTATCTTCTTTGCGTCAGCGGCAAGCTGATAAGCCGCACCTCTCGTGACGTCAGCCTTTTCGTCCTCTGTTCTCATTACAGACGGCTCAGTGCCCGATGATGAGTTTATATCCGCACCCATTTCCACTTTAAGATGAGTGATACCGATACCCTCTTTGCCGAACATATACTCAAGTATCTGTTCATAAGCCTCCGGGTGTTCAGCCTTGTAGTCAAGCAGCAGCCTAGATGAATTGTTGCCGCTAACCATGCCTGCACCTCTGTATCTCATGTTTTCTTTGAGTTGTGCGGTAGTTCCGTCAATGATTATTTCCTTTTTGTCAATAATGCCCACGCTGTTTTCCTCCCCGTAGCAATTATAAGCACCTGCACATGAAAGCAGCATTACCAGTGCTGATACTGCCGCCGTGCACCGTTTTAGTATAGTCATATGATCTCCTCCATACAAATGAATGGTCATTTCCTACTATGATTATACGATGCGAACAGCAGCACGTCAATCTGAAATATTTTGCATATTATTATAAAATGAACATTTGCGGATCTAACATATCAAGCAAACACGTTCCAATTATAAAATATTATAACGAACCCGTTCCTCTTGAGCGGCGGTAATCCCTTGGAGATACGCCCTCAAGCTTTTTGAAAACGATGCTGAAATAATTCCTGTCCTCATAGCCCACAAGCCTGCCTATCTCGCCTATTTCAGTGTCCGTGTTCAAAAGCAGTGATTTAGCCTGAGCGATACGCCGCCTTGCGATATATTCAAGGGGACGCATGGAAGTTTCGGCTCTGAATACACGGCAAAAGTGCTGTACCGTTACACCTGAAAGTCCTGCGAGAGTCTCGGCGGTGATGTCATTCATGTAGTAGCTGTCAATGTACAGAAGTGCCTGCCTTGTAATGCTGCCCACGTTTTTTCTGCTGTCAGGTGAGAGCATGGCAGTTTTCATGGCAAGGATATATTCATACACAAGCACAGAGGCTTTTTCGCCAAAGCTCACAGGGTCAGCGGCGGCAGCGAAGATACGTTCAAAAAGCTGGGCAGGTTTATCAGTGTTTATCTCAGGGGCGAATTTAAAGCTGTTAAAGCCCATATTTGCAAGCATTTGAGAGGCATATTCCCCACGGAAAACTATCCAATTCGTTATCCAGCTGCCGTTGGTGGGATAATATTCATGCGGCAGGCTTGGCGGAAGATAGAATGCAGACCCGGCTGTTTGCATATACTCGCAGCCGTCAACGATAAGCCTGCCCTCGCCACCTGAGGTAAAAAGCAGTTGATGAGAAACAAGCCCTTTTTCCCTGACAACGTGATATTCAGGGTCGGAAATGCCGATACCGGTGAGATAAAAGGGCAGGGAAGTCTGCCTGCCGATAACAGGGTAAACAACTTTTGTCATTTTCTTTTACGCCTCCTTTTTATGCGGTCGTGTCTTGGTAAATTATATATCCTTTTTTGGGGGTTGTCAATAGTTCGGGATTGACTAAGACTGCCCGTTGTGTTAAGATATTAAGGACGGCTTTTGCCGATATTGTTGAAAAGAGAGGCTATTAAAATGATATACACCGTAACATTCAACCCCGCCATAGACTACGTTGTTCGCACCCCACAGATGAAAATGGGTGAAGTGAACCGCTCTTCCTCTGAGAAAATATTCTTCGGCGGCAAGGGTATCAACGTTTCAGTCGTGCTCGCAGAGCTGGGAGTCTGCACAAAAGCACTGGGATTTGTGGCTGGCTTTACAGGCAGAGCCATTGAAGAGGGTATCGCAGATAAGGGCGTGACATCGGATTTTGTCCACCTTGAAAAAGGCTTTTCACGAATAAATGTAAAGATAAAATCAGATGAGGAAACGGAGCTGAACGGTCAAGGCCCTGTTATCACTGAAACTGATATCGCAAAGCTTTACAGCAAGCTTGATGAGCTTTCAGAGGGTGATACTATCGTCCTTGCAGGAAGTATACCAAATTCTCTGCCTGCGGATATATATGAGAAAATATTGGCTTATCTAGCCCCTAAAAACGTTCGTGCAGTGGTTGACGCAACAGGAAAACTGCTTATGAACGTGCTGAAATATAAGCCTTTTCTTGTTAAACCAAATAACCATGAGCTTGGCGAAATTTTCGGCGTAAAGCTGAAAACTTATGACGATATCGTAATGTATGCAAATAAACTCCGTGAAATGGGTGCGAAAAATGTGCTCGTTTCTATGGCAGGCGACGGTGCAGTGCTTGTGGACGAGCAGGGAAATGTCCACTCATGCGGGGTATGCAAGCTGTCTCTTATACACATCTCCGAGCCCACGAGACTAAGGCGAATCTCGT
>UQAR01000022.1 GCA_900539095.1 uncultured Ruminococcus sp.
ACGTCGAAAATACTTGGCGGGTGACTGCCCGGGAAGATAGATAGATGCCGACATATATGCACCTTTAGCTCAGTTGGTAGAGCAACTGACTCTTAATCAGTGGGTCCTGGGTTCGAGTCCCCGATGGTGCACCAAATTTCCCGTAACGGGCAAATATATTTTTGCTCGCTGCGGTTTTTCTTTATATGCTGTTTATCAGCGTTCCATGGCCCGTTGGTCAAGCGGTTAAGACTCCGGCCTCTCACGCCGGCATCGGGAGTTCGATTCTCCCACGGGTCACCATCTTTTCCTCTCGCTTGCGTGAGGTATGTATGCAAGCTCTTTTAAGGCTTGCTATTTTTTTTGCTCTATGTGGACCATTAGCTCAGTTGGTTAGAGCAACCGGCTCATAACCGGTGGGTCCGGGGTTCGAGTCCCTGATGGTCCACCACATTTTTTTACCTAGGGGTATAGCTCAGTTGGTAGAGCAGCGGTCTCCAAAACCGCGTGCCGAGGGTTCGAATCCTTCTGCCCCTGCCAGATTCATTTTTTAAGCCGCAGACGTTTTCGTTTGCGGCTTGTTTTTTTATAATAACGAAAGGAGAATTTGCGTGATATACAAAATAACCTTCTTTGACGCCGACGGTCCTGCTTTTGCTAGCGGTGTAGTACCATTCTTTACAGAGGATATCGATGACTTTGAGCGAAACTATTTTTCTGAAGAAAACGTAAAAAAGCACAGACTTGAAAAGCAGAAAGAGAGATATTTTCGCAGTAAAGCTGGTGAGAACGTCACTGATTATTACACTGATGATCCTGAATATAGCATTTTCCAATTCTCGGAATCTGGTCATATATGCCAAAGAAAATCTTTTCACTATAAGAACAGAACGTTCAAGCTTTACAATGGTTATTCCTGTCCTGTTGAGATATATGCAGCTGAAACGACTATAGATATGGCTGAGATAGCTTTTAAAAAGAAAAGCTATGATGTGGGTAAAAGATTTCTTGTGACAAAATATTCAATGAGTGGTGTGTGCAGGAAAGATTCTTTTTCTGACAAATATGTGGATTGTACGCCATATGGAAATCCTATTTTTACTGTGCATATCCCTGAAGGACTGCCACACAAAGGTGAAAAGAAAACGTTTGCTGAGTGCACTCTGTCTACATTTGCGTGGGAGGTTCTGAGGTGTACTGAGTGCAAAGATGAAAACGCTTACGCTTTTGATATCACAGAACCTACTGATGAGGAGCTTTGCGAGATATTGTGCGATATCCCTGGGGACGCAGGTTGATCGTAGGTGACAACGCTGCCGATATCGATGCCCTTTTCTCTGAGGTAACTGTCGGCGATTTTTACCCACTTGCGTGTGCCCTCTGTGCTTTCAAGTAAAACGCTGCACATGAGTTCGCTGCCCTCAGGTATGCCCTCGCAGCCGTAATCTTCTTCACTTATGTCTATAACTTTATATTCCATACTTTCAGACCTTTCTGTTGTGTTGTTTTAATTATACCACAGACGGCTGGATTTGCAAGGGGCAAAAAAAGCGATCGGAACTTCTCCGACCGCTTTTTTATCAAATGTTAATAAAATGTAAAATGTGTCTGTAACCTGTTGACTTGGAGCTAACTCTAGGTGTTACAATATAAGTAAGCTAAAGCTAAGAAATAAAAAAACAGGAGGAATTAAAAATGTATCTTGAAAAGATAAACTCACCTGCTGACGTTAAAAAGCTCAGCGTTGACGAAATGACTGCACTGGCTGGGGAAATGAGAAAGGCTCTGCTCTTCAGGCTCAGCAAGCACGGCGGACACTTTGGCCCTAATTTCGGCATGGTAGAGGCTACCATTGCTATGCACTATGTTTTTGAGTCCCCTAAGGACAAGATAGTTTTTGACGTTTCACATCAGAGCTATCCGCATAAAATGCTCACAGGCAGAAAGGATTCATACCTTGACGCCGACAAGTTCGACGATATCTCAGGCTACACAAACCCTGAGGAGAGTGAGCATGACTTCTTTAATGTTGGTCACACTTCAACTTCCGTGAGCCTTGCAAGCGGTCTTGCAAAGGCTAGAGATCTCAAGGGCGAGGAGGGCAATGTTATCGCTGTTATCGGCGACGGCTCACTCAGCGGTGGAGAGGCTTTGGAGGGTATCGACTTCGCAGGAGAAATGGATACCAACTTTATCATCGTTGTGAACGATAACGATATGTCTATCGCTGAGAACCACGGCGGTATGTACAGAAATCTCAAGCTGCTCCGTGATACTGACGGCAAGGCTGAATGTAACCTTTTCAAGGCAATGGGTCTTGACTATGTTTTCGTTAAGGACGGCAACGATATCACTTCGCTCATCAAGGCGTTTGAGAGCGTAAAGGACAGCAAAAAGCCTATTGTCGTTCACATTGTAACACAAAAGGGCAAGGGCTATGCTCCTGCGGAAAAGGATAAGGAAAAATGGCACTGGCATATGCCATTCGACCCTGAAACCGGCAAGTCACTTTTCAATTTTGAGGGCGAGGATTACGGCTCTGTTACCTGCAATTATCTTCTTGAAAAAATGGCGGCTGACAAGTCCGTTTGTGCTATAACTTCTGCTACTCCGACAGTTTTCGGTTTTACTCCTGATGTCAGAAAGAAAGCAGGCGAGCAGTTTATAGACGTTGGCATTGCAGAGGAGCACGCTACTGCTTTTGCATCAGGTATCGCAAAGAACGGCGGAAAGCCTTTCTATGGCGTTTACAGCTCGTTTATACAGCGTGCCTACGACCAGCTTTCTCAGGACGTTTGCATCAATAAAAGCCCTGTTACAATAGCTGTTTTTGCGGCGTCAGTTTACGGCATGAACGACGTTACACACCTTGGCATTTACGATATACCAATGATATCAAATATCCCTGAGCTTGTTTATCTTGCACCGGTAACAAAGGAAGAGTATCTTGCAATGTTGGATTGGTCACTTGAGCAGAACGAGCACCCTGTTGCTATCAGAGTTCCTGCAAACTTTGTTTCAGACGGCAAGCCTTTCACAAAGGATCTTTCAAAGCTCAACAAGTATGAGATGACACAGAAGGGCAGTCAGGTGGCTGTTATCGCACTGGGTTCATTCTACGGCTTGGGCGTTGAGGCTGCAAAGCTTATTGAGGAAAAAACAGGCGTTAAGGCTACAGTAATAAATCCTTACTATATCACAGGCGTTGATAAGGAAATGCTTGAAAGCCTCAAGGCTGACCACAAGATCGTTATCACTCTTGAGGACGGCGTTCTTGAGGGTGGATTTGGCGAGAAGATAGCAAGATTCTATGGCGACAGTGATGTTAAGACGCTTTGCTTTGGTCTTGAAAAGAAGTTCTATGACCGCTATGACCCTGCCGAGGTGCTGAAAGAAAATCATCTTACTCCTGAGCAGATAGCGGAGGACGTTATAAAAACTCTTTGATCTTTGAGGTGACAATATGAAAAATATACTTGTTATATCCGCAAGCCCTAGAAAGGGCGGAAATTCCGACGTGCTTTGCGATGAGTTCATAAAGGGTGCACAGCAGGCAGGACACAAGGTGGAAAAAATATTTCTCAGGAATTTTAAGGTGAACTACTGCACAGGCTGCGGCGTTTGTAACAGCACTCACAAGTGCGTGCAGAAAGACGATATGGCGGAGATAATGGACAAAATGGTGAACGCTGACGTTATCGTTTTTGCAACGCCTGTTTATTTCTACACCATGGACGCTCAGCTCAAGACACTCATTGACAGAACAGTGCCGAGATACACTGAAATGGTAAACAAAGAAGTGTATTATATACTCACTGCGGCTGATCCTGACGCCGCTAACCTTGAAAAGACAGTTGTTAGCATAAGGGGATTTACTCTTGACTGTCTTGACGGGGCAGTTGAAAAGGGTATCCTTTACGGCACAGGCGTGTGGAACAAGGGCGAAGTGCAGAGCAGTGCACACATGAAAACCGCTTACGAAATGGGACTTCATTCATAAAATCCATTTGGAAGAGAGCTTGCTTTGGCAGGCTCTTTTTTCTTGATTAAAAATGCAAATCGTGATATACTATAATAAGTTTAGAAACATCAAGGAGAGAGAAAAATGCTATTTAGTGAAGAGGCTATCGGCTTTTTGTTTGAAAATCATGCAAGGGACAGCAAGGAATGGTTCAAGGAACACAAGGAGGATTATCACAGGCTCATAGAAGAGCCTTTTGCGGAACTTATCAATGCACTTACGCCTATAATGAACGATATCGACAGCAGGATAGTATGCAACCCGAAAAAGATATCAAGGCTTTATAAAGACGCTCGCTACAACAAGGGCGGCCCGATATTCAGAGAGAGCGTGTGGTGTTCGCTGAAATGCCAGCGTGACAAAAGCGGATATCACCCTATGCCTGAGTTTTATTTCTATATTTCTACCCACGGTTTTGGCTACGGCTGCGGATATTACAAGACCGACAGGGACAGCATGGACGAAATGAGGGCGATGATACTTGCAGGTGCACAGGAATACAAAAAGGCACGCAAGGCTTTGAAAGCGAACAGCAAGTTTATTCTGTTCGGTGACGAATATAAGCGTGACCATTTCCCTCAGGCAAGCCGTGAGGACGCTTTGTGGCTCAACAAAAAGGACATAGGCGTAAGCTTTGACAGCGAAGACCCTAAGCTGCTTTTCAATGTGAACTTGCTCGACACAGTATGCAGCGACCTTGCGTCACTTGGGGACGTATACAGGTTTTTCATGAAGGCTGAGGACAATATTTTGCAGAAAAAAGGCAAATAACGTTATATTTATGACTTGTTTAAGAATACTTTCTGACAAATTTGTGTAAAGTGCTCTAAATTTCCCGCCTGTTTTATTGAAATATACAATTTATATTTTATTTGTTCAAAGAAATATTGACAGTGAATTAATTATATGTTATACTTTTATCATCCGAGGCACCGTTGAAGTAAGGTGTATACTATGGGTGGATAAAAAATTATAAAAGGGGATCGAGATGTGCGGCAGGCTTATTATAGAAGGTCTGCGGTGCAGCAAAAAGAGTGATATAAAAAATGCTCTCCGAGGTTTTCGGAAAGCATTGCAGAGCGTAGCTTATTTATCTTTTCACAGCCTGTGCAGCGAAATGCTGACAGGTCTTTTTGTTTATATGGATATGTTTGCTGAGGCTGACTTTAAATATGATATGTAAGTCTGTCGGCAAAGATAGTTATAAGCGGCAGAGATACAGCACTGAGGATAGTGGTGACAGTAAAGATCTCTGAGGCTGTTTTAGGGTCCTTGTCAAGGTTTACAGCGAACATTGTGCACATGGTCGCCGCAGGGCAGGCGGCAGCTATGGTAACGGTCATAAGAACTGTGGCAGGAGGGTTCAATATCCACATTGCGAAAAATCCAACAACAGGGAGGATAATGAGCTTGCACAGTGAAACGTAGTAGATACGGCGGTTTTGAAGTGCTTTAAGCACGTTGGTCTGTGCGGCAGTAGCACCTGCTATCACCATGGCGATAGGTGTGTTCATATCGGCGATATACTGCAAAGCAGTGGCAGGGACTTTCGGCAGCCTGATGTTTGTGAGATAGCACACAAGTCCTACCACAACGGCTATAACTGACGGGGACACAAGTGCTTTCACAAGAGATGAAAAGTCACGCTCGCCTTTCATTGTCATAAGTCCGTGAGTCCAAATAAGGACGTTGAAGAAGGTAAGATACGCCGTGAGATACAAAACGCCCTCAGAGCCGTAGATGCCGTTTATGAGCGGTATGCACATGAAGGCACAGTTTGAATATATTGACGAAACACGCTCCACCGCAAGGTCAGGAGTCTTTTTTCTTATAAGGACATATGTAAACAGTATTGTCACTGCATAGGATATCGCCGACAGCAGAAATGACCATAGCAGTCCGTGAACAAGGGTCTTATCATATTTCGATTGGTAGGACATGAAAATAAGCACAGGATTGATTATATTCAGTGCGAATGATGACAGCTGCTTTGTGCCGTCTTTTGTGATTATCCCTTTTAAATAGCAGAACGCACCTATAATAAGGATAATGAACATTATGATTATCTGATTTCCGATTATTAGACCAGCTTGCATTTTTTACTTCCTCTTATTCATATATATTTCCCACTTTATGTATTCTTTCGTCAGAATACCCAAATAGTATATCAGACTTTTGTAAAAAAAGCATGAACTCACGGTATACATTGATAAGTGATTTTTGTACTATTATTTGGGTAAATAAGTTGAAAAAGCAATTTGTATCTTAAATTTACGGACTGTCATATCTCTTGACATAAAAGTTTGAGGGGTGTATAATGTTATAGGCAATAATGCATTGAAAAAATGTAGTACATAGTCTGAAAGGAATATTTACATATGGATATAAAGAAAATATGTGCGGCTGTCTGTGCCTGCGTGATCTGCCTGTGTGCAGTCGGCTGCTCAAAGGACAATAAAGACAGCTCTTCTGCGGCGGACAGCAAGGCTGTTGTGTCGGCTGTGGACAAAACTGACAGCGAAAAGCCTGCGGACAGCAAGGCTGACGAAAGCGGCAGCGAGGACAGTCAGGTGGTGAACGAGCAGGGCGAGCTTATCACAAAGACAGCTGCGATCTTTGACGGCGATTACACACTGAAAACTACCTGCACAGAGAGCGACGGTTCAAAGCAGGAAGTAGTGAGAGCAAAAAAGGGCGGAAACATCTATCTCAAGGTAACGTCCGATATAGGCACGAGCGGTTTTATCTCTGTTGACGGCGTAAGCTATGACTATGATAACGTAACAGGCGTTTATCACAAGTCTGACGTGACGGAGCTTGATGGCGTTATAGAAAGCATAGTAAAACAGGATCTTCCGAGAACTTATGGTCACATAAACGGCGATGAGGCGGAGAAGTATGACATAGAGGAATACACTTATACAGGCGATACTTATATCACGGCCATAGACCTTTATTTTGACAAGGCTGACGGCAGTCTGAAAAAGTTTACGCAGACATATTCTGTGGAGGGTGCTGACGATACTGTTTCTGAGTATACAGTTGACGAGCTTTCAGAGGGTGCTGATGACAGCCTGTTCGACGTTTCTCAGGCAACGGGTCTTGTGGACTTTGACAGTATGTCAGAGGATCAGAGGCTTGGCTACTGTCAGGGTATTTTCAGCAAAGCAGGCGTTACTACTGACGACCTCAGCAGCGGCGGATATCAGACTGACGACCTTAAAACCATATCCTATGACGGCTTTGTGAGCCTTGTTTATACATATGGTTTCAAGTCTGTTTCGCAGTGATAGGTAAAATGCACAATTTCAGCGTGGAGATTTGGTGAAAACGCAGGGCGGAAAATGCCCTCTCCGTGCTTTACTTGTATGCGTTTTTTTGGTATAATTATAGGTGCGGTCAAATGCGACCAAAAACGTGTGCTTAACGTGTGCTTACAGAGGAACTATAAAAATGAATATACTAAAGTTTTTAAAGCCTAAGGCTTGCGTGGATTATGTTTATGATGACAACACGGCAAGACAGGCTCTTGAGAAAATGAAAAATCACAGCTTTACCGCTGTGCCTGTTATCGACCGTGAGGGCAGATATGTCAAGACCCTTGCAGAGGGCGACTTTCTGTGGTTCATGCTCAATAACGGTATTCAGGATATGCGTGAGCTGGAAAAATATAAGATAAGCGAGATAACAAGACGTGTTAAGATGAAACCTGTCTATGTATACTCCACTATCGAGGACCTGATACTTCTTTCAATGGACCAGAACTTTGTTCCTGTCATTGACGACAGAGAGGTCTTTATCGGCATCGTGACAAGAAGAGATATACTTAAATACTGTCACAATACCCTTAACGAGTATGAGGCTAAATATGGTCAGGAGGAAGAAAAAGAGGAGATAGGTGCAGTCTGAGCACTAGGAAAGGAATTGTTGTAAAAATGAAGAGGACAAACAAAAAGGGCGGTGCAGCGGTAGTCGCTGTGCTTATCGTTATAATGCTGGTGGCAGTGGGTTCTGCGGCACTGGTGGTAACAGGAAGATACACCATTCAGGAGAGCAAGGTGTCTGACGCAGTTGTGAAGATAGACAACAGCTCAGAAGAAGGCTCATCTGATGAGATGTCTGAGGCGGACGATCTTTCATCAGTGGCTGAAACACCGGTAAGCAATTATCCTGTTCAGTCGGCAGGCTATAAGGATATCAGCATAAAGGGTATGTCTGCAAACACAGCGATACTTGTTGACGCTGACACAAACGAGATAGTTGCAGGCTACAATTATGAGAAGAAGATATATCCTGCGTCACTGACAAAGATACTCACACTGCTTGTGGCAGCTGAGAACATTCATGATATGGACGCTACATACAAGTTCACAAGCGACGATATCGACCCTCTTATCGAGGACAATGCCTCAAGAGCAGGCTTTGAGGCAGGCGAAACTGTTACAATGGAAGATCTGCTTTATTCTGCTATCCTTGTGAGCGGTGCAGACGGAACAACAGGTCTTGCAAACGCAGTGGCAGGATCTGAGGAGAAGTTCGTTGAGCTTATGAACGCTAAGATTCAGGAGCTTGGTCTTACAGGTACGAACTTTGTGAACGCAAGCGGTCTGCACAACAAGAACCATTACTCAACAGCTATCGATATCGCAGTTCTCACAAAGGCTGCAATGGATAATGAAACTTGTCGCAAGGTGCTCACAACAACAAGCTACACAACTTCAAAGACAAAGCAGCACAAAGACGGCATCGAGCTTACAAGCATCATTGCACAGAGGATAGAGGGCTATTACATTGACTGTGACGGCGACGGCGAGGCTGACGACGGCATAAGCATCGAGGGCGGAAAGACCGGCTTTACTGACGAGGCAAAGTACACACTTTCAACTATACTTGACGACAACGGTCACACATATATATGCGTTACAACAAAGTCTAAGGACGAGCTAAAGTCTGTAGAGGATCAGATAGCTATTTATGAAAAGTATCTGGGCACGAACGCCTCCGCTGATACAGACAGCAAGGCTGACACAGACACATCTTCTGTTTCTGATGTTGAGGACTAATTAGATAGGATAAAAATAAATGCGGATATCTCATGGAGGTATCCGCATTTTTGTATTTGATTTTGCAAATCAGTGTAGTCAGTGTAGGGGCGAACAGCGTTCGCCCGTCGAAGTGATAAAGCTATCGGTTTTACTATCCCTATGTAGCGTTTGTGTCAATTCGTGTAACATTGTATCAATTTTTATAGCGTTTTTACAAAAAGCGGGCGAACAATGTTCGCCCCTACATGGATTGACAGAATATATCATATCACACAAGCTTTTGTATCACCCCTATGACCTTGGAAAGGTCATCACAGCAGGCGTGCAAAAGCTTTTTTGTTTCCTCGTCAGGCTGTGAAAGGTCGGGTATCATAACAGGCTTGCAGCCTGCAGCGTAGGCGGAGCGTATGCCGTTTGGTGAGTCCTCAAGGGCAATGCACTCGCTTGGGGATAGTCCCAGTTCTTTGGCGGCTGTCAGGTAGATATCAGGGGCAGGCTTGCCGTTTTCTATCATGTTTCCGCAAATAAGCTTGTCAAATCTGTCAATGATGTTTATGGAGCTGAGATAAAGTGTCGTCCGCTGGAGGTCGGTGGCGGTGGCAACGGCTTTTTTCAGTCCTGCGCTGTCGAGATAGTCAAGGAGTTCATCAAGACCCTTTTTCTTTTCGATACCGTTTTGCCTGATAAACTCGTTCATAAGCTCGATACGCTTTCCACGGACTTTATAATAATCAAAATCCTCGCCGAAAATGCCTTTCAGATGTGGGATAGCATACTTCGCCGCAAGGGAACGTATGCCGAGAACGTGCTCCTTTGTCATTGGATAGCCGTAAAAATTCGCCGCCTCGCACCAAAATCTCGTGAGCAGCTTTTCGGTATCTATCATAAGTCCATCCATATCAAATATAACGCCTTTGAGCATTTTTATCACGCCTTTCAAACTTTGTATCTGTTATTATATCATACTTCTGACGAGTTTTCAATAAAAGTGCACAAATATGGGTGGGAGAACATGCTTTCTATTGTGCATCTATATAATTCGTAATTAAAATTATATAATCCTATTGACAAATTATTAGAATGTGGTATAATAAGTACAGTGATAAAAGGCGACGCCATATGGGAACGCCTTAGAGAAAGGAATGAGAGCGAAATGAACAAAAGCGTGTATAGTCTGGTGCTTGCAGATGATGTGGTGGAGGCTGTTGACAGGCTTGCATATTCAATGAATACCAGTCGTTCAAATCTGATAAATCAGATATTGGCAGAGCGTGTTCAGCTGCTCACCCCTGAAAAAAGAATGCGTGAGATATTTTCTAAAATAGAACAGCTTATGGACAGCAGGTTTCAGACCCTTAATCAGCCGTCTGACGCCATGATGTCAATAAAAAGTCCTTTGAGATATAAATATAAGCCGACCATACGATACAGCATAGAGCTGAGCCGTGATTTTCACGGAAAGGTGGGTAGGCTGAAAGTGTCTTTCAGAACTCAGAGCACACAGCTCATTTCAATGCTTGACGGCTTTTTCAAGCTGTGGGTAAGGCTCGAAGAAAAATATCTTTCATATCTTTTCACAACGGGTGTGCCTTATGAAACGGCCGAGGGAAGATTTATAAGAGATTTTTACGCACCGCCTCAGTCGGAGCTGACCGATGAGGATATAGCAAACGCTATCGGTGATTATATAAGCTGTATGGACAGCTGTATTCAGCTTTACTTTGACAACGCCGCAGACCCTGAAACGGCGGTAAGAAAGGTATCTGAAAACTATGAGGGATATCTTCAGAAAGGCGTTGTCGTTCTTTAAGCGGTGGGCGGAGAGCTCCGCCTGCTGTGAGCATATATCTGTATGATAATAAGGGAGGTAATTTTATGAACGCTCAGAAATTGACACAGAAATCATTGGAAGCTTTGCAGGAAGCACAGAGCATTGCCTCAAGAAATTCTAATCAGGCTGTTGACCAGCAGCACCTTATGCTGGCTTTGCTTTCACAGGAAAACGGTCTTGTGCCGCAGCTTTTTGTAAAAATGGATATAGCCCCTGAAAATATAGAGGCGGCTCTCACAAGAGCGGTCGATGATATACCTAAGGTGCAGGTAGGCGGACGTGCACAGGACTCTGTATATATTTCAAGCGACCTTGACAAGGCTTTTGCGGAGGCTGAGTCTGAGGCGGCAAGAATGAAGGACGAGTATGTTTCAGTTGAGCATCTTGTTATGGGTATCATGGACAGCCCTAACAGTGCTTTGAAGGAAATATTCAAGACTTTCGGCGTAAACAAATCAAAGTTCCTCAAGGTGCTCCAGTCAGTAAGGGGCAACGCTCAGGTAACGAGCCAGAACCCTGAGGAAACATATGACGTGCTGAAAAAGTACGGTCAGGACCTTGTGGAGCTTGCAAGGCAGAATAAGCTCGACCCTGTTATCGGCAGGGACAGCGAGATAAGAAATGTTATAAGGATACTGTCAAGAAAGACAAAGAACAATCCTTGTCTTATCGGCGAGCCTGGCGTTGGTAAGACTGCCATTGCAGAGGGCCTTGCTCAGCGTATCGTCAGCGGAGATGTGCCTGACAGCCTGAAAGACAGACAGGTGTTCTCTCTGGATATGGGTGCACTTATCGCAGGTGCTAAATACAGAGGCGAGTTTGAGGAAAGATTCAAGGCAGTCGTTGAGGAGATAAAGAAGTCTGAGGGCAGGATAATCCTGTTTATAGATGAGCTGCACAACATTGTCGGTGCAGGAAAGTCAGACGGTGCAATGGACGCAGGCAACCTGCTGAAACCTATGCTTGCAAGAGGCGAGCTCCATTGTATCGGTGCAACGACCCTTAACGAGTACCGTCAGTATATCGAAAAGGACGCCGCTCTTGAAAGACGTTTCCAGCCTGTTATGGTAGACGAGCCGACAGTTGAGGATACTATTTCAATACTTCGTGGTCTTAAAGAGAGATACGAAGTTTTCCACGGCGTAAAAATTCAGGATCAGGCACTTATTGCGGCGGCTGTTCTGTCAAACAGATATATCACCGACAGATTTTTGCCTGATAAGGCTATCGACCTTGTGGACGAGGCTTGTGCTCTTATCAGAACGGAAATGGATTCAATGCCGACTGAGCTTGATGAGATAAGACGTAAGATACTCCAGCATGAGATAGAAGAAACTGTGCTCAAAAAGGAAACTGATAAGCTGGCAGTTGAACACCTCCATGAGGTACAAAAAGAGCTTTCTGAAATGCGTGAGCAGTTCAATGAAATGAAAGCTAAATGGGAGAACGAGAAGTCGGCTATCTCAAAGGTTCAGAAACTCCGTGAGGATATCGAGCAGTGCTCAAAGGATATCGAGAAAGCGGAGCGTGAATATGACCTTAACAAGCTTGCTGAGCTGAAATACGGCAAAATGGCTGACCTGCAAAAACAGCTTGCCGAAGAGGAAGAAAAGGCAGAGAAGTCAAAGACCAAGAATACTCTCCTTAGAGATAAGGTAACAGAGGAAGAGATAGCAAGGATAATCTGCCGCTGGACAGGTATCCCTGTGGCAAAGCTTATGGAGGGCGAGCGTGAAAAGCTTTTGCACCTGCCTGATATCCTCCATGAAAGAGTTATCGGTCAGGACGAGGCTGTTGAGCGTGTGTCTGAGGCTATCATGAGATCTCGTGCCGGTATCGCAAATCCAAATCAGCCGATAGGTTCGTTCCTTTTCCTCGGTCCTACTGGCGTTGGTAAAACAGAGCTTGCAAAAACTCTTGCTCAGGCTTTGTTCGATGACGAGAACAATATCGTTCGTATAGATATGTCGGAATACATGGAGAAGTTCAGCGTAAGCCGTCTGATCGGAGCTCCTCCGGGATATGTTGGCTATGAAGAGGGCGGTCAGCTCACTGAGGCGGTAAGAAGAAAACCATACTCAGTAGTTCTCCTTGACGAGATAGAAAAGGCTCACCCTGACGTTTTCAATATTCTTTTGCAGGTGCTTGATGACGGACGTATCACAGATTCACAGGGCAGAACAGTTGACTTCAAGAACACTATCATAATCCTGACTTCAAACCTCGGCTCTCCTTATATCCTTGAGGGCATAACCCCAGAGGGAGATATCTCTCAGGAGGCAAGGGACAAGGTAGATGCTCTGCTGAAACAGCAGTTTAGACCTGAGTTCCTTAACCGTCTTGACGATATCATCTACTACAAGCCGCTTATGAAAACTGAGATATACAAGATCGTTGACCTTATGCTCGCAGAGCTTGGCAAGCGTCTTGAAGACAAGAGACTCAGTATCGAGGTAACGGACGCCGCTAAGGAGGCTATCGTAAATCAGGGTTATGACCAGAATTTCGGTGCAAGACCGCTGAAAAGATTTATCCAAAGACGTATAGAAACTCTTATCGCAAAGAAGATAATCGCAGACGAGCTTGAACCTGATTCTATCTTGCAGGTAGACTATGACAAGGATTTCGTTGTGAACGTTATCTATAATACTGTGACGGAAGAATAAATGTAAAAAGGGCAGTTCTGAAAAGGGCTGTCCTTTTTGTGTCGGTTAATAAAATAGGCGATCCGCACACAATCGTTGTGCGGTATTGCCTAAAAGAATTATCTTGTTAATATTTTGGTAAGATATGCTGTTTGCTAACAAAAAAGCTTGGTTTATTTTGTGAATAATTCTGAGTTATTTTACTTGCAAAAAGTGCGGTAATATGCTAAAATATTAGTGTTAATGATTACGTTATAAAATAAGGGGAAAGAATTTCTATGAGATCAAATTTTTCTGATACAAACGATTTTGTTCAGAGCATGAACAGAAGTAAGCGAAAAAGGAAAATAATACTGCTTGTACTGTGCATAGTGCTTGCCTTTCTTGTTGCAGCCTGCATAATAGTGGGTCTGAAAATAAGAGAGAACAACCGTATAGCTATGGCTAAGTCTGTTATCACAAAGCTTGACATAAGCACCACATTTAAGGAGGCTGAGTTTGCCGACGATAAGGACTGGGACGGCGACGGCATAAAGAACGCCGACGAAACACGTCACGGAACTAATCTGCAAAGCGAGGATACCGATAATGACGGTATCAGCGACGGCGATGAGATAAAGCTTGGCACGAACCCTCTTGAGGCTGATACTGACGGCGACGGTCTGCTGGACGGTTATGAGCTTATGGCAGGAACTAATCCGAGAGATGCAAAGTCTGACGGAAAGACAAATGACGCTGAAAGAGAAATGACAGTGGAGAAAAAAGCAGGAAACTGCAAGCTTGAAATAAAGGGCGACGCTAACGCCGCAAGTGCAACACTTGTTGAGCTTGACCTGTTCGGTATCTCTTCAAACGCAAGTATCGTCACAAAGGCGTATGACGCTTATTCTGATTATAAATTCAACTCTGCGGTGATAACTTTCGATATTGATACCGCAAAGCTCAGCAAAATGGGTTATTCATTCGACGACCTTACAGTGCTCAGGTTCGATTCACGTTCCACACTTTACACAAAGGTGGATTCAAAGGTGAACAAGAGCAAAAAGACAGTTTCTGCGTCACTGACAGAGCTTGGAACTTATGTGGTCGGCGTTGAGAAAACGGTAAACGACGAGGCAACAACAAGAATTTGTTTCCTTGTTGACAACTCAGGTTCTATGTATCCGAAGGAGCAGTGCGTAACTTCTCCTGAGAATGACGTTGAATTCAAGCGTCTTGACTTCGCAAAGAGCCTTATCGACAAGTTCGAGAGCAGCTATCAGATAGGCATTTGCAAGTTCACAGGCAGCTATAAAAAAATGGTGGACTTCACTGACGATAAAACAAAGCTTTCTGAGGCTCTTGATAAGATAAAGAGCGATCCTGAGATATTTAACGGAACTCACAGCCAGACTGCTTTGCAGAGATGTATGAACGAGTTCAAGGCAACTTCCAACGGAAAGTATAGAAACATTATCGTAATGCTCACAGACGGTGAGTCTGACGAGCCAAATCCGGCAAGCGTTTCAAGCATTGCGAGCACCGCAAAGGATAAGGACATAATCGTTCTTACTGTTGGCCTTGGCAGAGATGTTGACAGAGATTGGCTCCAGGAGCTTGCTTATTCCACAGGCGGAAAGTATTATTCAGCATCTGACGCAAACGCACTTAATGACGTTTACAAGCAGATAGTTACAACGCTCAATTATGATATCGTTACATACACAAACGCCGATGACGATGTAAGAGGCTATTCACTTTATAACACAGGCTTTGACCCTAAGGTGAACGGTTTCTCATTCAAGAATTTCAGAACTACCACAACTTCAAGCGTTGACTTCGGTATGGCTGTTATGGCAAGAGATTGGTATCTCGGCAATGTTAAAACAAAGCTTGGGGATATCAAACCGTCTGATTCAAGCGATATAAAGGTGAATGCAGCAGGCTACGATATAAGCAGCACAGATTTCGGCAAGCAGTATGATGAGAGAGTACCGCTGAGCAAGATAACCTCAGATCTTTTCGCAGGAACTTATTCAGACGTTACAAAGTATCTTGACTATTCCTGCACAGGTGATACGCTGACGCTCAATGACGATTATAAATATGACAGCAAGAACAAGGGCTGGGTAAAGAACGTCACAAAGATATCAGGCGGAAACCTCCGCTGGAAAAAGGTAGAACTTCTTGACCTTGATATCGCAGAGGGCTACGATAAGATAAAGGGCGGCTATTCACAGAATGACGCCGAGTTCGCAAGAGCACTCTATAGGCTCAACGCTTTGCAGTGGGACGATTCTTCATCAGAATATAACCTGAACAACGACAGCAAGGGCTTTGAAAAGCTTGAAGATCAGCTGAGCCTCGGTATCCCTGTTGTAACAACTATCGACGATACCCATACAGTGAATGCTATCGGTCTTATTCAGGATTCTGACTGCCATAGAAAATATATCCTCCAGATATATGACAACAACTATCCTGGCGAAACAAAACAGCTTTACATTCAGAAACTGCCTAAATGTACGCTGAAAATAGACGACAGCGGCAAGGCAACAGTTGTTGATACTACATTCGAGTATTCTGCAACATATGAGGGCAAGCAGGTAGGAATCCAGTTTTCTGACGTGTCTGCTCACTGATAAAATAGGTATGAAAAAACGGAACGGTTTGACCGCTCCGTTTTTTGTTGTTTTTATTTGCAGACAATTTGTCATAAAGCGGGCGAACTCTGTTCACCCCTACATTGAAATGATGTGACTATAATTACTTGATATAATATACCCAGTTGTCTTTTCTCTTGAGGCACTCAGGATATTCGCCCTCAGTGTAGCCAAGAGCACAGTGGCCAATGCCTTCATAGTCACCCTCAATGCCAAGGCTGTGGAGTATCTCTTTGCCCTCTTCGGACTCAAACTCTTCTTTGGCACGGTGTATCCAGCAGCTGCCAATGCCCTCATCGTGAGCAGCGAGCATAAGATTTCCCATAACAAGGCTGCCGTCATAAATGTAAGTTGGGCAGGACTTGTCAGCCAAAACGATGAGCATAACAGGAGCACCATAGAACGGGTCAAAGCCCTCAGCCCAACCGCCGATCTTTCTGTTCATCTCAGAGATCTTGTCACGCATTTCCTTGTTTGTGACAGCGATTATGATAGGCGACTGAATATTTCTACCAGTTGCGGAGTAAGTTCCAGCCGTAATGATGCGGTCGAGAACGTCCTGAGGGATCATATCAGGCTTGTATTTTCGTACACTTCTTCTAGTTTTTATAAGTTCGAGCAGATCTTTCATAAAACAGTCCTCCTTTGTGACTTAGTTTGTTGATAACCTACAATTTGATTTTAGCACAGTTTTGGGGCAATGTCAACGGTTCGCTTTCTTCATAAAAAATCTCTTGCATTTTCCGCAATACTGTGCTATACTAATCAGGTATGTTTAAAAATGTAATGAAATATGGAGGAATAATTTTGGGTAAGCTTGAAGATGAAATCAAACGCCGCCGTACTTTTGCGATAATCTCTCACCCTGACGCAGGTAAAACAACTCTTACGGAAAAATTCCTGCTCTATGGTGGTGCAATAGCTCAGGCAGGTGCTGTAAAAGGTAAAAAGAATTCCCGCCATGCCGTGTCTGACTGGATGGAAATAGAAAAGCAGAGAGGTATCTCCGTAACTTCCTCTGTTATGCAGTTTCAGTATAAAAATTATTGTATAAATATCCTCGATACCCCTGGACATCAGGACTTCTCTGAGGATACCTACCGTACTCTTATGGCTGCCGACTCAGCCGTAATGGTCATCGACGCCTCAAAGGGCGTGGAAAATCAGACTAGAAAACTCTTCAAGGTCTGCGTTATGCGTCATATCCCTATCTTTACTTTCGTAAATAAAATGGACCGTGAGTCAAGAAATCCTTTTGACCTTATGGAGCAGATAGAGTCAGAACTCGGTATCCAAACTTACCCTGTGAACTGGCCTATTGGTTCCGGTAAAGAGTTTAAGGGCGTCTACGATAGAGATAAAAAGCATATCATATCCTTCGAGGCAAGCGGCGGACAGCATCAGGTCGCTGCCACTGAAGTTGACCTCTCCGACCCGTCATTGGACAGCCTTATCGGCGAAGATCTCCATTCTACTCTCTGCGACGATATCGAGCTGCTGGACGGTGCAAGCTATGAGTTCGATATCGAAAAGGTCAGAAAGGGCGAGCTTTCACCTGTGTTTTTCGGCTCTGCTCTTACAAACTTCGGCGTTGAACCGTTCCTTGAAAACTTCCTCGAAATGACAACTTCTCCTACTCCGAGAAATTCTTCTGCCGGTATCATAGACCCGTTCGACCCTGAGTTCTCAGCATTCGTGTTCAAAATTCAGGCGAATATGAACAAGGCTCACCGTGACCGTATCACTTTCCTGCGTATCTGTTCAGGAAAGTTCGATAAGGATATGGACGTCCTCCATGTTCAGGGCAACAAAAAGCTTAGACTTTCTCAGCCTCAGCAAATAATGGCTCAGGAAAGAGAGATTATCGACGAGGCTTATGCAGGCGATATAATCGGCGTGTTCGACCCCGGTATTTTCGCTATTGGCGATACAATATGCTCGCCAAAAAGAAAGTTCGAGTTCGAGTCTATCCCAACATTCGCACCTGAGCACTTTATGAGAGTCCGTCAGAAAGATACCCTCAAAAGAAAACAGTTCGTTAAGGGTACAACGCAGATTGCTCAGGAGGGTGCTATCCAGATCTTCCACGAGCCTGACAGCGGTATGGAAGAAGTTATCGTCGGCGTTGTCGGCGTGCTCCAGCTTGAAGTCTTTGAATACAGAATGAAGAATGAGTATAACGTTGACCTTTTCAAAGAGGGTCTGCCATATTCATATATCCGCTGGATAGATAATAAGGATATCGACCCTAAGACCCTGAAACTTTCAAGCGACACAAAGCTTGTCAAGGACTTCCGTGACAACTATCTGCTGCTTTTCACAAGCGAGTGGAATATTCGCTGGGCACTTGAAAGAAACGAGGGCTTGCAGCTCTCTGAGTTTAACAGAGGCGACCTACAGTAAAATACGCAAATGCGTTGTTTATGTGTAGAGAATGAACCGTGTTCGCTCATTGATTTGATAAATTTGAACTGACCAAGGCTGATGCTTTGGCCAGTTTTTTACTTGTATGTTTTTGTCATTGACAAATTAAAAAAATTGTGATATAACTAAGGCAGAAGATAGGTTTAAGACGTTTCGTAACTTTGGAGGCGTGTGTATATGATGATAAAAAAGATAAGTGCAGCAGTTTTGGCAGTCATGATATCAGCCGGTATGGTTTGCATGACAACTGCCTTTGCAGCCGACGAAAATGCAGCGGCAGCCACGGCACAGGAGTATGCTGCGGATAAAGACGCAGGCGAGCAGCTTGTGCAGAATGTGCTTGATAAAAAGGACGAGATAATAAAGGATATGCAGAGCTTTGATACTGACCCTGACGTTCCGTTTTCTTATAGTGCATGGTTTCAGGATCTTGACCTTGACGGAACACCTGAGTTCATAATGGGCGGTCAGGTCGGAGACGGCTCAAGGCATTTCTATATCCTCGATAAAGACGGAAAAGTAAATCACCTTGAGGGCAACAGCGGAGTGTATGACCACATCGACGGCCCTGAGGGCTTTGAGTATGAACTTTGCAGAAACATTTATACAGGTGAGTTTGTGTATATGATGCAGGGCGACGTCGTAAGGAAAATGACTTTTTCCGCCGATAAGGGCGTGACAGAGGAGGAACTTTGCAAGACCACCTATGACGAGAAAACCAACAGCGATGTTTATACCGTGGGTGGAAAGCAGGTAAACAAGACCCAGTATGGCGTGTTCCTTAGCACCATAAGCAGCTATGTGCCTGTGGACGTTACCACTACCGTAATATATCAGGACGAGTTTGCAGCCGCAGGCAAGGACGAACTTCTCAAGGCTTATAATGACTATACATATTCTGTGCCGACTAAAGAAACAGGCAAGGCAGATATGATAAGACACGTCAAAAACGCACATGACCTTCTTGATGAAGATCTTGGAGATCTGTCCGTTGAAATGTCACCTGACGTTGAGTGGGATTATGAGGGCTGGTTTGAGGATATAGACTTTGACGGAGTTCCTGAATTTCTTATCGGCGGAGCAGCAGATTATGAGGACGGCACATCAAAGCGAGTTTTCATGGCAATAGACGGCAGCAAACACAGCTACATCACAGGCAGCAGAGTTTCAAGCGACCACGGCAAGGGTGCTGAAAGCTTTGGCTATAAGCCTTATAAAAATAAGACGACAGGCGAAAATGCACTTCTCACCGCCGACAGCTATGCCGATAAGGATACAGAGAACTATGCTGTAAGACGTCTTGTTTATGCTGTGGGCAAGTATATGGAAACAGACCTTTGCACAGCACAGAAGAATAAGACTTCCGGCAAAACGACCTATATCGTTGAGGGCAGCGAGGTCAGTGAAGAGAATTTCCAAAAGTATCTAAGCTCACTTAACAGCACATATGAGGAGCTTTCCGTGAACATTGAGAGCACAGGCAGCAAAACGATACCGACAGATGAAAGCGTGCTGGGTTCGTCCTATGATGCCTATAAGCTTGGCGATGTCGTTGGTGACGCAGCTTTCGCCTACGGCAAAAAGTCCGCAGACCCAAAGGTAGATATTCCAACATCAGAGGGCAAAACGCAGGACAAATCATCAGCTGTGAACCCGTCCACAGGGGCAGTCGCAGGCGTTGCCGCCGCAACAGTTGTGGGCATCGGCGTAGGTGCAGCATTGGTGGCAAAACGCAAAAAGAAATAATATGATATTTTTATCGCCGTGCTTGTGAGAGTACGGCGATTTTTGTGTCATAACGTACCCGTTGTCCGCATAACTTGTACAAAGAGAACAAGTTGTTTTCAAAACAAGGAGGACGGATATATGTTCAGAAGATTGCAGAATATTTTGTGCTGCGTGGTGATAGCAGGTTTCGCAGCAGTGTGCTGGTATGGCAAAACAAACGGCGATGCCGTCATGTCGGGAACAAAGGTGAAAACTTCTTTGGATAAACCCGTGGTGGTCATCGACCCAGGCCACGGCGGTATGGACGGCGGCTGTGTTTCTGTTGACGGAACGCCTGAAAAAGGTATAAACCTTGCGGTGGCTGAAAGCCTCCGTGACGGTCTGAAACTCCTGGGCTATGACGTGGTCTGCACCCGTGAAAGCGATATCTCTATCTACGATAAAGGCACTGAGGGACTGGGCGAGCAGAAAAAGTCCGATATGAAAAACCGCCTCGCTATATTCTCAAAATATTCGGACGGCATATCAGTGTCCATTCATCAAAACCAGTTTACCGACAGCCGCTACAGCGGTGCTCAGATGTTCTATTCAAAGGATAACACTGAGGGCGAAAAGCTCGCAGGTGCAATGCAAAAACAGTTCGTTGCCCTCTTGCAGCCTGATAATACCCGTGAAACTAAACCCGTGGGCGATGAGCTTTACCTGCTCAATAATACAAAGAACCCTGCGGTCATGATAGAGTGCGGTTTCCTTTCAAACCCCGAGGAGGCTCAAAAGCTGGAGAATGAGGACTATCAGCGTCAGGTGGCTTTCACCGTCCTCACCGGTATCAGCGAATATAGACTTATGCAGAAATAGATCCAGCGGCAGCGTGATATCACCTGCCGCCGTTTTTTGTTTGTAAAAACAGGTATAAATTGCTTGACTTTTAAAATGGGATATTGTATAATATAATAGTGTATTTATAGCATAGTATATTTTTTAACTTTTTCCGTCGGACTTTCGGCTGGAAAACAAATAAAGGTGGATTGAAAATGGGATTGTTTGATAAAATATTCGGCAACTATTCTAAAAAAGAGCTTGCCAAGATAGAACCTATCAAGAATAAGGTCCTTGAATTGGAAAGCAAGTATGCCGATATGTCTGACGAAGAGCTAGGCGGACAGACTGCCATTCTTAGAGGCAAGCTGGACGAGCTTTCAACTCTTGACGACGTTCTTCCTGACGCTCTTGCGGTTTGCCGTGAGGCTGCGTTCAGAGTGCTTGGCAAAAAGCCTTATCCTGTTCAGATAATCGGTGCTATCGTTCTTCATCAGGGACGTATCGCCGAAATGAAAACAGGTGAAGGTAAAACTCTCGTTGCTTGTCTGGCAGCGTATGCTAACTCTCTTACAGGAAAGGGCGTTCACGTTGTAACAGTAAACGACTATCTGGCTAAGTTCCAGTCTGAGGAAATGGGCAAGGTGTTCCACTTCCTGAACACTTCTATCGGCGTTGTGCTCACAGGCATGAACAAGGAGCAGAAGAGAGAGGCTTATAATGCCGATATTACATACGGTACAAATAACGAGTTCGGCTTTGATTACCTCCGTGACAACATGGTAATATATAAAAAGGATAAGGTACAGAGAGAGCACGCTTTCGCTATCGTGGACGAGGTGGACTCTATCCTCATAGACGAGGCGAGAACTCCGCTTATCATTTCAGGTCAGGGCGACAAGTCAACAAAGCTCTATTCACTTGCTGACAGATTTGCAAAAACGCTGAAACCTGTTACCGTTGTTGAAATGGACGATAAGGCAGATAACGACCTTCTCGATGGCGACTATATCATCGACGAAAAGGCTAAGACCGCAACTCTTACAAAGAGCGGCGTTAAGAAAGCAGAAAAGGCGTTCAACGTTATAAACCTTATGGACGCTGACAATATGACCCTCGCTCACCATATCAATCAGGCTATCAAAGCAAACGGCGTTATGAAAAAGGATATCGACTACGTTGTTAAGGACGGCGAAGTCCTTATCGTAGACGAGTTCACAGGCCGTATCATGCAGGGAAGACGTTTCAATGACGGTCTGCATCAGGCTATCGAGGCAAAAGAGGGCGTTGAGATAGCAAGAGAGTCAAAGACTATCGCTACTATCACATATCAGAACTACTTCCGTCTGTATGGCAAGCTGTCAGGTATGACAGGTACTGCCATTACTGAGGAGGACGAGTTCAGAGAGATCTATAAGCTCGACGTTATCGAGATACCGACAAACAAGCCTGTTATCAGAGTTGACCACCCTGACGTTGTTTTCAAAACAGAAAAGGGCAAGTTCAACGCTGTTATCGAGCAGGTAATAGAGTGCCATAAAAAGGGACAGCCGGTACTCGTTGGTACTGTTTCCGTTGAGAAGTCAGAGTATCTTTCAAGATTGCTGAAAAATAAGGGCATCAAGCATGAAGTGCTTAACGCCAAGCACCATGACCGTGAGGCTATGATAGTCGCACAGGCCGGTAAATACGGTGCAGTTACTATCGCTACCAACATGGCAGGACGTGGTACTGATATCATGCTTGGCGGTAACGCTGAGTATAAATCACTTGCAGACCTTCAGAAAATGGGCTATTCTGAGGAAGTCGCTGTCGAGGCAGCAGGTTTCTCAAATACTCAGGACGATGAAGTTCTGGCTGCAAGAGCAGAGTATAAGAAACTCTATGCAAAGTATTCAGAAGAGGTAAAGGAGCTTGCTGAAAAGGTAAGAGAGGCGGGCGGACTTTATATAATCGGTACAGAAAGACACGAGTCAAGACGTATCGACAACCAGCTGAGAGGACGTTCAGGACGTCAGGGCGATCCGGGCGAAAGCACATTCTTCCTCTCACTTGAAGACGACCTTATGAGAATTTTCGGCGGCGAGAGGATAACAGCTATGATGGATACCCTCAAAGTTGACGAGAATACTCCAATACAGTCAAAAATGCTCACAGGTGTTATCGAATCTTCACAGAAGAAGATAGAGGGCAGAAACTTCAACATCAGAAAGAACGTCCTTAACTACGACGACGTTATGAACACACAGCGTGAGATAATCTATAAGCAAAGACAGCAGGTGCTTGACGGAGAAGATCTCCATGACAATATCCTCGGCATGATAAAAGAGTTCGTTGAGGATTCTGTAAATATGTATATCACCGATGAGGACGTTCAGGATAACTGGAACTTGCAGGGCCTTAAAGAAAGACTTATGGGTATAATCACCGTTGAGGACGATTTTAATTATACTCCGCAGGAGCTTGACGAGATAACAAAGAAGGATATCGTTGACCTCCTTGAAGACAGAGCTTTGAAGATATACGCAAAGCGTGAGGAAGACTTGGGTCAGGAACTTCTCCATGAGATAGAAAGAGTTGTCCTCCTTAAAGTAGTAGATACAAAGTGGATGGCTCATATCGACGATATGGACGAGCTGAAAAAGGGTATCGGTCTGCGTTCATACGGTCAGAAGAACCCTGTTGTCGAGTACCGTATGGAAGGTATGGATATGTTCGACGATATGGTCGCATCTATCCGTGAGGACACTGTAAGAATGTTGTTCACCATTCAGGTAAGAAAGAACAACGCCGCTCCAAAGAGAGAGGATGTTCTCAAACCGGGCGAGCATCATAACATGACTGTAAGAAAGGCTAAAAAGCCGGGTAGGAACGATCTGTGCCCATGCGGAAGTGGCAAGAAGTATAAGAATTGCTGCGGAGCAGGAAACGGTGCACAGGCTGATGAGAGCGAGCAGGCAGAAAGCAGTTCTGAGGAATAATTTCAGATGATAAGACAGGACGGCAGAAAACACCGTCCTGTTTTGGGTATTTCCAAAGAGGGAAAAATATAAAACGGGAGTGTAGTGAAATGTCAACAGCTTTTAAAAGTGCAGATATACTTCTGCCTAAGAACACCGATATGTCAAAGTGGGCAGTAGTTGCCTGCGACCAGTATACATCTGAGCCTGAGTATTGGGCTGACGTTGAAAAGATAACAGCCGGCTCAAAAAGTGCTTTGAACCTTATCCTGCCTGAGGTCTATCTTGAGGACGATAACGTTGATGAGAGAATAGCTGACATACATAAAAATATGAACAGCTATATCAGCGAGGGCGTTTTTGAAGAGTATAAGGACGCCATGATATACGTTGAAAGAACACAGTCAGACGGAAAGGTAAGAGCAGGCATCGTGGGTGCTATCGACCTTGAAGAGTATGACTACCGCAAAGGCTCAAAGTCTGCCGTAAGAGCGACTGAGGCAACTGTTGTGGAAAGAATACCGCCAAGAATAAAGGTAAGACGTGGTGCTCCCGTTGAGCTGCCGCATATCATGATACTCATTGATGATACTGAGAAAAGCGTTGTCGAGCCGCTGGAGGCTCACAAGGCAGAGATGAAAAAGCTCTATGACTTTGACCTTATGAAAAAGGGCGGTCATATCGCAGGATATCTCGTTGACAAGGCTATGCAGGAAAAGATAATCGCCGCACTTGAAAAGCTTGGTGATATCGACGCTTTCAATGGAAAGTATGGTCTTAACGAAACTTCACCGCTCGTTTACGCTATGGGTGACGGCAACCATTCTCTCGCTACCGCAAAGGAATTTTACGAGGAGCAGAAGAGAGAGAACCCTGATAAGGACATGAGCAACGCTCTTTGCAGATATGCCCTTGTGGAGATAGTGAACCTTCATTCACCTGCACTTGAATTCGAGGCTATCCATAGAATAGTTACAGATGTTGACACAAAGGCTCTTATGAGCGAAATGACAGCGGCTCTGGAGCTTTCTGAGGAAAAGTCAGAGCAGGCAATAGTTGTCTGCGACAACGGCGAGGAAAAGACACTCTATATACATAAGCCGACTTCAAAGCTCACTGTCGGCTCATTGCAGAATTTCCTTGACAGCTATATCAAGGAAAAGGGCGGCAAGGTGGATTATATCCACGGTGCAGAGGTAATAAGAGAGCTTTCCGCAAAGGAAAATTCCATAGGCTTTATGCTCCCTGATATGGGCAAGGAAGAGCTTTTCCCAACTGTTATCGTTGACGGTGCACTGCCGAGAAAAACATTCTCTATGGGTCACGCCGAGGATAAGAGATTTTACGTTGAGGCAAGGAAAATATTGAAATAGAAATATCGTAGACAATATAATTTAAAAGGAGTTTTTACGATGATAATTGAAGAAGTCAAAAAGGAACTTACAGGACATATCATTCCGTTCTGGAACAAGCTGAGAGATGACGAAAACGGCGGATTTTACGGCTTTATGAGCTATGACCTCAAGCTTGATAAGCAGGCTGATAAGGGCGTTATCCTCCATTCAAGAATACTTTGGTTCTACTCAAAGGCTTATATCACACTTGGCGATAAGGCATTGCTCGATAACGCACGCCACGCCTATGAGTTTATCAAAAACCATTGTATCGACTATGAGTACGGCGGAGTTTATTGGATGATGAACTATAAGGGTGAGCCTGCCGATACAATGAAACATACATATAACGTTGCGTTCGCTATCTATGCACTGTCTTGCTACTATAACGCAAGCGGCGATAAAGAGGCTCTTGAGCTTGCCTATAAGCTTTTCCACGACATCGAGAACAACACTCTCGACGAGTATGGCTATAGAGAGGCTTTTGACAGACAGTGGAATCTGGTGCCAAATGACGCACTTTCAGAAAACGGCTTGCAGGCTGATAAGACCATGAACGCTATCCTCCACCTTATCGAGGCTTATACCGAGCTTTATAAGGCAGACCATAACGAGGAAGTTGCCGAAAGACTTAAATTCCAGCTTGGTCAGATGAAAGATATCGTCTATACTCCTGAAACTAACGCACTGAAAGTTTTCTTTGATACAAAGTTTGACCTTGTGGGAGATATCCATTCATTCGGTCACGATATCGAGGCAACATGGCTCATGGACCTTGCCTGCGATACTCTTGGCGACGAGGAGCTTAAAAAGCAGTTTGCCGAAATGGATCTTAAAATTTCTCATAACATTCAGAACATCGCACTTGATAACGGTGCACTGAACAACGAGCGTGAGAACGATAAGATAGATAAGAAACGTGTATGGTGGGTAGAGGCAGAGTCTGTTGTTGGCTTTATCAACGCTTATCAGCACAGCGGCGAAAAGAAGTTCCTTGAAAGTGCAAGAAGTGTGTGGGAGTATATCAAGGCTGAGATGATTGACAAGAGAGAAGGCTCAGAGTGGTATGCCGAGGTGTCCTATGACCATAAGCCGCACGACTGGAAAGAGATAGTCGGCCCATGGAAGTGCCCATATCATAACGGCAGAATGTGCATGGAGGTCATCAACAGAGGCGTGGATTTCTGATGTTCAGGTATGAAACACACCTGCATACCGCCGAGGGCAGCGGCTGTGCCTCTGCAAGCGGAGCAGAGCAGGCAAGACGTTATAAAGCCCTAGGCTATGACGGGATCATCGTCACCGACCACTTTTTTAACGGAAACTGTGCCGTCACCAACTTTGACAGTTGGGAGGACAGAGTGAACAAGTTCTGCAAAGGCTATGAAAACGCCAAGGCTGTGGGTGACGAGATAGGTCTGAAAGTGTTTTTCGGACTGGAGTATTCCTACTTCGGTGCAGACCTGCTCACTTACGGTATAGACAAGGATTTTCTTCTTGCCAACGATAACCTCAGTGATATAAGCTTTTATCAGTTTGCCGACAGAGTGCATAAAGCAGGGGGAGTGCTTGTTCACGCCCACCCGTTCAGAGAGGCAGATTGGTATATCCATGAAATAAAGCTGCTGCCAAAATGGATAGACGGCGTTGAGGTCTATAACAGCGGCAACGGCAAAGAAGTTTTCAATGAGCGTGCAAAGTGGTATGCCGAACAGTTCGGCTTTAAGCAAACAGGCGGTACGGACAATCACCACCTGTGGGTGGAGGACAGCCGTATCAGCGGCGTTGCAACTGACGAGCCGATCAATTCCATAGAAGATTACATAGAATTTCTCCGTGACGGAAAGCTTACCCCGATAATTCCGGAAAAGCCGGCTGAAACATAAATAAAAACTTCAATGACGTTTTTTCGCCATTGAAGTTTTTTTACTATGAAATTTTGCTTTCATTTACCGAAACATCGTCGGAATAAGATTCCGATTCAGCGGCAGAATCGTCGGGAACACGAATGTAAGTATCAACGGCGACGAATGTGTTTTCATCAACATACTTAAACGGGTGGTCAAAAGCTTCTTTATATTTTTCGTGCTGTAAATCGTTTCCGATTGTAAATTCGACGTATACTTTATCTGTTGCTTCGTGATAGGTTTTAATAGTATATGTTCTGGTTTCAGACCACATTTTTATCGTATCCTGCTTTGCAGTCTCGTCATAAAACGTAAACAGCTTATTGCAAAGATATTCCGAATCTCCGCTGTATTTCAGAGTGTTGTTTTCTCCTATTGTAAAATAATCTTTGCTTGTATCTCCGTTTGGATAATATTTTCCCATATTCAGCGTTGGTTCCTGATAGGTATCATCATGGGGACAGCTGTAGTTAAAGGTATTTATTCCGCTTTCATCATCTTCAGGTTCATCAGAAGAAACTATGTTCTTTAAGCCAAAATACCAAAAGCAAAATATAAAAGCGGCAGCAACGATTATCCATATTATTATGCCAACGTGTTTAGCTTTCATAGTTGTACCCCCATATAATTTTCAAATTAAATACCCTATGTTTAAATTGTACATTTTGTAATCATAAATGTCAATGTGCAATATGAATAACAAAAAACAAATTTTGTATATATAGTCACATTTCAACAGAACTTTGTGCGTTTATCTAATTTTATTATTCCTATTGACAAATCCACATTAATGAGCTAAAATATAAATGTTATTATTTTATAAAAACGAGAAAGGAAAACATATTATGAAAACTGTCTCTTATACACATCTCCGAGCCCACGAGACTAAGGCGAAT
>UQAR01000023.1 GCA_900539095.1 uncultured Ruminococcus sp.
ACCGCCGCAACGCATGGGGTGTAAAGAAGAGTGAATACAAGAAAGCTCAGTGCGGCAAGTGTTGAGAAAGCTCCAGAAAGTGCCATGCCGAGGTTTGCAGTGCTTGTGTTCATAAGCACTGCCATTGTGCTCACAACAGCCTCTTTTGCCGTAAAGCCTGAAATGAGGGAGGTGGTCACTCTCCAGTCGGCAAAGCCCAAAGGCTTGAATATTGGCGATATAGCCTGACCGATAAGAGCGAGCAGGCTGTCGGAAGAATCCTTGACAACGTTGAGCTTTGCGTCAAAGGTTTCAAGAAACCATATTATTATGGTGGCAAAGAATATCACCGTGAAAGCCCTCTGTATAAAATCCTTAGCCTTGTCCCACAAAAGAAGTCCCACGCTTTTTGCAGACGGCAGACGGTAGTTAGGCAGCTCCATTACAAATGGCACAGGCTTGCCACGGAATGCTGTGTTTTTCAGTATCAACGCCACGATTATCCCAAGCACTATTCCCGTTATGTATAAGCCTATCATCACAAGTGCCTGATATTTTTTGAAAAATGCCGCACAGAAAACTGCGTAAATAGGTATCTTCGCCGAACAGCTCATGTAAGGGGTGAGCAAAATGGTCATTTTTCTGTCACGGTCTGAAACCAATGTCCTTGTTGCCATTATGGCAGGAACTGAACAGCCGAAACCTATGAGCATAGGCACAAAGCTGCGTCCCGAAAGACCTATCTTCCTGAGTAGCTTGTCCATTACAAACGCCACTCGTGCCATGTAGCCTGTGTCCTCCAGTATGGAAAGGAAGAAAAACAGCGTGACTATTATAGGAAGAAAACTCAGCACACTGCCCACTCCTGCGAAAACGCCGTCTATTATCAGGCTGTGCACAACAGGGTTTATGCCGTATGCGGTCAGACCCTTGTCCGCAATAGCGGTGAGCTTGTCGATACCAAGGGAAAGCCAGTCGGAAAGCGTCGAGCCGATAACATTGAACGTCAGGAAAAACACAAGAAACATTATGCCGAAAAATACGGGCAGAGCAGTGTATTTTCCCGTTAGTATTCGGTCTATTTTCACGCTCCGCTTGTGTTCACGGCTCTCGTGGCACTTCACAACGCTTATGGCAACGACTTTTTCGATAAAGTCATACCGCATATCCGCCATTGCCGCATTTCTGTCAAGCCCCGATTCGTCCTCCATTTCCACTATGCAGTGTTCAAGAAGTTCAAGCTCGTTTTGGTTAAGCTCCAGCTGATCTTCAATGTTCTTGTCACCCTCGATAAGCTTTGACGCACAAAACCTCGGCGGTATGCCAACTCGATTAGCGTGATCCATGATAAGATGCACAACTGCGTGTATACATCTGTGCACAGCGGAATCGTCTGAGCAAAAGTCCGTGACCACAGGCTTTGTCTTGTTTCGTGCGGTCTCCACAGCCTTGTCGATAAGGTCTGAGATACCCTCGCCCTTTGCCGCACTTATTGGTATGACAGGTATGCCAAGGGCGTCGCTCATCATTTTTACGTCGATAGTTCCGCCGTTCGCCCTCACCTCGTCCATCATGTTCAGTGCAAGCACCATTGGCACACGCAGCTCTAGGAGCTGTAAAGTGAGATAAAGATTTCGCTCAATGTTTGTGGCGTCAACAATGTTTATTATGCCGTCAGGTTTTTCGTTTATTATGTAGTCACGGGTAACGATCTCTTCTTGCGTGTAAGGTCTGAGGGAGTATATTCCTGGCAGGTCGACAACTGTGCAGTTTTTCTGCCCCTTTATGTCGCCCACCTTTTGATCCACCGTTACTCCCGGAAAGTTGCCGACGTGCTGATTTGAGCCTGTGAGGGCGTTAAAAAGCGTGGTCTTTCCACAGTTCTGATTTCCTGCAAGGGCAAATCTCATATATGTTCATTCTCCTCTGTCTTTTCTATTTCTATGTTCTTTGCGTCCTCTATCCTCAGGGTAAGCTCGTAGCCTCTGAGTACAATGTCCAGAGGGTCGCCCATAGGAGCACGCTTTAACATTTTCACTTTTGTTTTCGGTATCAGTCCCATGTCGAGAAAACGCAGTCTTAGTGCACCCTCGCCGCCTACCGCTTTTATCACGGCGGACTCTCCCGTTTTAAGCTTGTCAAGAGTCATGTTTTTATCCTCCATAGCTATATTTTATTCTTATCTTTTATCTAAAAGAACTCTACAAATAAGTTTACCACGGCTAACTTTGCTTGTCAAGAGCATATTTCATATATTTGATGCTGCTATGTATATTTTGTTTAAATGTTTTTTCAAAGAGGGGATATTTGTTGACAACTCCGACAAATTGTGCTATCATAAAATAAGATAAAGTAAGACAAAGTACACTTTTATATTACGGGGGTGTTTTATGGATACCCGTGTGGCAATACTTGCAATAATCGCACACGACAACGGCTCTGCTCAGGCAATAAACGCCATTTTGCATGAGCACGCCGATCATATAATAGGACGAATGGGTCTGCCATACCGTGAGCGTGGCATGAACATAATAAGCGTGGCTATCGACGCACCGCAGGACGTTATAAACTCTCTTGCAGGCAAGATAGGCAGGCTTGAGGGCGTGACCGCCAAGACCCTTTATTCGCCGCAGTAAAAAATAATATTTGTGACCCTGACGCCGAAAACGAGTTTTCTCCTTTAAGGCGAAAGAATACACATCAAGCAGAAAAAGTAAAAAGCAGATATAAAGCCCTATCTCTACTCATGTAGGGGCGAACAGCGTTCGCCCGTGGATTAGGTTTTTTATGAGCAAGCGTAGCCTTTTTTTGTTATCAAAGCTGTATCCTCAGGGGTATGGCTTATTTTATTGAGAGGAGTTTTTGCAGTGGGACTTAATGACGCACCAAGCGGAGAACGTATTCATATAGGATTTTTCGGCAGACGAAACGCAGGAAAATCAAGCGTTGTGAACGCAGTGACAAATCAGGATCTTGCAGTGGTATCTGACACAAAGGGCACTACCACTGACCCTGTTACAAAGGCAATGGAGCTTTTGCCACTTGGGCCTGTTGTTATTATAGATACCCCAGGCTTCGACGACGAAGGCGACCTTGGGGAGCTGCGTGTGAAAAAAACTAAGCAGATATTGAACAGAACAGACTGTGCAGTGCTTGTCACCGACTGCACGATACCACTGGGCGAGTGTGAAAAACAGCTCATCTCAATATTCAAAGAGAAAAATATCCCCTTTGTGATAGCAAAAAACAAAGCCGATCTTTTGTCTGATATCAAAAAAGAGGAGGGTGCAGTGTATGTCAGTGCAAAAGAGCATACCGGCATCGAGGAGCTTAAAAACGCCATTGCAAAGCTTACGGAAACAGACACCATGACGATGCGTCTGGTTGGCGACCTTATAAAGCCTAACGATATGGTGGTGCTTGTTACGCCTATCGACAGTGCCGCACCAAAGGGCAGACTTATCCTCCCTCAGCAGCAAGCCATAAGAGATGTTCTTGAGGCTAATGCCTGTGCGGTGGTGGTGAGAGAAACGGAGCTTTCAGGGGTGCTTGGCAGGATAGAAAAGCCTGCACTTGTTATAACAGACAGTCAGGCGTTCGGAAGAGTTTCAAAGGATACCCCTGAGGACATACCTCTTACCTCGTTTTCTATACTAATGGCGAGATATAAAGGTTTTCTTGACGCCGCTGTAAAGGGCGTGAAAGCTATCGACAGGCTAAAAGACGGCGACAGGGTGCTTATATCAGAGGGCTGCACTCATCATAGACAGTGCGGTGATATAGGCTCGGTAAAGCTGCCAAACTGGCTGAAAGAATATACAGGCAAGGAACTTGATATAACATTGTCCTCAGGTCATGGCTTTCCTGAGGAGCTTTCGGACTTTGCACTTTGTATACACTGCGGCGGCTGTATGCTCGGCTCAAGGGAGCTTACATACAGAATGAAATGTGCAGATGACGCAGGCGTGCCGTTCACAAATTACGGCATTGCCATTGCCTACATGAAAGGCATACTGAAAAGGAGCATAGAGGTGTTCCCACATCTTGTAAAGGAGCTTGATGATAAGCGTGGCGGTCAGAGAACTTATTGACAGACTTAACAAAGAAAAACAGCTTTCCCACGAAGATTGGGTGAGGATAATAAAAGAGCATGACGAAAGCGACAGGATATATGCGGCGGAGCTTGCAAGGGGCATTGCTCAGGAAATGTTCGGCAGGGATATTTACATAAGAGGTATCGTGGAGTTTTCAAACATCTGCAAAAACGATTGCCTTTACTGCGGAATAAGGCGTTCAAATGGCAACGTGAGCAGATATAGGCTTACCGCCGAGGAGATCTTGCAGTGCTGCGACGAGGGCTACGGCTATGGCTTTCGTACCTTTGTGCTCCAAAGTGGCGAGGACGCCTTTTATGACAGGGAAATGCTCTGCGGTATCGTCAGAGAGATAAAAAAGCGTCACCCTGACTGTGCGGTGACATTGTCCCTTGGCGAGAAAAGCCGTGAGGACTATGAGACGTTTTTTAAGGCTGGTGCAGACAGATATCTTCTCAGGCACGAAACTGCCGACGAGGAGCATTACAAAAAGCTCCACCCCGCAGAAATGTCATGGAAAAATCGAATGGAGTGCCTTTTTGCCCTTAAAGAGATAGGCTATCAGACAGGCTGCGGAATGATGATAGGCTCACCATATCAGACGGCTGAGTGCCTTGCTGAGGATATGGAGTTTATGTGCAGTTTCAAGCCCGAAATGATAGGCTTAGGGCCTTTTCTGCCGCATAAGGATACGCCTTTTCGCAGCTGTCCGCAGGGGTCATATGAGCTTACGCTTTTTATGCTCAGCCTTTGCAGAATAATGCTCCCCGACGTTCTGCTGCCTGCCACCACCGCTTTGGGCACTATCGACCCTAAAGGCCGTGAACAAGGCGTGCTGTCAGGTGCAAACGTTATAATGCCAAATCTTTCGCCTGTGGCGGTGAGAAAAAAATATATGCTCTATGACAACAAGATATGCACAGGTGACGAGTCTGCACAGTGCAGGGCTTGCCTTGAAAGACGAATGGAGTCTATAGGCTATAAAATAAAGATCACAAGAGGAGATCACAGATAATGATAAAGCTTGCTTTTTACGGAAAAGGCGGAATAGGAAAATCCACTGCGGCGTCAAACGTCAGTGCGGCACTGGCTGAAAAAGGGCTGAAGGTCATGCAGATAGGCTGTGACCCTAAGGCTGATTCCACCATATTTCTTCACGGCGGAGAGAAGATACCCACCGTTCTTGACCTTGTGCGAAAGGGCGAGGGCTTTGAGCTTGAAGATATGACCTGCGTTGGGTATAACGGCGTTGTGTGCGTTGAGGCAGGCGGACCGGTCCCAGGGCTTGGCTGTGCAGGAAGAGGTATAATCGCCGCACTTGAAGAGCTTGAAAAAAAGGGTGCGTATGAAAAATATCAGCCTGACGTTGTAATCTATGACGTCCTCGGCGACGTTGTGTGCGGAGGCTTTTCAATGCCTATGCGAAAGGGCTACGCCGATAAGGTATTTATCATCACCTCAGGAGAGAATATGTCCATATACGCCGCCGCAAATATCGCAATGGCGGTGGAAAATTTCAAAAGCCGTGGCTATGCAACGCTGGGCGGTTTTATCCTTAACAGGCGTAACGTAAAAAACGAGGACGAAAAAGTGGCGGAGCTTGCCGCTGACTTTGGCAGCTCGGTGATAGCAGAGATAGACAGAAGTGAGCTTGTGAGCGAGGCTGAGGATATGCACAAGACAGTCATGGAGGCTTTTCCTGAAAGCAGTGTGGCAAAGCAGTATAGAGCACTTGCGGATAAAATTTCCGCCCTGTGCAAAATCGGAGAAGAAAAATGATAAAAGACAACGGCATCAAGATAACAAAGGCTGATTTCCCTGCACCTTTTCAAAGCGGACTTGAATACAATCCTCCCACAAGAGGCGTGTGGAATATCGTCCATACCGGTATGCTCATTCCTGAGTCACGGCAGATATTTGTCTGTGCACAAGGCTGCCTGAGGGGAGTTATACTGACGGCGGCAGAGATGAACGCCATGGATAGAATGTCATGGGTGACTGTTTCTGAGCAGGACTTGTATGACGGCACAATGGAACAGGACGTTATCGACGGCGTGAGCGATATCATAAAAAGGCTTGATGAAAAGCCAAAATGTGTGCTGCTTTTTCTAAGCTGCGTCCACCTTTTTGCAGGCTGTGACTTCAAAATGATAATAGACCAGCTTTCGGAAATGTTTCCGCAGGTGCATTTTATCGACTGCTATATGACGCCTACCATGAGAAAGTCTATCTCCCCCGACAGCCTCATGAGAAAACAGCTTTATGAGCCGCTGGAAAAGTGCGAAAAGAAACCTAAAACAGCTGCGATAATAGGCTGTGACAGAGCGACTGACGGCTCTTCAGAGCTTGTGAGGATAATAAATTCAGCAGGTTTTGAGCTTTTGGATATAACAAAGTGCAAGACCTATGAAGAGTATCTCGCTATGGCGGAAAGCTCTTTGAATATCACCTATATCCCTGCGGCGAAACCAGCAGGAGAGGAGCTTGAAAGACGGCTCGGAACAAAGCATTTGTATCTGCCGCTGTGCTATGGCTATGACGAGATAGAAAGCCTTTACCGCAGGCTTTGCAGCGAACTTGGTGTGCAAATGCCAGACCTTGCGGCTGATAGGGAAAGTGCCGACAAGGCTTTAGCCCGTGCCCTTGAGGTATTGGGTGATACGCCTGTGGCAGTGGATTATACCGCTGTGCCACGTCCGCTTGGACTTTGCAGACTGCTTTTAGAAAAGGGCTTTAACGTGAAACGCTGCTACGCCGACAGCTTCTCCGAGGAAGAAAGAGCAGACTTTGCGTGGATCAAAGAGCATTGCCCTGAGCTTGATATCTTCCCCACAGTGAATGTGAAAATGGAGTTTTCACAGTGCAGTGAAAAGTATCTTGCCATAGGTCAGAAAGCGGCGTTTTTTTGTCAGACCGATAACTTCGTTGATATAGTCGCAGGTGGCGGCGGATATGGCTTTGAGGGCATAAAAATGCTTGCGGAGATTATCATTGACGGAGCGGAGAACAAAAAGGACAGACGTAAAGTGATACAGCATAAAGGCTGGGGGTGTGAAAGCTGCCTATGAATTCAAAAGTGATATCAATATATGCGGCGGATACCTCAGGGGTCTGTTCGGCACTTTATGAGCTTGGTGGAATGACCGTCGTTCATGACGCATCAGGCTGTAATTCAACCTATGCCACACACGATGAACCTCGTTGGTATGACCGCAAAAGCATGATATATATTTCCGCACTCACCGAGTCGGACGCCGTTATGGGCAATGACGGCAAATTCATTTGTGACGTAACGAAAGCCGCCAAAGAACTTTCCCCACGGTTCATAGCTCTATGCGGTTCGCCTATGCCTGCAATGACAGGTTTTGACTATAGTGCGGCGGCTGAGGAGATAGAGCGTGAAACAGGTCTGACCACGTTTTATGTTGACACAAACGGCACACATTCTTATCTCCACGGTGCTGAGGGGGCTTTTTTGAGCCTTGTAAAGCTTTTTTGCCACGAGAAAAAGAAAACGCAGGCTGGTTCGGTGAACATCATCGGTGCAACGCCTCTTGACTATTCAGTGAACACCAGCGTAAGTTCCATAAAAAAGTGGCTTGCGGATAACGGCTTTTCTGTGAAAAGCTGCCTTGCCATGGACAGCAGTCTTGAAGAGATATCATCAGCGTCAGAGGCGGCTGTGAGCCTTGTTATATCCTCAGACGGCATTGCGTCAGCGGAGTATCTTTTCGATACCTATGGCGTGCCTTATGTTGTGGGCGTGCCTGTGGGAAAAAGCTTTTCCAAAAAGCTTTCCTACGACCTTAAAAGGGCAGTGTCAGAGGGCGTTTGTATCAATGCCTGCACCGACAAAAAATTGAAAAATGCAGACATCATCGTCACAGGGGAAAGCGTTTTCGCAGCGTCCCTTGCAGCTGAACTTGGTGCAAAAGCTGTGGCAACTGTGGGCGTAAGAAACAGTCAGGTGCTCTCAGCGGAGGATATTTTCTGCGAGGGGGAAGAAAAACTTGAAAGGCTCTTTTCTCAGCATGAAACTGTTATCGCAGACCCTCTTTTCAAACCTATATGCAGAGGGTCAGCATTCGTGCCTTTGCCTCACGTTGCTTTTTCAGGAAGATGCTTTCTTAAAGATATCCCAGACCTGATAGATAAAGACGTAAGCAAAATACTTAACCTATAAAAAGGAGGAACGTGCTTTTGCACGGATACTTATATGATAAAAATAGCCGTTTACGGAAAGGGCGGAATAGGAAAATCCACTGTTACGGGAAATCTTGCCGCCGCATTCGCAAGTCTTGGAAAAAGAGTTATACAAATTGGCTGTGACCCTAAGGCTGACTCCACCATAAATCTTTTGGGCGGCGAGCCTGTCATGCCTGTGATGAATTATCTCAGAGAGCATGACGATGAGCCTGAAAGTATCGAGGAGATATCCAAAGAGGGCTACGGCGGAGTGCTTTGTATCGAAACAGGCGGTCCTACCCCTGGGCTTGGCTGTGCAGGCAGAGGTATAATCACAACGTTCAGCCTGCTTGAGGACTTGAAACTATTTGAAAAATATAAGCCTGACGTTGTGCTCTATGACGTCCTCGGCGACGTCGTGTGCGGAGGTTTCGCCGCACCTATCAGAGAGGGCTACGCCTCAAAGGTGCTTATCGTCACCTCAGGAGAGAAAATGGCTTTGTATGCGGCAAATAATATAAACAGTGCGGTGAAAAATTTTGCCGACAGGAGCTATGCTAAAGTCCGTGGTATCGTCATGAACAGGCGAAACGTTGAGGGCGAGGAAGAAAAGGTCAGAGCCTTTGCAGACAACGCAGGGCTTGATATCGTTGCGGATATTCCAAGAAGTGACGATATCATAAGATGTGAGGATAAGGGCATGACCGTCATTGAGGGCGAGCCTGACTGTCAGGCGGCAAGGTGCTTTTTAAAGCTTGCACAGACCCTTATTCAGGAGGATAACAATGAGTAAAGCCTTTTACATAACAGCGGCGGAGCTTGCAAAAATGGGAAAAGACAATATTCCTGACGAGCTGCTCTCTGCAAAGCACCTTATCTATAGTTCCCCTGCAACGCTGGCGTTCAATTCACCCGGTGCACAGGGATTTGGCGTGAAAAGAGCAGGCCTTGCAGTGCCTGGCTCTGTTATGCTCCTTGTTGCACCTGCCTGCTGCGGACGAAACACAACCATGCTCAGTGCTGAAAGCGGCTATGGGGACAGATTTTTCTACCTGCTGCTTGACGATACCGATATCGTCACAGGCAGACACCTTACAAAGATACCAAAAGCCGTTGAGGAGGTCTGTCAAAGTCTTGACTATACCCCCTCGGCGGTGATGATATGTATAACCTGCGTTGACGCTCTGCTGGGCACTGATATGGACAGAGTTTGCAGAAAGTGCAGCGACAGAGCAGGCGTGCCTGTTGTGCCATGCTATATGTATGCCCTCACAAGAGAAAAGCGTCTGCCGCCTATGGCGTCTGTGAGAAAGTCGGTGTATTCTCTGCTGAAACCATGCAAGAGAAAGTCTGACGAGGTGAATATCTTAGGATACTTCTCACCGTTGCAGGAGGACTGCGAGCTTTACAGCCTGCTGAAAAGTGCAGGGGTAAAGACCATAAGGGAGCTTTCAAGGTGCGATACCTTCGAGGAATATGAAAAAATGTCACAAGCGAATTTTTCCCTTGTGCTCAATGCCGAGGCAAGGTATGCGGCTCAGCAAATGGAGCAGGAGCTTAAAATACCTTTCATAGAGCTTGCGAGAGTTTTTCAGACCGATAAGATATCCACACAGTATCGTCTGCTTGGTCAGGCGATAGGTGCAGAGCTTTGTGATAAAGAGTATTATGACCAGACCATGGCTCTTATAGATGATTTCAGAGAAACGCATAAAGGACTGTGCTTTGCAGTGGGAGAGTTTTCAAACTGCGACCCTATAGAAATGTCTTTGGCACTTATACGATACGGCTTTAAGGTGGCGGAGATATTCGGAACTGTGGGAGAGCGAAATTTCGGCTTTGTGAAAAAGATAGCACAGCTTTCCCCTGAAACGAGGATATATTCAAACCTTTCCCCTACAATGCTCTTTTACGAGCCTGACAAACGGGTGAACGTTTATATCGGCAAGGACTGTGCCTATTACCACCCTGATATAGCAGGAGCGGACTTTAATGACGAGATACAGCCTTTCGGCTATGCAGGAGTGAAAAAGCTTTTCTGCGACCTTGAAAAGGCACTTGACGGGAAAGGAGCGGAGGACAAATGAAAAATCTTTTGAAACTTTTGTCGCCCTTTGCCCCTGACCAGTCGGGGGCGGCGGCAGTGCTCTATGAGCTTGGTGGACTTATGGTCATTTGTGACGCAGGCGGCTGTGCAGGCAACGTCTGCGGCTTTGACGAACCTCGTTGGTTCACTAAAAAAAGTGCAGTCTTTAGTGCAGGACTGCGTGATATGGACGCCATTCTGGGACGTGACGACAGGCTCATCGAAAAGCTTTCTAAAGCCTGTGAGCAGATAAGACCTGCCTTCACCGCAATAATAGGCACGCCTGTGCCTGCGGTCATTGCCACGGATATGAGAGCACTAAAACGTATGGCAGAAAAGAAAACCGGTCTGCCTTGCATAACAGCCGAGTGTACAGGCACGAACTATTACGACAGCGGCTCAGAACCCGTGTGGCTTGATCTTTTCAAAACTTTTTGCACTGAAAGATACCCCGTGGAAAAGGGCAGACTTGGCATTATCGGTGCAACACCGCTGGAGCTTGGGATAATAAGTCCTGAGCGGATAGCGGAAGAATATAAAGCAAAGGGCTGGGAAAATGTTATCTGCTATGGCATGGCAAGCACTCTTGAAGATGTGAAAAATGCAGCTGCGGCGGAGAAAAATATAGTCTGCTCATCAGCCGCAATAAAGGCGGCGGAGTATCTGAAAGAAAAATTCGGCACGCCTTATGAGATAGAATATCCAAAAAGCTGTCTGCCTGATGAGGTGATCGAAAAAGCGGGCAGCTTTGCAGATAAAAAAGTCCTTGTGATACATACTCAAACAGCGGCTGATACCGTGAGAAAGCTTATCAAAGAAAAAAGCGGTGCGGCAAAATGCACAGCGGCAACGTTTTTCATACAGAAAAAAGAGCTTTTGCAGCAGGGCGATATCTTCCTTGCAGACGAAAGTGACCTTTGCGACGCCGTGGGAGATAACTATGACGTTGTCATTGCAGACCGTACCCTTAGGCGTGTTATGAAAAATTTCAAGGGCGAGTTTGTAGACTTCCCACATTTCGGACTTTCAGGCAGACTTATGCAGGGAGAGAGTGAAAAAATATGACAGAAGAGATAATAGAACGCCTTGAAGAATATCTTGGCACAGAAGAATTTGAATATGAGGCTGAAAACTGCATGGAGGAGCTTGACGAGAGCGGCGAGGGGATAAATGCAGTTTTGCCCCTGCTGAGATTTCTTGAAAGACACCCAATGGCTGATATCAGCATGACAAGTGCCGTGGTGAGATATATGGAGCAGTTTTACGGCAGAGGCTACGAAAAATTCCTTATGGAGTCAGTGAGCCGCAGACCTACTGTCCATACCGTCAGAATGTTGGGCAGACTGCGAAACGCCGCCATAGAAGAAGGTCTGGACGGCGAAGAGTTCGAGGACGTTCTCATAGACGTTCTAAACAGCGAGGCGGAGGACGAGATAAAGGACACCGTCAGGGAGATGATCTGATGAAAACCGAAATTATCCGTGTTTACGGTATCGTTCAAGGCGTGGGATTTCGCCCTTTTGTCAGCCGTGAGGCGATAGACCTTGGACTGCACGGCACTGTGGCGAACAAAGGCTCATATGTGGAGATACACGCTCAGGGCAGCGAAAAAGCCGTTGGCGAACTGAAAAATGCCTTGGAGAATCGACCTCCTGAACGTGCAATGATAATGGAGATAATTTCAGCCCATGCCGACGAACCGCCTTTTGACAGCTTTGAGATAATCGACAGCGAAAAAGAAAAAGGTGATATTTTCGTTTCACCTGACATTGCGGTGTGCGAAAAATGCAAGGCGGAGCTTTTTGACAAAACAAACAGAAGATACCATCACCCTTTTATAAACTGTACCCAGTGCGGCCCACGGCTCACTATTATGGACTCTATGCCCTATGACAGAGAGCGTACAACAATGGCTGATTTTCCAATGTGCAAAGACTGCGAAAGGGAATACACCGACCCTGCCACAAGGCGTTATGACGCCCAGCCTGTTTGCTGTAACGAGTGCGGCCCTGAGGTCTATATCATAGGCAGTGGCGAAAAAGGGTCTAAGGCTATCACCGCCGTAAGAAAGGCTGTCATGGCAGGAAAAATAATAGCGGTCAAGGGCATAGGCGGCTTTCACCTGTGCTGTGACGGCAAAAACGAAAGTGCAGTAAAAAGGCTCAGAGAGCTTAAAAACCGCCCCGCAAAGCCGCTTGCTGTCATGCTCAAAGACCTTTGTACCGTAAAGCGTGAGTGCAGTATTGATACCACACAGGAAAAACTGCTCACAGGCTGGCAAAAGCCTATCGTTTTGGTGAAAAAAAATCAGGGCGGCAGCCTTTGCGAAAGCATTGCACCTGATAATCCTACCGTGGGAGTTATGCTGCCCTATGCACCGCTGCACCTGCTGCTTTTTGACTATGACGACGGCGTGGAAATGACAGACTGCCTTGTTATGACAAGCGGAAACGTCCGTGGTGCACCTATCTGCCGCAGCGACGAGGACGCTCTCAGCGAAATAGCGAATTTCTGCGACCTTATACTTTCCCACAATAGGCGTATACTCATACGCTCAGACGATACCGTCATGGATACCTTTGAGGGCAAGCCTTACATAATAAGGCGTTCAAGAGGATATGCACCATTGCCTGTTATGACATCATGCAGTGATAAAGGTCAGACCCTTGCCATAGGCGGCGAGCTTAAAAACACTTTCTGTATCAGAAAGGGCAGCCTTTACTATCTCTCTTCCTATGTAGGCGATATGGCGGATATCCGCACCGTAAAGGCTCTTGAGGAGTCAGTAAAGCGTATGTGCGAGCTTTTGGAAACAACGCCTCAGACAGTGGCGTGCGATATGCACCCGAAATACAACACCGTGGCATTTGCCGAGGGGCTTGGTAAACCGGTGAAAAAAATCCAGCACCATTATGCCCATATACTTTCCTGCATGGCAGAAAACGACTATAGCCAAAAGGTCATAGGCGTTTCATATGACGGCACAGGCTTTGGCTCAGACAGCACCATATGGGGCGGCGAGATACTCTTGTGTGACCGCACAGGCTTTGACCGCATGGCAAGCATAAAGCCTTTCATGCAGGTGGGCGGAGATCTTTCCTCAAAAGAGGGCTGGCGTATCGCCGCAATGATAGCAGGCACAGCCTATGGCGAAATGGGCGGAGAGGTCTGCGAAAAGCTTGGCATTTGCACAGCAAAAGAATATAAGCTGCTGTCTGTAATGGCAGAAAAAAAGCTGAACGCAGTAAGCTCCACCAGTGCAGGACGGCTTTTTGACGCCGCCTCAGCAGTGCTTGGCATAAGGCGTTTTTCCACCTTTGAGGGCGAGGCGTCAATGGCTTTGCAGTTTGCAGCCGAAAAATTCAGCAGCGAGCCATTTGGCGTTTATGAGCCTATGGAAAAGCTCACCGCCGAAAAAGAGGGCAGGATAATGCTCTGCACTCAGGCACTTGTCAAAAGGCTTTGTGATGGGGTGCAAAATGGCGAGGATAAAAACCGCCTTGCCTATGAGTTCCATTCACTTCTTGCGGACATGACCGCACAGGCGTGCAAGACCATAAGCGAGAGGACAGGCGTAAAGGTCTGTGCCCTGAGCGGCGGAGTTTTTCAGAACAAGCTGCTGCTGAAAATGGTGAAATGCCGTCTTGAAAAAATGGGACTGAGAGTGCTTATCCACAGCCTTGTGCCTGCTAATGACGGCGGTATAGCTTTGGGACAAGCGTTTTATCTGAATGGGGAGTGAGGAATGAGAAATTAAGGTATCGCTTAGCGGCGATGATTTTCTTATTCTGTAGGGACGACCTTGGGTCGCCCGTGTATCCACCTTGTCTGATTTGATTCTATATAGATTTTTATATTTTTTGGAGGTATTGATATGTGTGTAGGTTTATCTGCAAAAGTTGTAAGTGTAAATGAGGGCACTGCCGTTATCGATGCAAGCGGTGCAAAAAGAGAAGTTTCCGCCGACCTTATCGACGACCTTGAAGTGGGTGATTATGTCATGGTGCACGCAGGTGTGGCTATCGCAAAGATAACCTCAGACGACGCCGAGGAAACTGACGAGATAATGGAGAGTATCCAATGAACACTAACACTATAGAAAATGCAAAGGAGATAATAAGCTCCTATAAACGTGAGGACGGCAAAAAGCTCCGTATAATGGAAGTCTGCGGCACTCACACCCACGAGATATTCAGGCTTGGCATAAGAAAGCTGCTCCCTGAAAGCGTCGAGCTTATCTCAGGTCCCGGCTGCCCAGTTTGTGTTACCCCGGTGGGATTTATTGACGAGGCTTGTATGCTCGCCATTGAAAAAGGTGCGGTGATATGCACATTCGGCGACCTTATAAGAGTTCCAGGAACAGAAATGAGCCTAGCAGGAGCAAGGTCAAAGGGTGCGACAATAAAGACAGTTTATTCTCCACTTGACGCCGTTTCGTATGCTGACAGCCATAGGGACGAGCAGGTGGTATTTCTCGCCGTCGGTTTTGAGACCACCACTCCTTCAGCCTGCCTTGCAGTGGAAAAAGCTAAAAAGCTTGGTCTTGAGAATTTCTCCATACTTGGTGCGAACAAGACCATGCCTAACGCCTATAAGGCTCTTGAGGGCAGTGCCGACGCATTTTTGTATCCCGGTCACGTCAACGCTATCACAGGCACAGCCGTGTGCGAGGAGCTTGTGAAAAAGGGTGTTTCAGGCGTTGTTACGGGCTTTACAGCCGCTGAACTTCTTACGGCTCTTGCCGTTACCATAGAACTTTCTCAGCGTGGCGAACCGTTTTTCAGAAACTGCTATCCGAGAGTAGTAAAACCTGAGGGCAACCCAGCCGCCATAAAGCTTATGGAAAAGGTCATGACCCCCTGCGACAGCGAGTGGCGTGGACTTGGCATCATACCAATGTCAGGCATGATACTCCGTGACGAGTATGCGGACTTTGACGCACGAAAGAAATTCTCCCTGCCGAAAATAACGGGCAAACCGAATCCAGCTTGCCGCTGCGGAGATGTTTTGCAGGGCAAGTGCAAGCCGTCAGACTGTAAAGTTTTCGGCAAGGTCTGCACACCGCTCCACCCAGTTGGTGCGTGCATGGTGTCCAACGAGGGAGCTTGCTCGGCTTATTACCAGTACGGCAATTTGTAAAATAAACTATTCGAAAAGAGGAATAATTATGACAGATAAATTTGTGACCCTTGCCCACGGAGCAGGAGGAAAGCAGACCTCCGAGCTTATCGACCGTGTGTTCAAGGAGCATTTCGCTAACCCTGACCTGACCGCAGACGACGCCGCCGTGCTTTCAATGGAAAAGGGCAAGATAGCATTCACCACCGACGGCTTTATAGTTTCCCCATATGAGTTTCCAGGAGGAAATATCGGCAAGCTCAGCATTTGCGGCACCGTGAACGACCTTTCCTGCATGGGTGCAAAGCCTTTGTATCTCTCCTGTGCTTTCGTTATCGAAGAGGGCTTTCCAATGGATAAGCTTGAGGAGATAGCCGCCGCAATGGCAAAGACTGCGAAAGAGGCAGGTGTCGAAATATGTGCAGGCGACACAAAGGTGGCAGGAAAAGGTCAGGTGGACGGCGTTTTCATCACCACCACCGGTATCGGCAGAATAATGGAAAACGCCAATACCTCAGGCAAGCTTGCCAAAGCAGGCGACGCCGTTATCGTGTCAGGGGATATCGGCAGACACGGCTGTACCATACTTTTGGCTCGTGACGAGTTCGGTATAGATGCAGACGTAACAAGCGACTGTGCACCACTTTGGGCTAACGTAAAAGCCATGTTCGACGTCACAAATGATATCCACGTTATCCGTGACGCCACAAGAGGCGGCGTTGGCACTGTCCTTTATGAGATAGCAGGACAAAGCGGCGTTGGAATAACCTTAGATGCAGCGAAAATACCTGTTGCGGACGAGGTAAAAGGCGTGTGCGGAATGTTAGGACTAGAGCCATTGTATCTTGCCTGCGAGGGCAGACTTGTTATATTCGCACCAAAGGATAAAGCAGAGGATATCGTTTCAGCCCTGAGAAAATGCAAAAACTCAGAGAACGCCGCTATCATAGGCGAGGTCACAGAGGATAACGCAGGCAGAGTGGTAATGAAAACTGAGATAGGCTCACAGACTCTCCTTCCTCAGCCTGGCGGAGAACTTCTCCCTAGAATTTGTTGATATCAAATAATGTAGGGGAGCAGTGCAATTTCTGCTTTGCAGAAATACGACGTCCCGTTTAGCATTTGTCTGTTTTCCATAAATTTTTGCACTGTTACATCGTAGGGGCGAACAGCGTTCGCCCGCCTGATTTTCTCGCAAACTTATGTTGAAAGCCGCATTTGGGAATATTGAGCCAAAAATTGCGTGGATATCATGAGTTTGTCAGGCAAACAAAACGGGCGAACACTGTTCGCCCCTACATATATGGAATAAAAAAAGCGGAACTGTTCAGCTTGATTTGAACAGTTCCGTTTTGTTATCTGTAAGACTCTATCGCCTCAATAGTCTTTGCTATGTCCTCGTCAGTGTGAGCGTATGAAACGAACATCGCCTCGAATTGCGACGGTGCAGTGTAAATGCCGCTTTGCAGCATATGACGGTAATAATCGCCGTAGCCTTCCGTGTCGCAGCCCCTCGCCTCATCATAGCTTTTTACCATTTTGTCAGTGAAAAATACCGTCATGAGCGAGCCGCAGCGGTTCACGTTCAGCCCTTTTTTCCTTATGGCGTTCTCTATCATTGCCGACTTTCTGTCAAGCTCCCCGTAAAAGTTCGGTATGCTCTCTATCTGCCTGATAGTTTCAATTCCTGCCGCTACCGCACATGGATTTCCCGACAGCGTTCCTGCCTGATATACCGAGCCAAGTGGTGCGACGCACTGCATTATCTCAAGCTTTCCGCCATAGCAGGCAAGAGGCATTCCGCCGCCCACTATCTTGCCAAGTGTTGTCATGTCAGGTGTAACGCCAAAATACTTTGACGCTCCCCCCTCTGAAAGCCTGAATCCTGTTATCACTTCGTCAAATATAAGCACAGTTCCGTGCTTTTTCGTTATCTCCCTGAGAAATTCAAGAAAACCCTTCTCAGGCGGAACAACGCCCATGTTCGCCGCACATGGCTCAACGATAAGTGCGGCTATCTCGCTGCCGTATTCCTCAAAAAGCTTTTCTACCGACGCCGTGTCATTGTATTTTGCAAGAAGAGTGTCCCTTGTGCAGCCCTCTGTCACGCCTGCACCCGACGGGATAGACTGTGTCATAAGTCCCGAACCTGCCTTTACAAGCAGTCCGTCCGAGTGACCGTGATAACAGCCCTCGAATTTTATTATCTTGTCCCTGCCTGTATATCCTCTCGCTGCCCTTATTGCACTCATAACAGCCTCAGTGCCGGAGTTCACGAGCCTGAGCATTTCCATAGACGGAAAGTGCTTTTTTATAAGCTCAGCCAAGGTTATCTCGCCCTTGTGGCAAGCACCGAAGGTAAGCCCCTTTTCGCAGGCAGCTTTCACCGCATTTATCACAGGCTCACAGCAGTGACCAAGAATGTTCGGTCCCCATGAGCATACATAATCAATGAACTCGTTGCCGTCCTCGTCCCATATCCTTGACCCCTTTGCATGGTCGATAAAAAGCGGAACAGTGCCCACCGCCTTGCAGGCTCTCACAGGACTGTTCACTCCTCCCGGCATAAAACCGCAGGCAGTTTTGTAAAGCTGTTCAGACTTAGCAGTGTTCATGTCAGTTGTCCTCCTTTATCCACTCTGCGGCGTCAAGAGCGTGATAAGTTATGATGATGTCCGCCCCTGCACGCTTTATAGCAGTGAGATTTTCAAGAACGATACGCTTTTCGTCTATCCAGCCAAGCTGAGCCGCAGCCTTGACCATCGAGAACTCACCGCTCACGTTGTATGCCGCAATAGGCAGATCATATCTGTCCCTTGCCGCCCTGAGTATGTCAAGATAGCAAAGAGCAGGCTTTACCATAACAATGTCAGCACCCTCTTCAATGTCGTCCTCTATCTCACGCAAAGCCTCTCTGCCGTTGCAAATGTCCATCTGATAAGACTTTCTGTCACCAAAACAAGGCGTAGACTCTGCGGCGTCACGGAATGGCGAGTAATATCCCGACGCAAATTTCGCACTGTATGACATTATGGGGATATCACTGAGAGCGTTCTCATCAAGTGCAGCCCTTATCGCCGCAACTCTGCCGTCCATCATGTCGGAAGGTGCGATAATGTCCGCACCGGCCTTTGCAAGGCTCACCGCCATTTTGCAAAGCAGCGGGAGCGTCTTGTCATTGAGTATCTTGTCCCCGTCAACAACTCCGCAGTGACCGTGACTGGTGTATTCGCAAAGGCATACGTCCGCAATAACGAGCATATTAGGATAGTGTTCCTTGATGTATCTTATTGCCTGCTGCGTAACACCGTTGTCATTGTAAGCCTCCGTGGCAAGCTCGTCCTTTTTTGCAGGCACGCCGAAAATAAGCAGACCCGATATGCCGCTGTCTGCGATCTGCGGCAGTATCTGCTCTAAGTTATCCACAGAATACTGATAAACCGTGGGCATAGAGTCAACAGACCTCATAATGTCCTTGCCCTCTGCCACAAAGATCGGGTAGATAAAGTCTGCCGCATTTAACCTTGTTTCACGAACCATTCTTCTCATTGCAGGACTCGTCCTTAATCTTCTGAATCTTCGCATTTTTATCTTCCTCTCGCTTATCTTTTATCCGAAAGTATCCTTTCGATTATCCCCTTTGCCGTGCTTTCCAAAGGCAGCAAAGGTCCTTTTATACCGTGTTTTTCAAGCTCCGCCGCAGTCACATCACCAATGGCAAGACACTTTGTATCTCCCGACAGCTTTCCGCCGCCCTCAAAAAAGCTCCTCACTCCTCCTGCACTGGCAAATACAGCGTAGTCGTCAGCGACTTCCTCACCGCTGCCGTAAACAGGCTCGTAAATGTGAACATCGTCAAACCTCAGTCCATTTTGTTCAAGCGGCTTGACAAGCTCTTCCGAACCCTCAGATGAACGCACTATGAGCAGCCTGTCCTCAGCCCCAAGGGCTTCAGAAAGCAGCTTTCCAAGAGAAACGCTGTTGAACTCTTTGGGCATAATATCTGCATAAAGCCCAGCCCTTTCAAGCCTTTCTCCAGTGCCTCTGCCAATGACCGCAAGTTTCGTTCCGCTGAGTTTTCTAAGGTCTATGCGGCTTTCCCTGAGCCTTTTCAGGAAAATGTCCGCCCCGTTAGGACTTGTCACCGCAACGTGACTGTAAAAGCCCTCCCCAAGCCGTGAAAAAGCTTTTTCCGTGACCTCGTCATGTCGCTCCCTAAGCTCAAATCCGCCGCAGCGGTGAGCGTATGCACCAAGAGCGTTGAAAGCCTTTATAAGTCTTTTTGAAAGCCCCGAAGTAGCCGTCACCGCCACAGAAACTCCATATAAAGGCGGCAAAAACGTAGGCGAAAAGTCAAGCCCTGCCGTTTCACCAACTATTATCACCGCAGGTGCAGGCAAACCCTCTCGCTCCACCTTTTCGGCAATGTCGCCAAGACAGCCTTTTACAGCCCTCTGCTCAGGTGTAGCACCCTTTGATATCACCGCCGCAGGAGTATTTTCGCCCATGCCGTTTTCAATGAGCCTGCCTGCTATCTCTGATAGATTTCTCAGTCCCATAAGAAAAATAAGCGTTCCGCCGCATTTTGCATAGCTTTCAAAATGTTCAGGCAAAAGATCGTCCGCCGTATGACCTGTTATAACATGAAAGCTCCTTGAAAGCCCCCTGTGGCTCACCGGTATCCCTGCTAACTCAGGCACTGCCACAGACGAAGTCACCCCGGGGATAAGACTGTATGGTATCCCTGCCGCCATCAGTGCGGTTATCTCCTCGCCCCCTCTGCCAAATACAAAAGGGTCGCCGCCCTTGAGCCTGAGAACAACGCCGCCCTCGCCTGCTTTCTCCACAAGAAGTGCGTTTATCTCCTCCTGCGTGGAACTGTGCCTGCCTGCACGCTTTCCAACGCATATTTTCTCCGCACCGTCCTTGCAAAAGTCAAGCAAACGGCTGTCGATAAGGCTGTCATATATCACAACGTCACAGCTTTTTATGGCCTCGTGACCCCTCATTGTAATAAGGTCATAATCTCCGCAGCCTGCTCCTGCTATTATAACTCTGCCGCTCATAGCTTTTCAGTCAGCTCCTTAACAAGTTCAGATATTCTGTGGGTATCACCGCAGCCCTTTGAAAAATGCCCCTGACCGTCCGAAATGGCAAGCTCTATCCTGTCACCCTTTATCTCACTGTATGCCCCCACAGGCACTGTGCAGTCTGCACCAAGAACTTTTATGACTTCACGCTCAGCCTGAAACCTGAGCATCGTTTTCTCATGTGAAATACGAGAAATGATATCAGCCGCCTTGCTGCCCTTTGCACATTCCACAGCGATTATCGCCTGACATGGTGCAGGCAAAAGCTCCCAAGGCTCAAACTCTTTCACTTCATACTCTTCAAGTGAAAGCCCTAAACGCTCCGTGCCTGCCGCACAAAGTATTATCCCGTCATAAAGTCCATCGGAAAGCTTTTTGAGCCGTGTCCCAACGTTTCCCCTTATGTCCGCAAACTTTGCGTTAGGATAAAGCTTTGCAAAGCCCCCACGCCTACGCTGACTTCCTGTTCCTACAGTAAAAACGTCAGAAGTGCCGAACGAAACGCCCTTTTTCGTCACAAGCATATCACGATAGTTCCCACGAGGGGAAACCCCCGATATCTCCAGCCCCTCGCTCAGCACAACAGGCAGATCTTTTGCACTGTGTACCGCAAAGTCTATCTCTCCACTTTGCAAAGCCTGCTCTATCTCCGTGACAAAAACGCCCTTGCCGCCTATCTTGTCAAGAGGTCGGTCAAGCTGCCTGTCGCCTTTTGTGGTGAAAGTGACTATCTCAACATCACATTCAGGAAAAGCCGCCTTTATCATATTAAGTATCATCATGGTCTGAGCCATTGCAAGTGGACTTTTTCTTGTGCCTGCTCTCAGTTTCATTTCTGCTCCTTTATCATTTCCATAAGCTGTTCTTCTGTTGGCAGCTGACTGCTTTCAAGACATTTTTTCAGCACCCCTGCCATAGCCTTTTTCCTCGCCTGCTCCGTAGGTATGTTTTCAAGTGCATAGTCACGAACTGTCCCCATGACCTCGCATATATCCCCAAGCCTGCCCTCAGTTTGGGACTGTATAGACTTTCTCAGATGCGACGCAAGCGTAGGGCTTTTTCCGCCCGTTGATATCCCTATGCAAACATCCCCCTCCGTCACAAGAGCAGGGAAGAAGAACGTGCAGCTGTCAGGGTCATCGACCGCATTGCATGGAATGTGCCGCTGTTTGCAAAGCTGTGAAATGTGCCTGTTTACACCGCTGTCCCCTGTGGCAGTTATAACAAATGCCTTGCCGCCTATATCGCTATCCTCAAAAGCACGCTCTTCAAGCACTATCTCCCCACGCTGAAAAAGTTCCTTTATCTCATCGCAGGCCTTTAACGCCACCACCGTTATCAGCGGCGAAAAGTCCAGCAGCTTTTCGATCTTTCTCAAAGCCACCTGTCCGCCACCTACCACAAGGCATGGCATATTCTTAATGTTCGCAAAAAAAGGAAAGTAAGGCATCATAATTCTCCGTATTCTTTTATTATATCTATCACTTTGCTGAAAGCCTGTGAGTCAAGTTCCGACTTTAGCCTGAAAAAAAGCTCCTTTGCCGAAACCTCACTAAGCCTCTTGTCAAGCCCCTCGAACTGCGGAAGAAAATCATGGAACATAAGCTGCTTTTCAAGCTCGTCGGTTTCCTCGTCTATGATAAGTTTCGACCGCTCCACACTGTCAAGCTTTCGTGCATTGTTCTCTTTCGCAAGCTCCGTAAAAAAGTCCATGTCAATAAGCCTTGCCCCCGTGAGCCTTTTCACCGCAGGGTCGATATCCCTCGGCACGGCAAGATCAATAAAAAGCCTGTCCGCAAGCATTTCAAGCATATCCGCCGTGATAGTGTAGTGCGGACTTGACGTCGCCGAAATTATGCAGTCACATTCGCCAATGCGTTGATATCTCTTTTCATAGGGTATAAGTTCAAGCTTAGGGTCGTCTGAAATATATTCAAGAGCGTTCTTGTGAGAACGTGCCGTTGCAAGCACCGTTACGTTTTTATATGAAAGAAGATTTTTCAAGACCAGCGAACCTATCTCACCGCTCGCTCCCAAAAGCATTACCTTTACATCATCTTTGTAGTGTGCAGCCTCTTTCGCTGCAAGAGTAGCCGTTGAAACAGACGTCTTTGACAGCTCTGTCTGCGTCTTTATCTTCTTCGCACAAGCGATAGCCCCCTGAAAGATCATGTGCACATCAGAAGAAAGCACTATCCGCTCCCTAGAAAAATCATATGCACGGCGGAGCTGACCCAGTATCTCGTCCTCCCCGATAACAAGGGATTCTATACCGCAGGCAACACTGTAAAGCCTTTTTATAGCAGTTCGACCGGTGAATATCATGACTTTGCGTTTTAACTGTGCGACCTCCACTCCGCTGTGACTGCAAAGCAGCCTTATGCCCTCCTCAGGCGTTCCGCAGAAGTAAAGCTCCGTCCTGTTGCAGGTGCAAATGAGTACAGGCGAAAGGTCCTTTACGTCAAAAAGCAGCTTTTCACACTGACTGCTGTCAAATGTGAAAAGGCTGCGAAAAGACTGTCCGCAAAGCTTGTGATTTATGCTTATGCAGGTGAAATTTTTCATTTCTCTGTGCTATCTCCTGTCTTTTCAGGATAAAGTGCGTCATAGTCCAGCTTAGTGAACCTGTGATATGTTATGCCGCCCAAGTCGTCCTGTAAACAGTATTGGCAGCCGTCAGGCTTTCCGTCAGGAAAATATGCGAGCAGGTCAAATTCATCATCAGGTGCAGCAGTTATTACCGCATTGTCATTGTATTTTCTGAATATCTCCGCCGCACGTTCAAGAGAGCACCCCTCTTTTACCGCACCGATAAATTCAACAAGAAACGGACTCGCCTCCACCTTTTCGTCAATGGCTCTCACGCTCTCCTCCGATACCGTAACAGCTATCCTGCCGTCCTGTGCAAGACTGGCTGTGCAGGAAAGTATCTCGCTCTTGTATTCGCCTATGGCTCTTATCATTTCCTCCGCCGTGAGTTCTCCTCCCGTTATTGCGTTAAGAGAATCAAGAGGATAGAAAAGTGTCACCGCATTAGGCGTAAACCCCAGCTTTATCTGCGACTCCTTTATAGTATCAGTTATATTCTGCTCAAGCTTTGTAAGCTCTGTCATGAAAATTCTCCTTTATGCATAATTCCTATAGGCTTTGTATGTTTTAATGATATCACATATTTCTCAGGTTGTCAACTGTGAGCCTTCGCCTATGTATTTTTTCAGTGCACCGATATAAAATTCCGTCAGTGGATTGGAAAGCACTTTTTTGTGCGTCAGAATACCTATCCGCATGGAGCTTTCCGCCTCAAGAGGCACAGCCACAATGTCGCTGCCATTAAGATCTTCGTCAATAACGCCGCTGCAAATAGTGTAACCGTTAAGACCGATAAGAAGATTAAAAAGCGTCGCACGGTCACGAACACGGATATTTTTGCGGCGTCTTATAGTGCTTAGTATCTCCTCCGAGTAGTAAAAAGAGTTGTACTCTCCCTGCTCAAAGGACAAATAAGGGTAAGCCTGTAAGTCCTCAAGTGTTACCGACTTTTTCTTCGCCAGCGGATTTGCAGACCCTACAAAAACGTGTGGCTTTGCCGAAAAAAGCTCCGTGAATTTCAGTTCTTTCGCCTTTATCTCCTTTGAGAGCACAGGCTCGTTGAAATCGTTGAGATAAAGTATCCCAAGTTCGCTCTTCATTCTCGCCACGTCCTCGATTATTTCGTGGGTCTGGGTCTCACGGATACTGAAATCATATTCATCTCCGCCAAACTGCTTTATAAGGTCAACAAAAGCGTTCACCGCAAAGGAGTAATGCTGCGTTGATACACAGAATTGCCTCTTTCCGTGATTCTTTCCGCAGTATTTCTCTTCAAGCAAACTTGCCTGTTCAAGCACCTGCCTTGCATATCCCAAAAAGACCTCGCCGTCTTTCGATACCGTTATGCCCTTGTTGGTGCGTATGAATATGGTGATGTTCATTTCTTTTTCAAGCTCACGGATAGCGTTTGTAAGACTAGGCTGTGAGATAAAAAGCGACTGTGCAGCCTCGCTGACAGTGCCCTTTTCAGCCGTCGCCACCACATATTTAAGCTGCTGTAAGGTCATAGCTACACCCCCTTTTTCAAAACTACTCCTTTATTATATAGTGTATTTGTGAAATTTTCAACCGAAACAGGTCATACAAAAAAACACGCCCCAGAAGGAGCGTGCCTTTTTTTACCGTCATATTATTTCAGTGCGTTTCCGTCGCTGAATGCCTGACCTACCTTTTCGCCAACAACATAATAGCCGTGATTTACAGGCTCGTATGTTATAGGTCTGAACTTTGTGAGATCAATGTTGCCCTTGTCGTCAAGAACGCTTTCGTCAGCAGCAATGTTTACTATCCTGCCAAGAACGTTGCCCTCTTCTGTGAATCTAACAAGCTCACATTCCAGAACAACAGGAAGTTCGTTGATAACAGGTGCATCAACAAAGCGGCTCTTTTCTGTTGTAAGACCTGACTTTGCCATTTTGTCAGCAGTGCTGTTTGCAGATACTATACCAACATAATCGCAAGCCTTCAAGTTAGCAGCGTCGGCAAAGCTTACCGTGAAAGCCTTTTTCTCCTTGATGTTCTTTGTGGTCTTGTGGCTCTCGCTAAGGCAAAGCTCCACCATGTCAGCACCGTAAAGACCGCCCCATGCAGCGTTCATAGCGTCTGCATTTCCGTTCTTGTCATATGTGCCTACAATAAGAACAGGCAGTGGATAAAACCAAGGGTTCTTACCAAAATCTTTTTTCATTGTGGATTCCTCCTAAAATTTATTTCTTCTCGTCAAGCAGAACAACGTTCTGCGGCGGGTTTTTGTCTATCGCTCCCACTGTGTAGTGCGGAACATAAAGCTCCTCCAAATAAGCTATATCTTCATTTGTGAGCTTTACATTAAATGCACCTGCGGCGTCGTCAAGATATCTCGTCTTTGTCGCTCCTATTATCGGTGCACAAACGCCCTTTGCCCATTGCCATGCAATAGCCACCTGCGACATTTTGCAGCCGTGCTTTTCAGCGACCTCTGCCACACGCTTTACTATCTGCTCGTCATACTTTTCCATGCGGTCATATTTGCCCATGGCAACACGGTCGGTCTTGCTCCTGAGCGAATCAGAACGCCATTGTGGCCTTGCGAGATGCCCTGCCGCAAGAGGACTGTATGGCATGAGCGAAACGTTCATCTGCCTGCATATCGGTATAAGTTCCTTTTCATCCTCTCTGTAAAGCAGATTGTAGTGGTTTTCCATAGTCGAAAACTGCGTCCAGCCATTGTCCCTCGCCGCTATCTGCATATTGTGGAATTGATAACCATACATCGCAGACGCACCAAGTGCCCTTACCTTTCCGCTCTTAACAAGCCCGTCAAGAGCCTCCATTGTTTCCTCTATAGGCGTGTCATAGTCAAAGCGGTGAATGATGTAAAGGTCAAGATAGTCAGTGCCCAGCCTTTTGAGCGTGCCGTCAATCTCACGTTCTATAGCAGCTTTGGATAGCCTGCCCTCGTTGAAGTATACCTTTGAGGCAATTACCACCTTGTCCCTCTGTGTTAGCGTTTTCAGTGCCTTGCCTAAATATTCTTCGCTCGTGCCCTGCGAGTAGCAGTTTGCAGTGTCGAAAAAGTTTATCCCAAGATCAAGAGCGTGGGAAATGACCTTCTCACTCTCACCCTCGTCAAGGGTCCAGTCATGCATAGTGCCTGCCTTGCCGAAACTCATGCAGCCTATGCACAGCTTCGATACTGTAATGTTCGTGTTTCCAAGCTTTGCGTATTCCATTATTCTGCCTCCTTTGTCAAATCCCCAAAAGTCTTTTCACTTCCGCAATGGTTATCTCGTAAGCCGTAGGAAAGGAGTATTTCACCCCCGCCAGTTCCATGGCCTCACGTTGTTTGTCAGTCACAGAGGTGTAAGGATAAATGCCGAACATAAAAGGGAAGAACGAGTATATAAAATCGTGTATATCCCCCTCCGTCATGTCAGGGAAGAAGTGCACAAGACATAGGCGTACCTCCTCCAAAGCCTGCCCATACGCCACCTTGAATTCCACCAGCCTCTCCATTCGGCTGTGCTCCTCCATGTCATAGTGGTTCATGGAAAGCAGCTTTAAAAGCGTCCCACGCTGAGAAAGCGAAAAAGCAAGCTCGTGAGCAAACGTCCCCTTGTTCATGACATCATTTTCCTCACGGAGCTTTTTCAGTTTCCCCGTCCAAAGTTCATATTCCCTCTGCATAAGAGCGAGAAAGATCTCCTCCTTGGTGTGAAAATAGTTGTATACCGATGTCCTCGTAAAAGACGTTGCGTTACCGATCTCTTTTATGGTAATGTCCCTGAAATTCATTGTCTGATAAAGCTTTTCGCAAGCGTTTATTATCTCGTCCTTTCTGGCATTAGTCAGCTCCTGCGACCCCTTCGGCATTTTTTTACCTCCCACGCTCTATTCTGACACCACGTCAGAATATCATTTGCACTCATTATACCACAATTCTGACACCGTGTCAATAGCCCGCCTTGACTTTTCACCTATCTTTCACCTTTCAAGACCCTGCCAAAGCACATAACAAAAAAGAGCAAGCTCCACAAGCGTGCTCTTTCCATTTATAAACCCCATATATGCCAAATCCCCGATATCCTCAAGTTATTTTAAATCATCATCCTCAAAAATATCCTTATCCCCCAGGCCGAACACCTTCTGCACAACTTGTCGCAACGCCGTTTTCATCAAAGCATATGAAAAATAAAACCTCGTCCGACGAGCCTAAAAACCCCGTTTTCTTTTCCTTTATGGTGTATCCGCACTTGCTGTTTCTGTATAGACCATCTTCCTCCGCCTCGCCGATAACGCAGTCAAAATCCCCGTTCTCGTCTAATATCTCCGCCGAAGTCTTGCCAATAAAGTCCTCAGTGTCATATCCCGACGAGCAGCCTGCAAGTGTAAGCGTGAAAATAATCGCCGCCAAAAGTGCCGCAGCATATCTTCTCATAACTTTGCCACCACCTGATTTTCCCTTATCATATCATACGCCCCCTGAATTTGTCCTGTCTCTTATACACATCTGACGCTG
>UQAR01000024.1 GCA_900539095.1 uncultured Ruminococcus sp.
GATTCGCCTTAGTCTCGTGGGCTCGGAGATGTGTATAAGAGACAGGCGTGAGGAGGTATTGATATGTTAGGATTTGTAATCGGACTACTTGTAGGCGGTCTTGCAGGCGTAATCATAATGTGTCTCTGTACTGCGGCAAAGCAGGAAAATGAAAATATGTCAAATTCGGACAAGTAATTTTGTCCGGTTTGGTGATACCATTCTGAAAAGATTTATGGTATCCTTGTTGGTTGAAAGGAGAGTGAGAAAATGCCGACAGTAACGGTGATACAGCCGACAATAGCAGAAGAAAAAGCAGTCAAGATACGTTGTGCCGCATATTGCCGAGTGTCAAGCGATTCCGAAGATCAGCTTAATTCCTTTATGGCGCAGACGAGGTACTACAGTCAGATTTTTGAGGATTCGGAAACAGAAGAACTCATCGACATATATGCCGACGAGGGTATCACAGGAACCCGTGAGGACAAGCGAAGCGAGTTTCAGCGGCTTATGAAGGACTGCCGCAAGGGTAAGATTGACAGAATTTATACAAAGTCTATAAGCCGATTTGCCCGAAATACAAGGGATTGTCTGAAGAACGTAAGAGAATTGAAATCCCTTGGAATTACGATATATTTTGAGAAAGAGAACATCGATACTGCCAATATGACCGATGAAATGATGATTACAATTATGGGAGGTTTGGCGCAGGAGGAATCAACTTCGATCTCCAAAAACATAAAATGGAGTTATCAAAAAAGATTTGAAAAAGGAACAGTAAATGTTTTTTCTGCGCCCTTTGGTTACAAGTTAAGTAATGGCTCGTTAATTATTAACGAAACACAAGCTCAGATTGTAAAAGAGATTTTTGAGATGTTTCTGAATGGTATTGGTTATCAGCGGATTTCAGAGATTTGTCAAAATAAGTATTCATCATATAAGGATAATTTTAGTTATTACGGCATTCGATATATTTTGTCCAATGAAAAGTATATCGGTGATTCAAAATATCAAAAAACATTTACCACGAATACACTTCCGTATAGAAAACTCCCTAATAAAGGTGAGTTAATTCAATATTATATTCAAGCCACACACAAAGCTATAATATCAAAAGAAACATTTGAGAAAGCACAAGCTCTAATAGAATGTAGAAAGCATAAGAACATATTGTCAGAATCACCATTCAGCGGAAAAATCATATGCGCCAACTGCGGAACAAAATATAAGCGTAAATGTAGTGGCGATAAAATATACTGGGTTTGCCGCAGGCATGACAATTTAGCGCAACTATGCACAAATAAACGAATTGAGGAAAAGTTTATTAGACAGAGTTTTATAATACTTCACAACAAACTGTTATTCAATTACAAGCAAATTCTTGTACCTCTCCAAACGTCGTTACAGGATTTAAAGCTGAAAAGATTCAGCGGAAACACCAATGTTATGGATATTCACAAAGAAATCGCAAAACTTAAGGAGCAGACACATGTACTCGCAAGGCTGAAAACAAAAGGATTTCTGGACGAGGCTAAGTATATTGAGCAGACTGCGGGACTTACAGCTAAAATCAATAAACTGCAATCCGAGCTGAAAAAGCTTACACGTTCCGACGATGAGGATGAAACGCTTGATCAGATTGAAATGTTGATTGATTTTTTTGAAAAGCGAGATAATCCGATAACCGAGTTTGAAGAATCGGCATTTGAAAGTATCGTTGAGAAGATCGTGGTTATAGATCAGTATGAGCTGGAGTTTCACTTGATCTGCGGATTGAAATTCAAAGAAAACATATAACAGAAAATGCCTTGCAGTAAAATTGCAGGGCATATTTTTGTTGGTTTTGGTACTGGATTTCCACAGAATTTTGTAGTATTGTTGTACACGGAGGTGAAATTAGATGGCAAGAAACAGAGTAATCCCGTTCGGCTACTGCATGAAAAACGGCGAAATAACGACCGAACCAAAAGAAGTTTATGCAGTTGCAGAGATTTTCAGAGAATATCTGAATGGCAGCAGTTTACTTCAAATTGCAAAGCTTATGGAGTCCGAGAACATTCGATATACCGAGGATTCTGACCATTGGAACAAGAACATGGTCAAGCGGATAATCGAAAATGAGAAACATCTCGGAACTGACAAATATCCACAGATAATTGATGAGGATATTTTCAATCAGGCAAATGAAAAGCGGATAAGAAAGGCTAATACGCTTAATCTGGTATGCGATGATTTACAGGAAATCAGAAAGGTTACATACTGCCTTGAATGCGGAGAAAAGCTTTTCAGAAAAACCAACGGCAAGGGACGTGAATATTGGAACTGCGGAAATCCCGATTGCTTTAAATATGAATATCGACTGACCGACCAAATGATAATAGGAGCGGTATTGACCGTTCTGAACACAGCTATTGCAAATTCAAGCCTATTAGAGTACGGCGGCGAAATAAGCGTGTATTCCCCTACTGTAGATGTGATTAGAAAACAAAATGAAATCAATCAGATGTCCGATTCTATACAAGTGGACTTTGACCGAGTGAAATCTGAGATTTTCAAGCTTGCCGAGATGAAATATGATTGCTGTACTTACAATGACAGTCCGCAGAAAACAGCGGAAATCAAGGCTCTGCTTGAAAATCACGAACAATTAAATACGCTCGATATAGGCTTATTCAAAGCGTGTGTTTCACGAATTTGGATAAGCCATTTTTGCACCATAGAGGTTGAATTTATCAACGGCATACACATCAAAAATATAACGGAAAGGAAGCTTGAAAATGACCACAGCAACAAATGTAACGATAATTCCTGCGAAAGTTCAGACGGAAATAAACCGTGATAAATATCACCAATTGAGAGTAGCGGCATACTGCCGTGTAAGTACAGAGCAAGAGGAACAGCAAAACAGCTATCAGGTTCAGATCGCATATTACACAGACTTGATAAATCGCAAAAAAGAATGGACTCTTGCCGAAATTTTTGCCGACGAAGGTATCAGCGGTACACAGACAAAAAAGCGTACCGAATTTAATCGCATGATCCGTATGTGCAGAAACAAGAAAATCGACCTTGTAATTACCAAGTCGATATCAAGATTTGCCAGAAATACTGTGGATTGTTTGGAATATGTGCGACAGTTGAAAGACCTCGGGATCGGAGTGATTTTCGAGAAAGAGAACATCAATACGATGACAATGACTTCTGAATTTATGATAGCTCTGTACGGAAGTTTTGCTCAGGCAGAATCGGAGTCAATAAGCAAAAATGTAAGCTGGGGAAAAGAAAAAGCTTACCGTGAGGGCAAGGTACAGTTTCAGTATAAATATCTTCTCGGTTACAAAAAAGGTGCAGACGGCAAGCCTGAAATAGTTCCTGAAGAAGCGGAAACAGTTAAGCTGATTTTTAATATGTACCTTGACGGATACACGCTTTTAAATATCGCAGATACGCTTATGGCTCAGGGCAGAAGGACGGCTACAGGCAAAAATATTTGGAGTAAAGGCGAGGTTCAGCGTATTCTGAAAAATGAAAAATATGTCGGCGACGCACTTCTGCAAAAAAGTTTTACGGTGGACTGCATAACTCACAAAGTGGTGAAAAATAACGGTGAACGTCCTATGTATCTTGTGACAGACCATCATACGCCGATAGTTGACCGTGACACGTTCAACCGAGTACAGCAGGAGCTTGCAAGGCGAACTTCCAAGCGTAAAATCAGCGATAAAACCAAAACTGAGCAAGGCAAATACAGCGGAAAATATGCTTTATCCGAGCTGCTGATATGCGGTCACTGCGGAACTCCATACAGACGCAGGGTGTGGTCAAGAAACGGCAAAAAGCAGGTGGTCTGGCGGTGCATAAGCCGTCTGGAACACGGTAAAAAGTACTGCCCCGATTCACCTACGATCAAGGAAGAACAGCTCCATAAGGCGATAATTCGGGCGATAAACAATTACTATTCCTGCCGAAATGATATTGCAAGGATTTTAAAAGCGAATATTGGTTCGGTGCTTGAATGTCAAGGTCAGGAGGAAATTTTAGCTGCAGGAAAAAGACTTAGGGAAATCGACCAAGCAAGAAATGATTTAGTCAATTTGATAGCCTCCGGCGGCTGCGACGAGGACAAGCTTGACAGTGAATTTGAAAAGCTTTATGCGGAAGAACAGCAGTTGAGCGAACGTCTTGAAAATCTGAAATTGCAGAACAAAACTTCAGAAGGAACACAGGCGAAACTTGATGAAATTATGGATATGATAGAGCATGAAAAGTTTGAGTTGGAAACATTTGATAATGTGCTGGTACGCAAATTAATCGAGTGCATAAAAGTACTGAGCAAGACCGAAATACTGGTGATTTTCAAGGGTGGATACGAAGTTAAAGCAGAAATTGAATAACGATTAAATTTACGGCTTGCGGAGAGATCTGCAGGCTGTTTTTGTTGGGAGGCGGTTATTTGGCAGGCAATTTTGATGGGATAAAGACAAGAAATTTTGGCATTGAGATAGAAATGACAGGCTTAACTCGCTGTCAGGCGGCAAAAGCACTTTCAGGTGTTCTGGGAGGAGAGGTTGTCCATGAGGGTGGTACTTATGATAAATATACGGTTAAAGATATTAAAAGCAGGGATTGGTCTATTGTGTACGACGGAAGTATCAACTGTTACAATGCAAACGGCGACCGAGCGTCCAAATCCTACAGTGTGGAAATGAATTCTCCTGTTCTTGAATATGAGGATATTCCGCTTTTGCAGGAGGTTGTACGAGCTCTTAGAAAAGCGGGCGGAGTAACAGGTCCGAGATATTGTGCAGGCACGCATATACACATTTCGGCAGACGATTACACTCCGCAGCAGATACGCAATCTTGTAAATATTTTTGCAAGTAAGGAGGACTTTCTGTGGGACGCTTTGCAGGTTTCTTCTGCTCGTGAATCCTACTGTCACAAGATGGATAAGCAGTTCATCGAGGAAATTAACCGAAAAAAGCCTAAAGATATGGAAGAAATAAAGGGGCTTTGGTATCACGGCAGAATGAGCGAACAGTTTCAGCATTACTCAAATAGCCGATATGTTATCTGCAATCTGCACTCATTCTTTCAGCATGGTCATTACGAGATAAGGGCATACAACGGAAGTCTTCATGCAGGAGAGGTAAGAAGTCAGATAGTTCTTGCGCTTGCCATAAGCAATGCGGCAATGACTAAGAAATACTGTTTTCCGCACGTTTCGCAAAGCGATAATATGCGGTACAGCTTTCGTGTATGGCTTTTGAATCTTGGACTTATCGGAGATGAGTTCAAGAATTGCAGAACGCATTTGCTAAAACATTTGGATGGCGATATTGCATGGCGGCACCCGGAGGACGGAATAGCCGCAAGAGCAAAGCTGAAAGAAAAACGTGAAGCTGAACGGCAAGCCGCCCGTGGGCAGCGTGTCGAGCCTGTAAGCGAGGTTCAGGAGTTAAACGAAAATGTATCCGATGAAAATTCAGAGCCGACAGAGAGCGAATGTGAGAACTTTGAAGAAGATGAAGAAATGGGCATGGAAATGTCAATGTGATCGGAGGTAGAGAATGAAAAATAAACAGTTATATATTGCATATGGAAGCAATATAAATTTGGAGCAAATGGCATACAGATGTCCACATTCAAAGGTTGTAGGAACATCAGAAATCAAGGATTATGAATTAGAGTTCAGGGGCGTTGCAACAATCGTTCCGAATAAGGGTGCAAGAGTTCCCGTTCTGATATGGGAGCTTGACGAAAGGGATTTGCCTACTCTTAACAAATACGAAGGCTACCCCAGTTTCTACAGGCAGGAAAAAATGACCTTTGAAATGGACGGAAAAACCTACGAAGGTATGGCATATCTGATGAATCGTGGGACAATTTCTCCACCGAGTCAGCAGTATTACAACACGATTTTGCAGGGATACAGAGAAAACGGTTTGGACGAGAAATATCTTCAAACAGCTCTTGAAAATTCTCAGCAGCTTGAGTATTACGTGAATGATGAATTCGATGAGGATTTTGATGATGATTACGACCTTGACGATGATATGCAGATGAGATTTTAAGGAGAGTGGTTGAATGAAATACAATGGTTTTTATGTGAAAATATCTCCCGATACTGATCTGCATCGGGAGGATAAGGACGGTAATGATGTTCGCTGTAACGGGTTTACAGTTGAAGTCTTTGCAGATAAGTCCGAAAAGCTTGAAATTGATGTTTTTTCGGCTGCGGTGAATTTTGAACTGTTGAAAGACAGTCTTGAAGAAGCGGAGCAGTTTGCTAAGGATTATGTGGATTGTGAGGAAAAAGAATATCGCAGAATGATCGATGAGTTCAATGAACATTGACCGGTAGAAATAATTTTTAATCGGAATGGTCATAATTTATCTCGTTTTAGATATGCATCCATTTGGTATCAGCAAGACAACAACTTTAAGAGAACTACTTACAAGTAGTTCTCTTTTTTATTACCCCACTCCCCATAAATCACAACCACCCCCAAACAAAAAGACCCTATGGCAGTCACCCTGCAATAAGGTCTTTTTTCATATAACACCTAAACTATTCCCTGTTCTTCAGTACCTCAGCAGGCGATACCTTGCCAAGCTTTCTTACAAGAAGTGTGCTTATAATGAAGTATAAAACCAGTATCGATGCAAATATCATCGCATATAAATACCATGGGAACTCAAGGTTCATTCCGCAGGAGGTGTTCGCTATAAGTGCCGGATACATGGCGTCTGATATAAACTTTGACAGCGGTACGCATATGAGTGCTCCTACTGCTATGACGTAAAAGTTTCCGTTGAGATAAAGCTTTTTTATCTCCTTTGTGCGGAATCCAAATACCTTTATAAGCGATATTCCAAACGCCGCACGGTCTATCATTACGTTCATCATAAGATACATTACCGCAAAGAATATTACCGCCGCTACCGCTATGAGCATTATTATCATCGGCATCATAAGCGAAATGAATACGTCGGAGGAGCGTTCAACGTCCGCCTTTGTGGTAACGGAGTAAAGCCTGCCCTCTGCAATGTCCAGTGCCTTGTCTGAAAATACCGTGTTGTAATAATCATCTGCCTTGCCGAAAAGCTCACGCATACTGTCTATGTCCATGAATACCGTAAGTCCTGCCGAATAGTCCGCAATGCCGCTGACCGTGAAAGCATAATCCATTTCATTGGCGTTGTCCGTAAGAATAAGCTTGTCGCCCTCTGCAAGACCGTATTTCTGCTGAACACTGCGGCTGACTACTACCTTTGACTTGCCCTTTACCGGCTTGCAGTTGAAATACTTGTTGCCGTCCTCGATACCCATTACCGTCACATCAAGAGTGTATCCAAGATATGTCTTTGAAAGGGACTCCGCATATACCGCCGTGCCGCCCTTTGGCACTTCCGATTCAGGATATTTCAGCGTGTACATATACTCATACTTAGTGTCCGCATTGGTTTCCTTTTCCACATTGTTGCAAAGCACATAACAGTCAACGCCTATCATAAGTATAAGCAGCGAGATAAGCATACCAAATACCACCGTCAAGCCAGTCCTTGCCTCACGGAGCATCTGACGTATCCTGAACGCTGTCACAAAGTTCCTGTCCTTGAGGTTTATGTTCTTCGTCTTTTTTACATTCTGCTCGTTCTTCATAAGAGAAAGTGCAGTTCTCGAAAGCTTTTTGTTTATAACAAGCAGATTTACTATAACCGATACAACAGGCGGCATAACAAGACTGTATACAATGAGATATGCAGGCATTGTCGGAGTAAATTCAGGTATGGAGAAATATGCGTATGTGTCCTGCATCTGATATTCCATTCCTATAGGTGTGAAAGCTATCAAATTGCCGATAACTCCGCCCACAAACGAAACTATGGTCGGCAGCGTCATATAGTGCTTTACAAGGTCCTTTTTCTTCACACCCAGTGCATAAAGTGCACCGATAACGCTTTGTTCACGCTGTATCTGATGAATAACGAAAACTGAGATAACATATGTGAACAGTATCATTACGATAACGCCTGCCAACAGGCTGACCTGCTTGTGCAGTATAAGGTCGCCTGCCGCACTGAGTATCCTTGCATTGTCGTCTGCCTTTACAAACGCCGTGAGATTGTCGATATCAATGTCGAAAGCCTCGTCAATAAAGCTGTCAGCCTCGTTCCTAAGCTCGTTCACGCCGTCAAGCAGTTCCTTTGAGCCTGCTGAGGCACTGCCTACTCCCTCGGTGTAATCCCCAACGCCCTCTGAATATTCCTTCAGCTGGTCAAGGGTCGTCTTTATGTTTGTGAGAACTTCCTTTGATACATTGTCCTCAGCCGATGAGATAGCCTTGCCAAGGATATCACCATAGTTGTCCTCTTTCATGACCACGTCAACACCATAGCTGTCAGCGGTCATATTTGCCTGCAAAAGAAATACGCTGAAAATCTCCTCCGCACCCTTTTTAAGCTCATAGCTGTGACCGTTTATCTCAGAGATACCGTCAGAAAGCTCCTCTGTGCCGTCACTGAGCTTATCAAGTGCGTCTGTGATATCGTCCTTTTTGCCTACAGTGTCTTTTATAGTTTCCTGAAAATACTTGTCCTCAACGTCCCTGTAATCAAATTTCAGGTCTTTTATATCCTCCTTGAGCTGCTTGTCAGTGAGTTTGCCGTCAAGAAGATAAGCATAGGTATAATCCTCTGCTTTCTGGTCTGTGTCTTTGAGTATCTCCTCATACTGGCTGTCAGTAACAAAGGCAAGACCAAAGCCTGAGCTTTCCGCATTGGTGTCAGACAGCTTTCTTACAGGCATGTCATAGTCAGGCACGCTGCCTATACCGGTTACAGTGAACTCCTCCCCCGCAATAGTTATCTTGTCACCAACGCTTATATCATTTTCCTTGGCATAACGCTTTTCCAAAGCAGCCTCGCCGTTTTTCTCCGCAAGTCTGCCGCTGTCAAGCTCCATAAGATTTATCTTTTCACGGTTACGCATAACACGCAGAACTTTGTTTTGACTAACTTCGATATCCAAACTGAACTGCTTTTCAATGGTCGCACCCTTATCCTCAAGCTCAGCCTGCTGTTCGTCTGTCAAAGGCACAAACACGCTGAACTGACCGTCCTCACACTTGTTTTTGGCACCCTTGTCCTCAGTGCCATTTATTATAGTTTCCGCAGCACCGCAAACGCTCACAACTATGTACATTCCCATTACGATAAGAAGTACAAGTGCGAGATACCTCATGAAATTGCTTTTCAGGTCACGCAAAAGACGCTTTCTCAATACCTTTCCCATTTACAGATCCTCCAGCTCGGCAGCAGGCACTCTTACCTCGTTCTCATAATCCTTTTTGATAAGACCGTCCTTTATTATCAATACCTTGTGCACCATATTCTTGATAGAATTGTTATGTGTGACGATAAGCATTGTCGTGCCGTATTTTTCATTTATCTTTTCAAGCAAAACGAGAATATCCCTAGAAGTTTTTGAATCCAGTGCACCTGTAGGCTCGTCGCAAAGCAGCAGCTTAGGATTTTTGATAAGTGCTCTTGCTATGGCACATCTCTGCTGCTGACCGCCTGAAAGCTGTGAAGGAAATTTGTTCTGATGCTCTGTAAGTCCCAGCGTTTCAAGAAGTTCGTCCATGTCAAGAGGTCTTTGAGCAAGATATTCACAGACCTGTATATTCTCACGGACAGTAAGGTTAGGCACAAGGTTATAAAACTGGAATATAAAGCCCAGATTGTCACGGCGATAATCTGAAAGTGCGTCAGGCGAAAGCCCGAATATCTCCTTGCCGTCTACCTTTACCGACCCTGAATCCATTGTATCAAGACCGCCTATGCAGTTCAAAAGCGTGGACTTTCCCGAACCTGACGTGCCTTGGATAACGCACATCTGACCTTTTTCCACCCCTGTTGTTATGCCCTTGAGCACCTGCATAAAGCTTGCGTCCTTGCCGTAGCTTTTCTTTACATCTTTGATCTCCAAATACATTGTCAATACCTCCTGTTGCAACATAACGCTGTTATGTTAATGTTATGTAAAAAGCCGTCTTTGGAACGGCTTTATTTACCTGTCTGAATGTTTTTTCTGCTCTTTCATATCCTTTGCAGTCGGTGCAAGGATAAGGGTGAACCAGCTTTTTACAAGATTGTCCATTATATAGTTCATGTATATAACAGCGTTTTCCTCGTCAGGCTCATGGTCGAGCATATGAGTGAACGCCTCAATAGAAAGGTGCGTGAGCCAGTGTACCATATAGTCATTGACCTTTGCCCCTTTTATACCCTTTGCCATGCTTTCCGCCATTGCACGATAAGACTCTTCCATTTCGTCAATGTAAGTATCCAAGCAGTTTTCATAGCGTGTGCCGCCAGCTTTTTTTGTAAGAAGAATGAAAGCGTCACGGTTTGAGTAGATATGGTGGATAAGCTTTTCCACAAGGTCATTGTGGTCGCCGTCCTCCTGAACATAGCTGTCAGGCACGCTGAGCAGTTCGATATCCTCGTCAACGTGTTCCTGTATCATTATGCCAAGCTCTTCATAAGGCTTTCTAACTATGCTGTCAAAAAGGTCCTCCTTATCCTTGAAGAAGAAATAAAGTGCACCAGTCGTTACCCCTGCGTCTGCACATATTTTTCTCAGAGAGGCTTTATTATAGCCCTTTTCCAGAAATTCTTTTTTTGCACTGTCTATAAGCTTTTCCTTCGTTTCCTTATCGTCTTTCATGTTTTCCCCTCCTTTAGCATAACGGTGTTATGCAAAATAACAATGTTATGTTACCACAATTTCAACTCATTGTCAATGCAGGCAGTAGCAAATCTGCGTTTTTCACAAAACCGTATAATATCGCTCTAAGATTTTTACATATCTGCACAAAAAAAACGCCGACACTGTTTTGCAATGCCGGCGTTGGAACTGAAACTGTCCTATTTCAGAGTGACTTGAACACGCCGATCATAGATTTTTCAGTCTTTTATCGTCAGTTTCATGGTCACATATTTGTGGTCGCTATATTTTTCCTCATCAGGTTGTACCTTTTGGTCGCTATATTTTTCCTCATCTGGTTGTACCTTTACATCATATTTGCAGTTTTTAGAAAGAGTTCCCTTACTTATCAATATATTATCGATGCGGTTATTGCCAAATGTTTTATTATCCGCAGGGACACACTCCTGCATAGATGTGAGTAGACTGCGATATTTTTTATCAGTCTCTTTTGATATACAGCCTACATACGCATTAAAATCCCCTGCAATGATCAAATTCTTGACTTGTTGTGCATATTGAATGATATCATCCCACATTTTAATGTTGTCAATGTCGGTCTTATTATTTTTCAGAACAGGCATATGTACACCAAACAAGGCAATAGGGTCTTTTCTCACTGATATTATCCTATTATTTTTCGGAACTTGTACCGTTTTGTTATTATATGGGCAAAAAGTAGTATCGTTTACAGCGTAAACTTCTTTTTTACTGATAGCTAATGTATAGCGAAGACAACATGAACGACCATTATTATTCATGAAAATATCATAGTCTTTTTTCGGAAAATCCTTTAAGAGCTGTGCATATAAAGGATGTTCATACCAACGATCATCTTTTATGTATTTACAAGGCACTTCCTGAAGAAACACGACTGCGTTTTCTTTCTCCAAAAACTGCTTTACTATACCGATGATTTTACCATAATCCTCGTCTGAACAATCATTTACACAATACTTATCCTCTTGCTCAGACCGTTTTCCATTTCTGAACCAGTCCACATTCCATGTCATAATATTAAATTCCATATTTTTCTCCTTACGTTACAGTGTCATTCTAAGATAGTTTCTTTTATTTTATCATTGGGAGAGAGGTGTGTCAATATGACGAGAAAACTCACTTTCTCTCTTGCTGATACAAAGCACGGAAAAGTTCCCCCTTATCTTGACAAATACCGACAAAAATGGTATGATCAAATTTATAAAATTGAAAATTTATGGGGGTTTATCACGAAAAAGTTAATAGCAGCAATTCTTTCACTCACTTTAGTGTTCCCCGTTTCTGCGTGTGGCAATGCCGATAATGACAGCACAACATCAGAAAAGGACAATTTTGTAGAACTTATTACAAAAAAATCACAAACCAAAACAGGGAGAAGTAACCGATATGAGCCAAAATATAAAGATACACGAAAACGCACTATATATAAATGATGAGCTTGTGACTTTCGACTTCAATATCGATACGCTGATAATAATGGATACTAAGATAATCGTGCTGCTTGATATCCCATATGACAGCAACGAACTTGATAATATATATGCCGTTGATTTTAAAGGCAAGATAATATGGAGAGTTGAAAAGGCCGCAAAGAAATATCCAAAACTAAGGCATGACCCATATGTAGGTATATCAATGCTTGATGAAAAGCTGCTTGCCCGCCAGTTTTACGGACAGCGTTATATCATAGACCCTGATACAGGCAAACTTATAGAGCGATATACCGTCGGCAGGGATTGGTAAGTTTCTAAATACAATCAGTAGTATTTTGTATATTGTATCATACCATGCATGGTGTTATTACACACCACTCTGTATAACAAATATAAGAAGATGTGTTTTTGGAGGTATCCATTAAGAATAACGTTCCCACATATGAGTTGAAAGATATCCACGGCATTTGCTTTGAACTAAAAGACGACAACGACTGGGACGAGAACAAAACGCCTATTGATGCTATCAGTATTTTCAGACCTTAGGAGGGCATAAAATTTTTATGCAAGCTCTTCACCACTCCTCCGGATCATAAGCCTCAACAGGTATCTCACCACTCTCCGTTACCTTGTAATATTTGTCCGTGTCCGTATCCACCAGCAGCACACATATCTCACCGCTTGTGAGCACGTCAGAATCAATGTAGTAATGACTTTCCCCGTCATAATATATGTCATTGAACCTGCTGTTTCCTGCTATAGATGAGGTGTGAACGTGCCCTGCCACGACCTTTTTGTCAAGCCCGTGTATCTTCCCTAACCTGTGCGGCCACTGCTGCGTGAAAATCATCTCGTCCGTGCAGTATTCCCAAGCATTTCCCGAATCCTCATCAATGCCTGCATGAACAAATATGGTGTTCCCCTCTACATGATACCTAGGCCGATGTTCCATCCAGTATATGTACATATCATCATCGCCATGCTCCTCGCCGTCTGCATATATGCTCTCTATGGAACTGAACCCGTCAATAACAAACTCCTCGTGATTGCCCAAAAGTGCTATGACCTTGTCTGTGCCGTACTCTCTCTGCATACTGATTATCTTCCTAAGCACACCCCTGCTGTCCTCACCCCCGTGAACGTAATCACCAAGCAGTATAAGCTTTGTGTCAGGTTCATCAAGATGACATTCAACCAATTCCAACGCCTCACAAAACGCCGAATAGCACCCATGTATATCAGACATACAATATATCTTCAATCTACAACACCTCCGTTTTATATCGGTCATATGACGCTGACCGTGCACAAATATAGTCAAATTCTCTTTCTCCGTCAAGGTCATAGCGTTCCACGCCACCCTCGCCGAAACATATCCCCCCAAGCTTATCCGACCCGTTCTTATCAAGCAAAGCACTCATTCTTATCTTGTTGTCATAGATATCCATTTTATTTCTTACCGCCTCTGCAAAAAGCTCAAGAAGAAATTTGTCAGAAACGCTTTTCGCCGCCGCATATTGCGTACTGCCAAACTCCCCTGTACCCTTTCTGAAAAGCATTATCACCTTGTGATGTAAAGGCTCAGTGAGTTCAAGCAGCTCTTTGCCTGAATACAAATAAGCGGCTCGCCTGTGAGCGTCGTTATAAATATCATTCAGCAGCGTGATATTCGGGTCACTGCAAGGGTCAAAATGACCGAGCACTCCCTCATTCCCCTCATCGTCAAAGAAAATATACCTTGCAGACATTATATCCTCCACATCAGCCGTAAGAAAAACAAACTCTTTTATATTCCCCTCAGTTATAGATCTCACCTTTTCTCACCTCTCCCCAACGTGAGATAAAAATTCGCTGTATTCTCTCATTTTCGCCTCTGACAAAAGCTCATGCCAAAGCTGCATTGCAAAGATATCAAGTATCTCTTCATCAGGCACGCTTTCCGCCACCGCCAACAACTTATCGCCGCACATCACGCCCTCTCTGAATAGTCCAAGAACTTTTTTATCCACAACGCTTGCCATTGCTCGGATATCCTCCCGACAGCTTTCAATGCCTTGTGCATATATAAGCTGACCAAAGCGGTCCAAAACATAGTTCAAATGCTTTTGTTCACTTCCGCCCTGCACGAAGATAGTCATAAATACCTTTCGTGCAAGGCGGTGAATCAACTCAATATCACCGGTTGTTATGAGCCTTTTATTCATCAGCACCTCCGTTACTTGTCACACCTGCATATATACTTGTCATTAAGTTTTCTGACCCTAGCCTTTATCGTTTCCACAACATCGGACGGATCAAGCACCTCGACCTTGTCAGAGTGTTCCAATGCCCAGTTTACGATACCATATACACTCGTCCTAACACTGACGATAACACCATTGTCATAACCTGTGATAGTGTAGTCATCTCCAAAAGAATCGTGAAGAAATGTGAGATTTGGCTTGCCTGTCCTATAAGAATTTGTGACACGCATTTTCACTGTTTTAGGCTTGTCATATCCCATGCCAAGATGAGTGTGACGAAAGTTCTCAAGCTGCTCTTTATATAGCACAGAGGTTTTAGCCACATCAGCTTTAGTCGCCAATATCTTCTTTCCGTTCTCTTTCCTTATCTCCACATTTGTCATCAGGTCTATGCGATAAATACTCAGCTTTTTTTCCTTGCCTTTATCGTTCTCAAAACAGCCTATCAGGAAAAAACGTCCGTTATCCTGAATGATATAGTGCGGAGAAACGTGCGTCTTTATCTCCTCCGCTGCCGTGAATTCAAGAACAGGCTTAGGAACTTCCTTGTCACCGTATTCGCTTTTATCGGTGGTGTAGTAGCAGAAGTTATAAGATAACTGATAGTTATCTTTGATAGCACTCTGGATAACAGCAAGGTTCTTTTTTAGCAGCTCTGAATCCGTGTTCTCATTGTTATGTATACGGCAGGTATGATCTCGGTTATATTTCGACGCAAGCTCCATTTTTATTTTCCTAACCAAACGTTCTACCTGCTCAGGGTTCAGAGCCTTCGACATCTGAACAGCATTTATCAGGTCAACTACCTCTTCAGGCGAAAAAGGATGATTATAATAAATGTTTCTTACCGATCTTATCCTATCCTCAAGACTGATATTATCATTCATTTCATCTTCGTCTTCGTCATCGCTGTAATCTTCGTTGTTTGACAAAAGCGGTTTCAGAGAATCATATATTAGGCGGCAATCTTCTTCGCTCTTAAAATCCATTTGCTCAGGATCATAATCCATCGCCAGGGCGAGGTTTATCATTTTCTGATTGAACGTGCTGTGCGTTCCCATGTATTCGCCAAGCTCTCCATTTCGCATTTTTCCTTGAGAGGTGGGGTGTTTCTTGTCAGTGTTCTCTTTAAGATAAAAAAGTATTTGAAAAATGCTTTCTATGGCACTTCTTCCGCTTTTCTTGTAATTCTTATTATCTTTTTCAGGCTCGTTATAGGAGAACTTGAATGGTATCAGATAAAAAACTTTGTCGCCATAGGCTTTGCTCAAATCATTTATCGCCGCCAAAGCCTCTTCCCTTGTGGCATATAGACCGCCGACATTCTCCATTTCTTTTCCGTCACGGCTAAAGAGTTTTATTTTCCACATTTTTGCCTGAGAATTTTTGTCATTATAATATGAATACCTATCGTAAATCAGCGTTCTTTCGCCGCCCTCAAAGACGAAAACCTGCGTGCCTCGTCTAAGTTTTTCAAACCATTTCACTTCATCTGATAATGATAAGCCTTCTATTATCTCGCTATGTTTTATAATATCTTCTTTTTCCTTAACTGCCATTTTCAACGCTCCCCCTTTGGAATGTTTTTCAGGTTTCTATAAATATTATAGCATAGAATTGATCTTGTATTCAAGACTAAACGGCAAACGGCAAGATATTTTTTCGATTTAGTTTAAAATATCTCACCGCCGCAGTCCTGATATCAAAACCACGGCGATGCAAAGCCACCCATATTATCTTCTATTGCAGGAGCTTAGGGGTAGCCTCCTCTTCGAGCATCTTAGCTATCCGACGCTGTACATCTTCGTCAGAGTATCCGAAATACGTCATTTCAAAGAGAACAAGTGCTGCAAAGCGTTCGTTGCTGCCAATTTCCGTCAAGCTTTTCTCTTCGACCTCACAGCCCATTATAGCCCCCCAAGGTAAGCCCTCAAAGCTATAGACATTATCTTCCACATTATCGTTGAGGAATATTATGTCAACTTCTTCACCATCCTCTGTGACGCCTTTCTCAAGAACCATAGTCATGTTGAATCTCACCGGAATTCTATTGTATTTCAAGTCGGCTATCACTTCTCTTGTTTTCTGTTCTACATGATGACTGTCAGATGTTTCCTTCAGCAGTAAGTACTGTTTAACAAGCTCATCTTCGTCGCATTTGTTTAATAATTCCAAAAATAACATTTTCGTTTTCCTCCTAGATCTTAATAGAATATTTTTCAATAGGCAGCCATGCTTTGACACTGTCTATGTCAATAGCTCCGTCTCTTGATTGTTTAAAGCACCCTGCTTTACCGCCCTTTCTTGCATACAGACCAGTGTCCCAGCAGCCTGCTGTAAGTCTGCCGCTCTTTTCCACTATAAGACAGACCTCAAAGTCGTCAGGAAGTCTGTCACCTATGTCTGTAAACTTCGTGATAGGTATGTCTAATATCAAGTCAAGTTCGTCCATATATCTTTCATCATATCCTTTCCAAAAAATAAGTATATCCTCTTCTGACATGGCGTAAGGCTCACCGCAGAGAAACGCTTTTAACTGCTTTTCAGCCACGCATATCTCATCGAGCCTATCAGAATTTTTTTCATCACCCTTGATAAGAGCAAACAGCTTTTGTATCAACCGTGTGTGACCCTCTTCGCCATAGTCCTTAACCGGTATTTTTCCACGATAGACAAGCCTTTGCACCTCTGCTGTGATAAAACTCATTTGCTCGTTAAACGACTTTGCATAAAAGAGCTCTTTCTCCACAAAAATTTTCCTTTCGTAATATATGATCTTGAAGAGGAGCGATGCTGACAATTTTCCCCTTTTTCCACTCAACAAGGCAGTCGAACCAAGAAAGCTTGTTTCCATCATATTTTGTGAAACCAAGCTTTTTAAGGCAGTTTTTTGACGCCACATTGTCAGTGCCTGCGAAAGAGTATATGCAGTCAGCTGTGATATTCACCCCGTCCGCAAACAGCCTGCCGTTAAAAAACTCATCTAATATGGTTAGGCAAGCCTCATAGCAATAGCCCTTTCTGCGATAGGGCTTTGATATGTAAAACTCCAATCTGTAATCGCCCTTATCAAGGTGAACGCCAGCATAGCCAATGAATCTTTCAGGCTCGGCCTTGCGAAAAATCGAATACAAACATCTTTGTCCGCCCCTGTGTCCAAGATATCCGTCATAATTCTTGAGATAGTATTCTGAAAAATCGACGCCGCAGAAGTCCCTGAAATTTCCTTCTTCTCTTAGCATTCTGAGGAATGATTCATTGTCTCTGTCATCTCTGCCCGGAAGAAGAAACAGCCTGTCCGTTTCAAGGTCTTTCCCTGTGTTCATGTATATCACCCTTTCTTTTGTTTACAGTATAGCACATTGTTGGTCTTGTTTTTAAGACTAAACCTTATATCTGCAAAATTTTTTTCTATCGAATATTTCGTTCTGTTATGGTATGATATAGGTATAAATACGGTGCAAATGCAAATTTTTATATCTTGCCCTCTTCATAAAGCTCCTCAATTGCACGCCATGCACCATAATAATCGCCCATAGCCTGATGAATGAGATAAAGGTCAAGATAGTCAACCCCAAGCTTTTTGCACATAGCATTATAAGTGGAAGTTATAGTGAAAAATGTGCTTAAAAGCCCTGTTTTATGTGGTTTTTCCCTTGACATTACAGAGGTTATATGATAAAATTAATCGTGTGTAAACAAAGTGATAATAATGATTATATAATAAAGCTAAAAGCAACTTTTTAAGTTTAATTTATGGCAGGAGATAGTCAGCCCTGCTGAAGGAGCAAGCTATGTTTATAGGTAATAAAACAAAACATAAGATCATAGGCATATGTACCTCAAGCGTGCAATCTGACTATGTGCGTGAAATAGTATCTTCCATAAGCCGCAATGGTATAAATAAAGGCTATAAGATACTGCTTTTCAACACTTTCAGTGACCTTTATCACAACACAGCCTATATGTGTGGCGAGGCGAGTATTTTCGATCTTATAAATTATGATATCCTCGATGTGCTTATCATAATGCCTGAGGCGATAAAAAGGGACAACATTTCCCGTGAGATAAAAGAGCGTGCCTCCGAGCATGGCGTACCTGTCATATGTGTTGACAGACTTGTGGAAAATTGCTGCAGTGTTATTTTCAACTATACAGATGTTTTTGAAAAAATAGTCCGCCATGTTGTGGAGTATCACGACTGCAAGAGAGTAAATTTTATCGCAGGCGTAAAAGGCAACAGCTTTTCAGAGGAGCGTGTTGACATTTATAAAAAGGTGCTTGCGGAAAATGGTATCAAGTTCGAGCCTGAGCGTCTTGGCTACGGCGACTTTTGGGATATGCCTGCACGGCGTGTATTGCAGGGCTTTATAGACAGCGAGCTGGAATTTCCTGAGGCGATAATATGTGCAAATGACTCTATGGCTATCGCCGTTTGCAGTATGCTCAAGGAAATGGATATAAAAGTGCCTGAAGATGTTATCGTCACAGGCTTTGACGGCATAGATCTTGAAAAATACAACAGTCCAAGGCTTACGACTGCGGCTGCGGATATAGAAGTTCTTGGCGAGAAGGTCATCGAGGCGGTGGACGGTATGATGAACGGCACACCGCTGCCTGAAAAGATAGAGATAGATTATACTATGCGTATATCGCAGTCCTGCGGCTGTGAGAAGATAGACCCAAGGCAGGTTGGCGACAAGATAATGGAGCTTTACCACAGAATGAACGAATCTGACGGTCACGAGCTGCATATGTTCTCGTATCTTGCAAAGACGGTGGAATGTCACACGGTTGAGGAAATGGCGAAGGTAATGTCAAAATCAGGTGACTATTACAACTGGGTGTGCACAAATTCTGATTTTCTTTCCAACACAAAGCAGCGTGACCGTTTCAACGAAAGCTACACAAAGCAGATGCGAGTTTTCATGCAGGCTTATGACGGCAAATACAAAACAGGCGAGATATTTGACACAAAAGACCTTTTGCCTGACATGGAAAAGGTTCTTGACCGCCATGACTGCATAATGTTCTCTCCTCTGCATTTTCAGGACGAAGTTATAGGCTATGCTGCGAACTCTTTCAGTCCTGTGTATTTTCTTTTCCAGAACACAAGGCGTTTTATCAACAACACCAATCAGATAATGGAAAGTTTCAAGAACCGTCAGCGGCTTGAAAAGGCTAATGCGGAGCTTGCAAGGATACATATGCTTGACCCTATGACGGGCATTTACAACCGCAGGGGTTTTTACAAAAACATCAGAAAGCTTATGACAAAGGCTGAAAAGCAGGGTATCGGCATAGCTGTCTTTTCCATTGACATGGACAATCTCAAAGGCATAAACGACCGATACGGACACAATGAGGGCGACAAGGCGATAAAGGCGTTGTCTGTGATACTAACAAGGTGCACGTCTGGCGGCGGCATATGCTCACGCTTTGGCGGAGATGAATTTGTGGTTGTTATCTCTGACATCAACGATGCAGAGCGGTTTTACGAAAAGATAATCCACGGCATCTCTGAATACAATCGCAGGAGCAAATCGGTATATGATGTTGTAATAAGCTGCGGCTACAAGACAGGCGAGCCAAAGACTCTCAAAGAGCTTGACGAGCTGCTGAAAGAATCCGACAAGGAAATGTACGCACAGAAACGTCAGCACCACAGGTGTAAAGACTAAAAAAGGGCAAAATAAAAGGGCGGATATCCGCCCTTTTTTATTTCAGTTTATTTAAGTATACCAACGCCCTCAAGAAGTATTTTCAGACCGATAAGGATAAGTATTATACCGCCTGCTATCTCGGCTTTGTTCTTATATTTTGAACCGAACCTATTGCCGATAACAACACCGCCAACTGAGATAACAAAAGTCGTTATGCCTATGAGAGTTATAGACGGCACTATGCTTACCTCTAAAAAGGCGAACGTTACGCCAGCGGCGAGTGCGTCGATACTGGTCGCAACAGCAAGAATGAAAAGCTCTTTAAGGTCAAGCTTATCCTTGTGGGAGGACTCCTCATCGTCGCCGCCCTTTATAGATTCATAGACCATTTTTCCGCCTATGAATGCCAGAAGAACGAAAGCTATCCAGTGGTCGATAGACTCGATATACTGTTCAAACTGGCTGCCCAACGCCCAGCCTAAAAACGGCATAAGAGCCTGAAAGCCTCCGAAAAATCCACCTATGATAAGTGCGTGCTTATAGTTTATTTTTTTCATATTCAGACCCTTGCATATAGATACCGCAAAGGCGTCCATAGAAAGTCCCACACCTATCAAAAAAAGTTCAACAAATCCCATTTTCATCGCTCCTGTTTTTGAGGCAAGCCTGCGTTGCCCTTATTATGGCAAAAAATAAAAGCCTGATACAAGGCTGTATCCGACTTCAAAAAGCTCGCATACAGCTATCCTGTCAGCCGTATGTGAGTCTTGTTAATAAAGGCTCTCGCCCCCCGACAAGCCAGACCGCAAAGGCGATCAGTATGTTGACTTGCCCCGCAGGAAAATTCCCACGCCAACTACTCCCTCACAGGTAATAAAGTATCATTATCATACCACAAAAGTTACCCTTTGTCAACTCTTTTTTACTAATTTTAAATAAGCATTTGACAAGGCGGTAAAAATGTGTTATAATATGTTTTGTGATATGTTTCCGTAGCTCAGCTGGATAGAGCGACCGCCTCCTAAGCGGTAGGTCGGGTGTTCGAATCACCTCGGGAACGCCATAACAGTTTGCCCTCCGGCTCATTTACATGGGTCGGAGGGTTTTGCTATGCCGAATATTTTATGTTCAAATGATAACAGCCGCACCCAAACGGATACGGCTGTTTTCTATTTTATGAAAACTTGAGCACGTTCAGCAGGAATATCCAGCTGGTGCCATAGTAAGCCACAACTGCCACCAAGTCGTTCAGGGTGGTTATCATTGGACCTGAGGCAACGGCAGGGTCTATCTTTATTTTCTTAAAGAAAAGCGGCATGAACGTTCTTTACTGCATTTTCATTCTGCATAAGATCTGTGTTGAGTTCTGTTTTTTTCATTGGCTTGTCCTACGTTTCATTTTAATATCATGACGTGAGGGACAAACAGGCATAAAAATGCCCGTGCATGACAGGTCACACACGGAAGTTGAAATAGCCTATCCGCCCCTCCCCCCTTGTCAACCTCGCAAAAATATGCTATAATATAAAGGATTGTAACCTACAACCATATTAAAATACAGATATATACAGATAATGAAAGGAACGGTTATGGATACTTCCGCACTTCTTTGGTATAAAGCTCCCGCAGACGATTGGAACAAAGCTTTGCCTCTTGGCAACGGCAGAATAGGTGCTATGGTGTTCTCTCAGCCGCTGGAGGAGAGAATACAGCTCAACGAGGACTCGGTGTGGTCGGGCGGTTTCCGTGAGAGAAACAACAAGTCCGCACTGCCTAATCTTGAAAAAGTCAGGAAACTGCTTTTTGATGAGAAAATAAGCGAGGCTGAAAAAATAATCTATGACGCTTTCTGCGGCACGCCTGTCAATCAAAGACACTATATGCCGCTGGGCGATATGAACGTCATTCATTATAAAGAAAGCGAATGTGACTTCAAACGCAGAAGTCTTGACCTTAACACTGCTGTGTGCACCACAGAATACACTATAAACGGCGTTGACTTCACAAGAGAAATGTTTATCTCACAGCCGGATCAGGTGCTCGTTATGCACATAACAGCCTCTGAGAAAAAGGCTGTCAGCGTCCGTATCCGTATTGACGGAAGAGATGATTATTTTGACGACAACTCCCCTGTGCATGATAATGATATCCTCTTTTACGGCGGCTGCGGCTCTGAGGACGGCATAAACTTTGCGGCATACATAAAAGTCCTTCACAAAGGCGGAAAGGTCTGTCCATACGGCAGCTTTATAAGCTGTGAGGACTGTGACGAGGTAACGATACTTCTTGGTGCACAGACCAGCTACCGCTGCGAGGACTACAAGGGACAGGCTGTTTTTGACGTTGAAAGAGCCGAAGAGAAAAGCTACGCACAGCTTAAAGCTGACCACATCGCAGACTATAAGTCATACTATGACCGTGCACATATATCCCTCTGCGACAACAGCGAAGGTAATTCCGCACTGCCTACCGACGAAAGACTTGCACTGGTGAAAGAGGGCAAGCCTGACAACAAGCTTATTGAGATGTATCACAATTTCGGTAGATATCTCCTTATTGCAGGCAGCCGTGAAAAAACGCTGCCTACCAATCTGCAAGGCATATGGAACAAGGATATGTGGCCTGCATGGGGCTGCAAATTCACCATTAATATAAACACCGAAATGAACTACTGGTGTGCTGAAAACTGCAACCTTTCCGAGCTGCATATGCCGCTTATCGACCATATCGAAAAGCTCCGTCCAAACGGCAGAAAGACTGCAAGGGATATGTACGGCTGCCGTGGCTTTGTCTGTCACCATAATACTGACATTTGGGGCGACACCGCTCCTCAGGACTTGTGGATACCTGGCACGCAGTGGCCAATGGGTGCGGCTTGGCTTTGCCTGCACATATGGGAGCACTACCTCTATGTTCAGGACAGAGAGTTCCTCAGCGAGAAATATGACACCCTGAAAGAGGCAGCAGAGTTTTTCCTTGACTTCCTCATAGAGGACAAAAAGGGCAGACTTGTTACCTGCCCGTCAGTTTCACCTGAGAACACCTACCTTACAGCCTCAGGCTCAAAAGGTTCTATCTGTATCGGCCCTTCTATGGACAGTCAGATAATCTACGAGCTTTTCACAGCCGTTGCAAAAGCGTCTGAGCTCTTGAACACTGACGGCGGTTTCAGAAAGAAGGTACTTGAGGCAAGGGACAGACTTCCTGCTCCTGAGGTCGGTAAATACGGTCAGATAATGGAATGGGCAGAGGACTATGACGAAGTCGAGCCTGGTCACAGACACATTTCACAGCTTTTCGCACTCTACCCTGCGGACATTATCACAATGCGAAAGACCCCTGAGCTTGCAAAAGCTGCAAGGGCTACCCTTGAAAGACGTCTTTCACACGGCGGCGGTCACACAGGCTGGTCGAGAGCATGGATAATAAATCACTGGGCAAGACTTTTTGACGGCGAAAAGGTATACGAAAACGTCATTGCACTGCTTTCAAACTCCACAAGTGAGAATATGTTCGATATGCACCCGCCTTTCCAGATAGACGGAAACTTCGGCGGCACGGCAGGTATCACCGAGGCACTTTTACAAAGCGAGAACGATGAGATAATACTTCTTCCGGCACTGCCAAAGGAATGGTCTGAGGGCAGCTTTAAGGGACTTTGTGCAAGAGGCGGCTTTGTTATCGACCTTGAGTGGAAAGATTCAAAGATAACAGCCTGCCACATTCACTCAAAGTGCGGAAAGAAATGCAGGATAGTGTGTGACAATGTAAAGGTGCACACACAGAACGGCGAAATTAAAATATCATATGCAGACGGTGCAGCGGAGTTTGACACAGAAACAGGAAAAACATACACGCTCACCTTCTGAGCAAAAGATAATTATTTTTGAGAGGTTATTGAAATGAGATATGATCGGATTTTGGCAGCATCTGTTGCGGCAGCAATATGTGCCCTGTCAGGCTGCGGAGTGCAGATAGGCAAAAACGAGAGCATGACCGCCCCCGAAAAAACATCTGTTGTAACCACAACTAAAAAACAGGCTAACAAAGACAGCGACAGCAAAACAGACGAACAGCAGGTAAAAAACTATGAAGAAACAAAGGTCGTGGCGAATGCCATACCTTATGTTAAATATTCAAAGAGCTACAATGCTGAAACAGGTTCGGTCACAGGCAAGGCTGAAGTAAAAAGCGACCGCAAGGGCTACAAAGGCAAGGGCTATGTGACGAACATTTCCGCTGAAGAGGACTGGTCAAGAGAGTTTGAGCTTTCAGACTCTCAGTACTATGACCTTACCATAACAGTTGCCTCAGATGTTCCATGCGTGAACGGCATTGCGGTGAACGGCAAAAAGATACAGGATTTTTCAGCAAGCGGCACAGGAAAGTTTGAAAAGATAACTTTCAAGAACATTTACATAGAAAGCGGCAAGGCGGCGATATCCCTTATCCCTGAGGACGGCGGTCTTGACGTTGACTACCTTACCCTCACGGCAAGCGAGGACATCTCAAAGCTTGACCTTTCCATTGAAAAGCCTGCCCTTGTGAACAAGGATTCTGATTACAACGCAAAGGCACTTTATCAGTATCTTTGTGACAGCTATGGAAAGCAGGTCATTCTCGGTCAGCATGACACCATTGGCACGTCTGCTGAAACAGACATGATATTCAAGACCACGGGCAAATATCCTGCCATACGTTTCGGCGACCTTATGCTTGCCACAGAAAAGGACAGCATAACGACTGAGACGGAGATAAACACGGCTATCGACTGGGCGTCAAAGGACGGCATAGTTGGATATATGTGGCACTGGGCTGCACCTGACGACAAGCGTGAATACTATGCAGATCAGACTGATTTTGACATCAAGAAGGCAGTGACAAAAGAAGATATCGCAGAACTTAGTCTTGACGATATCAAAAAGCTGCAAAAGGACGGCAAGGTCAGCGAAGAATGTGTGGCACTTGTTCAGGATATCGACACCATTTCGCAGCAGCTTGCAACGCTCCGTGACGAAGGTATAGCCGTATTGTGGCGACCTCTTCATGAGGCAAGCAACGGCGACTTCTGGTGGGGCAAGGATAAAGAGTCATACAAGTGGCTTTGGAAACTTATGTATGAGCGTCAGACAAAGTATCACAAACTGAACAACCTCATATGGGTATGGTCGGCACAGAATGCAGACTGGTATGTAGGCGACGAATACTGCGACGTGCTTTCCTGCGACATATACGATGACGGCAACAAGGACGCACAGGTAAACATCATGCTTTTCCTGCAAAGCATCTCAAAGAACAAGCCGATAGCAATGAGCGAATGCGGAAACTTCCCTGACATACAGAGCATTGCAGATGAGAAAGCCATGTGGTCATTTATCGGTCAATGGGGCGGAAACTATCTTATGACCGACAACGGCAAGTTGTCAGAGGAGCACAACACCGCCGCTGAGCTTATAACAATGTACAACAACGATCTGACCATAACAAGGGACAAGCTCCCTGATTTCACCCACCTTGCAAGCTCTATAAAGGACAGCGAGGAAAAGTCGGCAGACGACAAGAAGTCAGACAGCTCAAGCACAGAAAGCAAGACAGAAAAGACTACCACAACAAAGGCAGAAAAGTCTGAAAAGAAAACCACGACCACAAAGAAGTCATAAAGTTGAAAAAATTCTGTTATTCCGTCTGTGACATTTTTTTCATGGTATGATTAGAACATAAGCAAAACCGCCTGACAGTTTTCCCGTCAGGCGGTTATTTTTTTGCAGGCAAATGAACTTGTCACGATATTTTATTGCAACAAAAAAGTAATCCTGTATAATAAAACTTGACACATACAAAACAATCAAAGTATAATAAAAACAAAGGAGTGTGTCATCAA
>UQAR01000025.1 GCA_900539095.1 uncultured Ruminococcus sp.
ATCTACACCGTCTAATTCGTCGGCAGCGTCAGATGTGTATAAGAGACAGTATTATGATAAAAACAAGGTGGCAGAGTATAAAAAGGGCGACCTTGGGTCGCCCTTACAATTTTATAATGCTACATTGTAAAACGTAAATCAATTAATTTGTGCGGTAACAAGGTGGGCGAACGCTGTTCGCCCCTACATCACGTCACTGCGAACTGGGAGTTATAGAGGTCGGCATAGAAACCGTTCTTTGCCATAAGCTCGTCGTGACTTCCCTGCTCTACTATATGGCCTGAATCCATTACTATGATAGTATCGGCATTCTTGATGGTAGAAAGTCTATGGGCGATTATAAAGCTTGTTCTGCCCTGCATCATCTTTTCAAAGGCACGCTGTACCAATATCTCGGTACGGGTATCTATGGAAGATGTTGCCTCATCGAGAATGAGCATTGGAGGCAGGGAGAGCATTACTCGTGCGATACAAAGGAGCTGTTTCTGTCCTGCGGAGATAGTGCTATAGCCGTCTGATATTACGGTATCATAGCCCTTTGGCAGACGCTTTATAAAGCTATGGCAATGGGCGGATTTTGCGGCGGCTATCATTTCTTCCTCGGTGGCGTCAGGTTTGCCGTAGCAGAGGTTCTCTCTTATTGTGCCGGTCTTGAGCCATGTTTCCTGCAAGACCATGCCGTACATACTTCTCATGGAGGAACGGGTACAATTCTTTACAGGCTTGCCGCTTATGCGTATCTCGCCGCTGTCGGTATCATAGAACCTCATAAGGAGGTTTATCATTGTGGTCTTGCCGCAGCCTGTTGGGCCTACGATAGCAGTACGCTGTCCGCTCTTTACATGGAGGTTGAAGTTCTCGATAAGCTTGACATCAGGGACATAGCTGAAGGACACGTTGTCAACGTCCACTGTGCCGTCAACGGAAGTGAGGACTGTAGCATCAGGGCTGTCAGGTATCTCCTCTGTCTCATCTATTACCTCAAAGACACGCTTTGCGGAGGCAAAAGCACTTTGCAGCTCGGTTATGACGCCTGATATTTCATTGAACGGTTTTGTATACTGGTTCGCATAGGTGAGGAAACAGCTAAGGTTTCCTACTGTAAAGCCCACGCCTTTTATTACGGAGAGTGCTCCAACGATACCGACTGCCATATAGACGAGGTTGTTTACGAAACGTGTACAAGGGTTGGTGAGTGAGGAGAAGAATGTGGCGTTAAGTCCCACCTTCTGGAGTTTCAGGTTCACTTCTTCAAACTGCTCTTCTGCCTCTTCCTGATAGCCGAATGCTGTGACTACTTTCTGATTTCCTGTCATTTCCTCAACAAGGCTGGTCATATCGCCTCTTGCCACAGACTGCTGGTGGAAAAGTTTGAAGGTATTCTTGGCGATAAATCTCGCAACAAAAAGTGAGAGCGGCGTGAGGATAACAACGATAAGAGTTATTTTCACATTGATAGAGAGCATGAATCCAAGTGTTCCGAAAATTGTACATACGCCTGTGAAGAGCTGTGAAAAGCCCATGAGCAGACCGTCGGACACCTGTTCAAGGTCGGAGATTATACGGCTTATTATATCGCCGTGTGGGTGGGAGTCGATATAGGAAAGGGGCAGCTTTTGGAGCTTTGCAAAGGCGTCATTTCGGATATCTCTTACCACGCAATAGGTTATCTTATTTGTGCAGAGGGACATGAGCCACTGGGCAATGCCTGTGACGGAGACTGTTACGCCGAGTTTGATGATGATATTTATGATGCCGTCAAAGTCTACAAGACCCTTGGCTATGATAAGGTCAACGGCGTTACCGACGAGGATAGGTGCATAAAGCGTGGTGGCAACGGTTATGACTGCAAAGGCCATAGACAGGACGAACAGCCACATATGAGGTTTTGCGTATCTGAGAAGAGGTCTGAGAGCGGAGGTATCAAGCTTATTTTTTGTACTTTGTTTAGCCATTTGCCTGTGCCTCCTTTTCTGAAAGCTGTGAAAGGCATATTTCTTTATATACCTCGCAGCCGTTATAAAGCTCTGAATGAGTGCCGATACCTGCTATTTTGCCCTCGTCGAGGACGATTATCTTATCGGCGTTTTTGATAGATGAGATTCTCTGTGAAACTATGAAAACGGTCATGCCGCTTGTTTTTTCATGGATAGCTTTTCTGAGCCTTGCGTCTGTGGCAAGGTCGAGGGCGGAGGCTGAGTCGTCAAGAATGAGTATCTCAGGATTGCCCACCAACGCTCTTGCTATAGTCAGTCTTTGACGCTGACCGCCTGAGAGGTTTTTGCCCTCCTGCAAGATCATTTCGTCAAGCTTATCAGGCTTTTTCTCTACAAAGTCTTTTGCCTGAGCGATATCAAGAGCGTTCCAGATATCCTCGTCGGTGGCGTTTTTATCACGCCACTGCATATTGTGTCTTATAGTACCCTTAAAGAGGACGGCTTTCTGAGGGACGATGCCTATCATGCCTCTAAGCTGTGAGAATGGGTACTCCTTTACGTCAACGCCGTCAACGAGGACTTCGCCCTGACGGACGTCATAGAACCTTGGGATAAGGTTGATAAGAGAGGTCTTGCCTGAACCTGTACCGCCGATTATACCGATAGTTTCGCCTTTCATTGCCTTAAAGCTGATATCTGAAAGGGAGTCTGCCTCGGCGGAGGCATAGGAGAAGAAACAATTTCTGAACTCTACGCATGGGGCGTTATCGTCTGTTGTGACGGATTTATTATCCTTATCGGAAACGCTTGGCTCGACTGCGAAAACGTCATTTATTCTGATAGCAGACGCCTGCATTTTGGTGATATTGGTAACGAGTATAGCCATAGCGAGGAGTGCCAAAAGTATCTGGTTCATATAGTTTATAAGGGCAATTACTTCACCCTGTAAGATAAAGCCTGTATAAACCGTTTTGCCGCCGAACCATATGATAGCCATTATTGCAAAGTTTACGATAACATATGTGGCAGGGTTCATAAGGGCGGAAATTCTTCCTGCGATAATCTGCTGACGTTTGAGCTCTTCGGTATTATCGGCGAACTCTTTTTCCTCGTCTTTCTGACGTGAAAAGGCTCTGATAACTCTTGCACCTGTGAGAGTTTCGCTTGTCATAAGGTTCGTTTTATCAAGCTTTTTTTGGATATTCTTATACTGTGGGATAGTGATGTGCATTATAAGATAGATGACATAAGCAAGGCATGGGGCGATTATCAGGAAGATAAGAGTTAGCTTTACTGATATGGAAAACGCCATTATGATAGAACCAAGCACTATAAAAGGAGAACGGAGGAAAAGACGGAGGAGAATATTCACGCCCTGCTGTGCGGTATTGATATCCGCTGTCATTCGTGTGACGAGGGTATGACTTCCAACGCTGTCTATCTCGGCATAGGACAGTGAATTGATATGCTTGAAAAGGTCACGTCGGAGGGCTGTTCCAAAGCCTAGGGACGCTTTTGCGGCGAAATACTGTGCGGTCAGTGAACACGCAAGTCCGCAGAATGCAAGCAATATCAGCACACCGCCCATTTTATAGATGTAGGGCTTATCTTGATTTTTTATGCCCACGTCGATGATATTAGCCATAACAAGCGGCACTGCAAGCTCGAAACAAGCCTCGATAAGCTTGAACAGCGGTCCGATTATGCTTTCTTTTTTGTAGTTTTTCAGATACCTAAAAAGCTTTAGCATTTTTCTATTCTCCCAACTAAATAAAATCATACAAATTTTATTGTATCATATTTTTTTGTACAATTATAGAGGAATAAGTTAATTCTTTAAAAAAGTGGAGGATAATGTAGGGGCGAACAGTTCTCCCATCTTTTTACGCCGGCATGGTTTGTGATAATCCAAGCCTCGCACCTCCGAGCGGGCAAACAATGTTCGCCCCTACAATAAATAATCATCGCCGCAGGCGATACCTTCATTCCTCACTCCTCATTCCTCACTTCTAAAAAAGGGGGTTGACAAAAGGGTGAAAGTGTGCTATAGTCATATCAATAGGTTTAAATGCCGTGACGGAAAGAAGTAACCTTTTGAGAAATTTCAGAGAGCTTTCGGGTGGTGAGAGAAAGCATTTCGAGGAAGTGTGAATACGTTCCTGAGCTGTCCGCCGAGAAAGCTTTTGCGTAAGGCGGAACGTTTTGCACACGTTACAGTGCTATGGTTTCGCTTTTTGCTGAACCTGTAAGGTCGGGATATTCCCGATAAACTGAGGTGGTACCACGATGATTCGTCCTCTGACAGATATTCTGTCGGAGGATTTTTTATTTATGTACCGCAAAAATAATACGGAGGTATGAAAAATGACAGTATTTGAAGAACTGAAAAGAAGAGGTCTTCTCGCTCAGCTTACTGACGAGGAGGAGATAAAGGAGCTTATCAACACCGGTAAGGCTACTTTCTACATTGGTTTTGACCCGACTGCTGACTCGCTGCACGTTGGTCACTTTATGGCACTTTGCCTTATGAAAAGACTTCAGATGGCAGGCAACAAGCCTATCGTTCTTATAGGCGGCGGTACAGCTATGATAGGCGACCCGTCAGGCAAGACAGATATGAGAAAAATGATGACTAAGGAAACTATAAACCACAATGTTGAGTGTTTCAAAAAGCAGATGTCACATTTTATCGATTTTTCTGACGACAAGGCTATCATAGTAAATAACGGCGACTGGCTGCTTGACCTTAACTATGTTGACGTTCTTCGTGATGTTGGTGCTTGTTTCTCTGTAAACAAGATGCTCACATTCGAGTGCTACAAGCAGAGAATGGAGAGAGGACTGACTTTTCTTGAGTTCAACTACATGATAATGCAGTCTTACGACTTCTACAGACTTTTCCAGGATTACGGCTGCAATATGCAGTTCGGTGGTGACGACCAGTGGGCTAATATGCTGGGCGGTACTGAGCTTATCAGAAAGAAACTTGGCAAGGACGCTTACGCCATGACTATCACTCTCCTGCTCAACTCTGAGGGCAAGAAGATGGGCAAGACTGAAAAGGGTGCGGTATGGCTCGACCCTGAAAAGACTTCTCCATACGAGTTCTATCAGTACTGGAGAAACGTTGGCGACGCTGACGTTATCAAGTGCCTGAAGATGCTCACATTCGTTCCTATCGAGGAGATAGAGGAAATGGAGAAACACATGGAGGGTGCTGAATACAACAAGGCTAAGGAGCTTTTGGCTTACGAGCTTACAAAGCTTGTTCACGGCAAAGAAGAGGCTGACAAGGCTGACGCTGCGGCAAAGGCTATTTTTGCAGGCGGCGGAAACAGTGATGATATGCCTAGCACGACTATTGCTGCGGCTGACCTTACTGACGGCAAGATAGGTATTCTTACACTTCTCGTTAAGTGCGGTCTTTGTCCTTCAAACGGTGAGGCAAGACGTCTTGTTACTCAGAACGGTATTGCAGTGAATGGCGAGAAGTTCACTGACCCTAAGGGTCTTGTTGATCTTTCTGAGCCTGTTGTTATCAAGAAGGGTAAGAAGGTTTTCCACAAGGCTATTGCGGAATAATATAGTACAAAATAATTTCCACGGGTGGACAGAAGTTCACCCGTTTTTTTGTATATAAATATAAGGCTTTTTGCAATATTCATAAACATTCACACAAAATACATATAAGGTTTAGCTATATTTAAAGTTATTCATATATACTTTTAATCAAAGGAAAGTTTACAAAGAGCATATGAAAATATTACGAAAAGAGGCGTGGTAATGAACGGCAGTCAGGAAGTGTTCAGACGTATCGAGAAAAAATATATCGTTGACGAACCGACTTATGAAAAGCTTATGAAAAAGCTTGAGGGACATTTCGTCAGGGACAAATACTACAAGAGCACTATTTGCAACATTTATTATGACACACCAAGTTATCAGCTTGTGAGAAACTCTATTGAAAAGCCGGTATACAAAGAAAAGCTGAGGGTGAGGAGCTACGGCGTTCCTGACGAGGACAGCATGGTTTTTGTGGAGCTGAAAAAGAAATACAAGGGCGTGGTCTACAAGAGGCGTATCGAGATGACCCTTGCACAGACTCGTGATTTCTTTGCAGGCAAAGAGGTACCTCATGATAATCCGCAGATAGAGAACGAGCTGAAATATTTTCTCAAATTCTATGAGGGCATTGCTCCTGCAATGTATCTTAGCTATGACAGGCTTGCTTACTGCGGTGCGGAAGATCCGTCGCTTAGGCTGACTTTCGACTCACACATCATTTACCGTGAGGAGCAAAAGGAGCTTGACAAGGGCATTTGGGGCAAGGAACTGCTGAGTGCAGGCACTAGGGTAATGGAAATAAAGATACCGAACGCTATGCCTCTTTGGTTATCGGCTATACTTGATGAACTGGAAATATATCCTGCGTCATTCTCAAAATACGGAACTGCATATCTTAATGAGCTTTCTGAAAAAATACATAAAGGTAAGGTGATAAGCTGTGCTTAATTCTTCTATTCTTGCAGCGACTACTGTGACCACCACGGAAACAACGGTGGCAACGATAACCACAAACGAGTTTATATTCTGCACTGCGGCGTCTTTGGTGCTTGGTCTGATGATCGCATTTGCATTCAACTTCAAGCAGAAAAAGACAAAGAGCTTTATGATGACGCTTGCTTTGCTGCCTGTGATAGTGCAAGTAGTGATAATGCTGGTAAACGGAAACATCGGCACGGGCGTGGCTGTTATGGGTGCGTTCAGTTTGGTAAGGTTCCGTTCTGTACCGGGAAGTGCAATGGACATTTGTGCTATATTCCTTTCAATGGCTGTCGGTCTTGCGACGGGCACGAACCACCTTGCGTTGGCTCTTATGCTGGCGGTGAGTGTGAGCCTGCTGAACATTGTTTACACGCTTTTGCCTATTGGCAAGAAGTCGGGTCACAAGGATCTGAATATCACTATCCCTGAGAGCCTTGATTACACGGAGGTCTTTGACGATATTTTTGAAAAATATCTTTCAGACTGCGAGCTTATCTCGGTAAAGACCACAAACATGGGAAGTCTTTTCAAGCTGAAATACCGCATTGAGCTCAAAGGCGGTGCTAACGAAAAGCAGCTTATTGACGAGCTTAGATGCAGGAACGGCAATCTTGAGATAATGTGTGCAAGGTCTGCTGACATTGAGGAACAGGTGTTCTGATAAAATTACACAGATCATTATAAGCAAAACCGCACAAGGCTAAAGCGGTCTTGTGCGGATTTTTTCAACCTTTTTTACTATACAAGGGGGTATTTTTCATGAAAATTTCGGACACTAAAAAGCTGGCAGCTATCACGGCGGCGTTTTTTATCACGGTAACTGCTTTTTCGGGCTGTTCGGAGAATGCAAGTTCTTCACAGGCGGCAAGCAGCGTTTCACAGGCAGCAAAGTCTGACATTGACGCAAGCATTGCGGCGGAGGACATTGACGTTGGATATGACGAGGAAAGCTCGGTAGGGATAACTTTTTCTGACGACAGTGCGACTATAGACGGCGAGGGTGCTGTGGCTGAGGGGGAAACTGTCACCATATCTCAGGCCGGCACATACATTTTATCAGGCACGGCTGCTAACGGCAGGATAATCGTTGCGGCGGACAAAAAGGCTGAGGTCAAGCTTATTTTCAACGGATTGGATATCACCTGCTCAGACAACGCTCCCCTGCTTGTGAGCAAGGCTAAAAAGGTTTACATTGTACTGGAGGACGGCACGGAGAATGTTCTGACGGACGGTGCAAGCTACTCGCTGGGTGAAGATGACAGCAACACGGACGGAGCGATATTCTCAAAGGCTGACCTTACTATAAACGGCGGCGGAACGCTTACTGTTAATGCAAACTACAAGCATGGTATCGTATCAAAGGACGATCTTGTTATAACAGACGGAAACATCAATGTAACGTCGGCGTCAACTGCCATTGAGGGCAAGGACAGTGTGAAGATATCAGGCGGCACGTTCAACATTTCCGCAGGCACTAACGGAATTAAATCCACCAACACGGAGGAGAGCGACAAGGGCTTTATAAGCGTAACAGGCGGCAGCTTTACGGTAGTTGCGAATAATGACGCTTTTGAGGCGGAAACGGTGCTTTCTATTGAGGGCGGCAGCTTTGACATCACCACAGGCGGCGGAAGTGCTAACGCATCAATGAAGTCTGACGGCACGCCTAACGGTGACTGGCAGAAGAACATGGGCAACGGCGGAATGGGCAGACCTGACGATAACGGAAACGGCATGGGCGGCGACCCACCTGCTAAGCCTACGGCTGACGACACGGGGCTTACCATAGAAACTGCGGCTAACACGACTACTGACAGCACAGACACAACAGACAGCACTTCGACATCTGCAAAGGCTTTAAAGGCAGGCAGTGAGGTGAACATAAGCGGCGGCGAGTTCAAGATAGATTCTGCTGACGATTCTGTACTCAGCAATGGAAACATTGTGGTAACAGGAGGAAACATTTCTGCGGCATCAGGTGATGACGGTATGCACGCTGACGGAAACCTGACCATTTCTGAGGGCACTATCAACATAACAAAGAGCTATGAGGGCATCGAGGGTTCTATCGTTACAATAGACGGCGGTACGATATCAGTGGTATCAAGCGATGACGGAATAAACTGTGCAGGCGGCAGTGACACGGGTTCGACGGGCAGAATGGGTGCTGACCAATTCTCGGCACAGGACGGTGTTGAGATTTGCATAAACGGTGGAACTATTACAATAGACGCTGGCGGTGACGGAATCGACTCAAACGGCAACTTCACAATGTCAGGGGGAGTGGTTTACGTTTGCGGTCCGACAAATGGCGGAAACGGTGCACTTGACTACAACGGCACTGCAACGGTAACAGGCGGAACGCTTATTGCCTGCGGTGCGGTAGGAATGGAAGAGGGCTTTGGCGACAGCTCGACACAATACAGTGTTTTGCACAACTTAGGCTCGACTGTATCGGCAAACGAAAAGCTTACCATTACTGACAGCGACGGAAACGAGATATTGAGCTTTACTCCGACAAAGACATGGCAGAGCGTGGTATTCACAAGCGGCGATCTGAAGGACGGCGAGACCTATACTATCACGGCAGGTTCACAGTCGGAAACGGTGACTATTGACGGTATCGTTACTTCAAACTCCACAGGAATGAGCTTTGGCGGTGGTCATGGCGGCGGTCGTAGATTCTGATATGAATGGCAAAAGGACGAACTTTATTGTTCGTCCTTTTTTGCTCACCTTTGTTGTATCCATACGCAAAAAAAGACCGTCCCACAAAGGAACGGTCTTTAGCAAGCAATTTAGTTTTGGCTTTGCAGATTAAGCAAGCTCAGCAAAGTACTTGATTGTTCTTACCATCTGTGATGTGTAAGAGTTCTCGTTGTCGTACCAAGAAACTACCTGAACCTCATAGAGATCGTCAGCGATCTTAGATACCATTGTCTGAGTTGCATCGAAGAGTGAACCAAATCTCATGCCGATAACGTCAGAAGAAACGATTGGATCCTCGTTGTAGCCAAATGACTCAGAAGATGCAGCCTTCATAGCAGCGTTGATGCCTTCAACTGTTACGTCAGCACCCTTTACAACTGCTGTAAGGATTGTTGTTGAACCTGTTGGAACTGGAACTCTCTGTGCAGAACCGATGAGCTTGCCGTTAAGCTCTGGGATTACAAGGCCGATAGCCTTTGCAGCACCTGTTGAGTTAGGAACGATGTTAGCAGCACCAGCTCTTGCTCTTCTCAGGTCACCCTTTCTGTGAGGACCGTCAAGGATCATCTGGTCGCCTGTGTATGCATGGATAGTGCTCATGATACCGCTCTGGATTGGAGCATACTTGTTAAGAGCATCAGCCATAGGAGCAAGACAGTTTGTTGTGCAAGATGCAGCAGAAATGATTGTATCGTCTGCTGTAAGTGTCTTCTCGTTTACTGAGTAAACGATAGTCTTGAGGTCGTTACCAGCAGGAGCTGAGATAACTACCTTCTTAGCACCAGCATCGAGGTGAGCCTGGCTCTTAGCCTTTGATGTATAGAAACCTGTGCACTCGAGAACTACGTCTACACCAAGCTTGCCCCAAGGACAATCCTTAGCGTCCTTTTCTGCATAAATCTGAAGAGTCTTGCCGTCAACAGTGATTGTGTTAGCCTCATCATCAGCTGATACTGTGTGAAGGTTCTCACCGATTCTGCCACAGTAACCGCCCTGAGCTGTATCATACTTGAGAAGATCAGCAAGCATTGAAGGCTTAGTCAGGTCGTTGATTGCAACTACCTCGTAGCCCTCTGCTCCAAACATCTGTCTGAATGCAAGACGTCCAATACGTCCAAAACCATTAATTGCGACTTTAACTGCCATAATTAATTTACCTCCTAAAAAATTTTCTGATATTATTATACTACATTTTTCTATACATTGCAAGTGTTTTTACAAAAAACTTAGAACTTTTTTTCTTGCCCCTGCCCCCTGAAAACCCGCACGGTCTGCAACCGAGCACCATTCGTCATAAATCTTTAAATTGTGATTAAATATTACCGATTTTTATTGACTACCTGCACAGTTTAGGTTATAATATTTAAAAGAACACTTTTTAAGACAGGAGGCGGACCAGTGGATCTGACAGCATCTGTAAAAGAGATTTATGCTCAGTCGGAAGAAAATATCATTCTTACGGACAAAGATCTGAATGTAATATGGAAAAATCACAGCGGTCTGCCGGAGGTCATTGACCGCTCGTCTTTATGCGTTTACCCTGAGGGCACTTTTTCCCTGCCCATTGAAAAGACTGCCACATTTGAATATAAGGGCAGGTTTGCGGATTCTGCTGCAATGAGGTTCGAGCCGCTGCGGCATGACGGGGTGATAACGAACTATCTTATACACTACTACTCATGCACGGACATTGAACGGCTTTCTGACAGGTCGGGATATGTACGGTTCAAGTCAAACTTTCTTGGCAACATCAGGATAGAGCTTTCGCAGATGATAGCTATGCTTGACAGTCAGAAGAACGCTTTTTCGGCTAAAGCCGGCACTGAGTACGAACACTTTGACCATGAGGCTAGGCTCAGGATACTGAAGGCATTTTCTGCCACGGTGAACATGAACGAGCTTGCTAAATATTTCAGCGGATATTTCACCACGGAATATCAGAGCTTATCGGACATATGCGGTGAGGTATGTGATGAAGAGGGTGCACTGCTGGAAGAGGACGGCTGCATTTTCAGGTATGCCATTGACCCGTGCATTTATTTTGAGACGAACAAGGGGCTTGTGAAAAACGTTTTGGCAAACCTTTTGATAAACGCATATATGTACAATGACAAGGAGCAGCGGCAGGTGGAGCTGGTCTTGCGGACTGAGGATGACAGGATAGTGCTGTCGGTGAGCGACAACGGCTGCGGCATCACTGATGAGGTATGGCAGGCGGCGATACGTCCATTTGGCACGTTCAAGCGATACAATGGCAGCGAGGCTTTAGGGCTTGCATTGGTGAAATGTTTCTGCGACCGATTTGGTGGTGAACTTAGCTGCCGCAGCAAGCCTGACAAGGGCACTTGCATTACCATGAGTTTTCCTTGTGACAGCCGTGGTTTGCCGAAAGAGTTTCATGTGAGCAGAATGCCGACTATACCTAATCCGTTTGGCAGCACATACTGCATAATGGCCAAGGGGCTTGACCCGCTGAAATAGGATAGATAAACACTTGGAACAGACAAACAAATTTTAATATAATGCGCAGCGTTGAAAAGCGGGACGTCGAGGGCGCCGTCCCCTACAGCATACATAGATAAAAAGGCAGTACCGAGATTTCGGTACTGCCTTGATTTTTTATGGATATTAGTCCTTGATGATAGACTTACCTGTCATTTCCTTTGGCTGCTCAAGTCCCATGAGTTTGAGCATTGTTGGTGAAAGGTCAGCAAGAACGCCGCCTTCTCTGATAAGAACATTGCCTGCACCTGCGATAATAAGTGGTACAAGGTTTGTTGTATGGGCTGTGAACGGTGAGCCGTCCTCTTCCATCATCTTATCTGCGTTGCCGTGGTCTGCTGTGATAAGTGCTACGCCGCCCTTTGCAAGAACTGCGTCAACTGTTTTGCCTACGCACTCGTCAACTGCCTCGACTGCTGCTACGGCTGCGTCAAACACGCCTGTGTGGCCTACCATGTCGCAGTTTGCATAGTTGAGGATAATTGCGTCATACTTATCTGACTCTATTCTCTTGAGGACTTCGTCGCAAACGAGATATGCACTCATTTCAGGCTGGAGGTCATAAGTTGCTACCTTTGGTGAATTGATGAGGGCTCTGTCCTCGTTCTCGAAAGGAGTTTCTACGCCGCCGTTGAAGAAGAATGTAACGTGAGCATACTTCTCTGTTTCAGCGATTCTCAGCTGTGAAAGACCCTTCTTTGCGATATACTCGCCGAAAGTATTTTCAAGGCTTGCTGGCTTGAATGCAACGTCAACGTTTGGCATTGTTGCGTCATACTGTGTCATGCAGACATAGTAAAGTGGGAATCTGCCGTTTCTTCTCTCAAAGCCTGTGAAGTCGTCGTCAACGAGAGTTCTTGTGATCTCTCTTGCTCTGTCAGGACGGAAGTTGAAGAAGATAACGCTGTCGTTTGCGGATATCTTGCCGTTCTCGTCGATAACTGTAGGCACGATGAACTCGTCTGTAACGTCAGCTGCATAAGACGCCTTTACAGCATCAACAGCGTTATCAGCCTTATTGCCCTCGCCGTATACCATTGCGTCATAAGCCTTGCCCACACGCTCCCAACGGTTATCTCTGTCCATTGCATAGTAACGGCCCATTACTGTTGCTATCTTGCCGACGCCGATTTCCTTGAGCTTTTCCTCAAGTTCAGCAACGAAGTCAACTCCGCTTGTAGGAGGAACATCTCTGCCGTCCATAAAGCAATGAACGTACACCTTTGTAAGTCCAGCCTTTTTAGCAAGCTCCAAAAGACCATAGAGGTGTGAATTATGTGAATGGACGCCACCGTTTGAAAGAAGTCCGAACAGGTGAAGTGCACTGTCGTTCTTCTTGCAGTTCTCAACGGCTGCTGTGAAAGCCTCGTTTGAGAAGAATTCGCCGTCCTTGATAGACTTTGTGATCCTTGTAAGTTCCTGATAAACTATTCTTCCTGCACCGATATTTGTATGGCCTACCTCTGAGTTACCCATTTGTCCCTCAGGAAGTCCAACGTCCATACCGCTTGCACCGATAAGAGTGTGCGGATAGTTGGCAAGAAGTCTGTCGATATTAGGAGTTTTGGCAGCTCTGATAGCGTTGCCGTAATCCTTGTGATTATAGCCGAAGCCGTCCATAATGATAAGTGCTATGGGTTTCTTTGACATAATTTTTAGTCCTTTCAAAAAAATCGCAGGGGCAGCCGCAGCCGTCCCTGCGGAACGTTTTTAGTTTTGCTGTGTTATATTATTAACCCTCAACAGCTGCCTGAACGATAGTGTTGAAGTCAGCAGCCTTCAGTGATGCACCGCCGATAAGACCACCGTCTACGTTCTCCTTAGAAAGAAGTTCTGCACAGTTTTTAGCGTTCATTGATCCGCCGTACTGGATAGTTACTGCCTCAGCTGTTGCCTCGTCATAGATCTTAGCAAGTGTAGCTCTGATGAATGCACAAACTTCCTCTGCCTGATCTGCTGTAGCTGTCTTGCCTGTGCCGATAGCCCATACTGGCTCGTAAGCGATAACAGACTTCTTAACGTCCTCAGCTGACACGCCGAAGAAATCAAGCTTTACCTGTCTTGCGATAACTTCCTCTGTGATATTGCACTCACGCTCCCAAAGAAGTTCGCCAACGCAAACGATAGGCTTGAGGCCTGCTGCGAGAGCTGCCTTTGTTCTCTTGTTTACTGTTTCGTCTGTTTCGCCGAAATACTGTCTTCTCTCTGAGTGACCGATAACAACGTACTCAACGCCAAGCTCAACGAGCATATCTGCTGAGATCTCGCCTGTGAAAGCGCCGCTCTTCTCAAAGTGAACGTTCTCTGCACCGATCTTTACGTTTGAACCTGCTGTTGCGTTGATAGCAGTTTCAAGGTTTGTGAAAGGTACGCAAGCGATAACCTCTACCTTGCCCTCAGCGTTTGCAACAAGTGGCTTGATAGCTTCGAGAAGCTCCTTAGCCTCAGGTCTTGTCTTGTTCATTTTCCAGTTTCCTGCAATAATTGCTTTTCTTACAGCTTTTTTCATGATAAAAAACTCCTTTATTTTTTATAGGGAACAGAAAAACTGTTCCTGCTAGTTTTCCAAGTCTATTATACAACATTCACTCGTATTTGTCAACTAATTAACAAAGGCTTGGACTTATTTTATCTGTTTTTTACAGCTTGTCTATAAGCATAACGACACCGAAAACGCCAAGCAGGACACCGATAGCGATAGCCGCATAGCCGAAAGGCGTTTTCTCCTCTTTTTCCTCGGCTTCCTTTTCCTCCTCAGTGACTTCTACCTTTGATTTTTCATCGTCAAGGTAAAATTCCTGTGGATTTGCGGGGTTATACTTTATGTCTATCATATCGCCCTTTTCATAGCCGTTGTCTGTGACTATTTGTGTATACTTCTCGCCGTCAATGGTATAGCCGATTTTCCACTCGGTAAAAACTCTGTCCTCACCGCCGTTAAAATCGGGCATTGTGGTCTTGATCTTCTGCAAGGCTTTTGCCTGAGTTGGTTCGTAGTGATCCTCCTCAGGGATATTATATTCCTGCTCAGGGAAAAAGCGATAGCCTTTAAGCGCCTTGATACCGAAATATATCAGCCCTATTCCTGTAAGGAACAGAATTATCCCTCCGATTCCCTGCCAGCCAAGGTTAACGCCTGCCAAAACACTGACCTTGAAATTTTCAGCTAAAAGCATTAATTCGTTCATTCCGTCACCTCGTTTCTTTCAGAGGAATCGGGCGAGATAATGACAATATGTCCGCTTTCCGACCCGCTGTCCTCGAAGGTTTTCATATTAAAAGTATGTATGAAAGTCATTATAGAGATTACAGCAAACACCGCTGCAAAAGCTCCGAAAAAAATTCTCATGCTTATCCCGTAAACAAATTCGCCGCGGCATTCATTTTCAATTTCGGCGATACCGTCTGCATAATCCGAAAGGTAAAAATCGTCGGGATCATTCTCACCATAACATATATTTACATAGCCGTCGTTAAGAATGTTTTCGATAAATTTGCGGTAAACTATGCCGCTTTGATCTGTATATTCGATTTCAAGCTGGTTTACATAGGAAGTATACGCTCCCCTGCTTTCGGAAAAATCCTCATATTCGGATCTGCTTTCCCCTACTACCTTAGCAAACGTTTTAACATATTTACTGCAATCATCGGAACTTTCTGAATTTCCGTAACGCTTACAGCCGATCTTTACAAATCCAACTGCCGCCAGTGCCGACGCAACAGCCAATATACAGGCAAAAACAAATGCCGCAGTAATACTGCTTTGTGAATAGTATACTGTCAAAACCAAAGGTTCACGGTAAATCATTGATACCCCCATAATTAAAAAGGGGCAGGCAAATGACTGCCTGCCCCAGCTTTTAAGTCGAGCAAATATATAAATTACTTGTCGGCAATAACGTCGATACCTGGGAGGACCTTGCCCTCGAGGTATTCAAGTGAAGCTCCGCCGCCTGTTGAGATGTGTGACATCTTGTCAGCGAAACCGAGCTGGATAACTGCTGCTGCTGAGTCGCCGCCGCCGATGATAGTTGTAGCGTCTGTTTCAGCAAGTGCCTTTGCAACTGCGATAGTACCTGCTGCAAGTGTTGGGTTCTCGAACACGCCCATAGGACCGTTCCAAACAACTGTCTTTGCAGACTTAACAGCCTCGCCGAAGAGTTCCTGTGTCTTTGTGCCGATATCAAGACCTTCCTTGTCAGCTGGGATCTTGTCAGAATCAACAACTTCTACATCGATAGGAGCGTCGATTGGATCAGGGAAACCTGCTGCAACTGTTGTATCGATAGGGAGAAGGAGTTTCTTGCCGAGCTTTTCAGCCTTTGCCATCATTTCCTTGCAGTAGTCGATCTTTGTATCGTCAACCAGTGACAGACCAACTTCCTTGCCCTGAGCCTTCAGGAATGTATATGCCATACCGCCGCCGATGATAAGTGTATCGCACTTCTCGAGGAGGTTTGAGATAACGTTGAGCTTATCTGCTACCTTTGCACCGCCGAGGATAGCAACAAATGGTCTTACAGGTGTTTCAACTGCATTACCGAGGTAGTTGATCTCTTTCTGCATGAGGTAGCCGACTGCTGTTTCCTTAACGAACTTTGTAACGCCTGCTGTAGATGCGTGTGCTCTGTGTGCAGAACCGAAAGCGTCCATTACGAATACTTCGTCGTCAACGAGGTCAGCAAGTTCCTTAGCAAAGCCTTCACCGTTCTTTGTTTCCTCGGCACCTCTGAATCTTGTGTTCTCAAGAACTACGATATCGCCGTCAGCCATTTCAGCAACTGCCTTCTTAGCGTTGTCGCCTACTACTGTATCGTCGGCTGCGAATGTTACCTTTGTTTCAGGAAGGAGCTCTGCAAGTCTTGCAGCAGCCGGTGCAAGTGAGAACTTAGCCTCTGGGCCGTTCTTTGGCTTGCCAAGGTGTGAACACAGAACTACTTTACCGCCGTCTGCTACCAGCTTTTTGATAGTTGGGAGAGCAGCTGTGATTCTGTTATCGTTTGTAATAACGCCGTCCTTCAGAGGAACGTTGAAGTCAACTCTTACGAGGACTTTTTTGCCCTTTACATTAATGTCATCAACAGTAACTTTGTTTAAACCTGCCATTTTAAAGACACCTCTCAATTTAATTTTTTTAGTTCACGTTGTTAAAAATCTAACAACCTTACCTCTATTATATAACATACCGTCATAAAAATCAAGTATTTTTTTATAATTTTTACCCTGATTTTATTCTCTAGAGTGCATCGACCTTTATCTCGCCGTTATCGGCTGATATTGCCACGGCGGACACTGCACCCTCGCCCTTATCTATAAGCAGTTCGGCTATCTTATCCTCTACCTCGTTTCTTATAACACGGCGGATATCTCTTGCACCAAGTTTCTGTCCATACGCCTTATGTGCGATAGTTTTCAGAGCCTCGTCCGTATATCTCAGGCTGATATGCTTTTCTGCCAGCGGCGACTTCATCTCATCGAGCATAAGACCTGCTATGCCTGCGAAGTTTTCCTCCGTGAGCGGGTTGAACACGACTATCTCGTCTATTCTTCCAAGGAACTCAGGACGCAGGAACTCTCTCAGGGCTTTCATTGCCTTATCTTTTGCGATATCGCTGTCGGTCTTATTAAAGCCGACGCCTGTATCCTTATCGGTCGAGCCTGCATTTGAGGTCATGACGATAACGGTATTTTCAAAGGAAACACTTCTGCCCTGTGAATCGTTTATACGTCCCTCGTCAAGTATCTGGAGGAGTATGTTCATAACGTCAGGGTGAGCCTTTTCTATCTCGTCAAAGAGCACCACTGAATATGGTCTGCGGCGGACTTTTTCGGTAAGCTGACCTGCCTCGTCAAAGCCAACATATCCCGGAGGCGAACCGATAAGCTTTGAAACTGAATGTTTCTCCATATACTCAGTCATATCGACTCTGATAAGCGGTTCGGTGGCGTCAAAAAGCTCTTCTCCAAGCACCTTAACAAGCTCGGTCTTTCCTACACCTGTTGGACCGACGAAAATAAATGACGCTGGTCTGCGGCGTTTTGAAAGCTGCACTCTGGTACGCTTTATTGCCTTTGCGACCTTATCCACTGCCTCGTCCTGACCGATAACACGCTTTGAAAGAGCCTCTTTCAGGTGCTTTATCTTGTCATACTCTGTCTGAGCTATTTTATTTGCAGGGATACCGGTCCAAAGCTCTATTACCTTTGAGATATCGTCCTCTGTTACCTGAACGTTCTTGAGGGTCTCCTCAACTTCTTTGAGCCTGTTCTGTATTCTCAGTATCTCGCCCTTTTCCGTTGCGATTATCTCATAATCAGGGTCTGACTTCTGCTCATAATCCTCAACGAGCTTTTCATGCTTTTTGAGTTCTTCGTTGAGGGCGTCGAACTCCTCTATCTCAGGTGTTCTGATACTTGTGCAGGCACAAGCCTCGTCAAGGAGGTCTATGGCTTTATCAGGAAGAAATCTGTCATTGATATATCTCTCTGAAAGCACTGCACACTCTCTGAGCATATCGTCTGATATCTTTACTCTATGGAAATTTTCGTAATACTGCTTTATGCCCTTGAGGACTGTGATAGTATCCTCTACTGTCGGCTCGGTGACTGTCACCGGCTGGAAACGTCTTTCAAGTGCGGAATCCTTTTCGATATACTTTCTGTACTCCTTGAAAGTCGTTGCTCCTATTACCTGTATCTCGCCTCTTGAAAGTGACGGTTTCAGGATATTTGCGGCGTTCATTGTGCCCTCGTTATCGCCTGTTCCAACGAGAGTATGAACCTCGTCGATAAAGAGAATAACATTGCCCTGCTCTTTGACCTCTTCCACAAGACCTTTGCAGCGGCTCTCGAACTGTCCTCTGAACTGAGTGCCTGCAACGAGTGCGGTCAGGTCAAGTAGATAAAGTTCCTTGTTCTTGATATGGAACGGCACATCTCCGCCTACTATTCTCTGAGCGATACCCTCGGCAATGGCTGTTTTACCAACGCCCGGTTCACCTATAAGACATGGGTTATTCTTCTGACGTCTTGACAGGATATGGATAACTCTTGATATCTCCTTATCTCTGCCCACGACATTATCGAGCTTGCCCTCTCTTGCCTTTTGGGTAAGATTCGTGCAATAGTTATTGAGGTATTTAAGCTTTTTATTTTTATCCTTTGGCTTTTTGTCAGCACCCTCGTCCATTTTCGGTGCACCTGCTCCTGCAAGGCTGCTGAAGAGGTTTCCTGCGTCGCCGCCGAATAGGTTGCTTAAAAAGTTTGTTCCGCCCGGCTCAAAATCGTCGCCGTCAGACGTCTCCATAAGCTGGTTGGACATTGCCTCAAGGTCATCATCTGAAATGCCCATGGCTTTCATATAATCGTCCACCTGTGAAATGCCAAGCTCCTTAGCACACACGAGGCAAAGTCCCTCGTTCTGCTTATGCTGCGGATCTTTAGCGTTCATCTGCGAGATGAACACCACGGCAGGACGTTTTTTACATCTTGAACACATTAACATTTTATTTGCTCCTTTCCTTACTGACAGACCTTTGGGTCATCATTTATACAGAATGTCAAAGAAGTAACTGAACAGATAGGTATTTTCAAAAGTTGTGCTGTTGAACTGTGGCAGTCTGTCTGAGGTGACGTTTATGACTGTGCACACCATAAACGCTATGAGTATCACATACAGTCCGCCTTTGCAAAGACCCAGTGCCATGCCGCCGAAACGGTTCGCCGCCGACAGTCTTGTCATTCTTGTGAACACTCCCGACAGTCTCAGGATAAGCCTTATGACTATCTCCATGAGCACATATATCACCACGAAAACGCAAAGCTTTATAAATGTCAATGCGATAGGTCGGAAGATGTTCTTTTCAAGATATTCCGCACCTGTTCTGCCGCCATTTGAGAGAGCCTTTACAGCATCGTCTATCTGCTCTGTGGTGAACTCCACCGCCTTTGAAAGGCTGCTGCCAAGCTTGTTCCCGTCCAGCTTTTCACTGAGTTTCTGGGGCATGACGCTGTGGATATACTCTGAAAGCTCTTCGCCTTTTTGCTGTGCGGTATCAAGGTCAGCACCCTTTGAGGCAAGCAGCTTTTCGGTATTCTCCGCAAGAGTGCCTGCTCCTGAAAGGACGTTTTTTATCTCCTCATCTGAAAGGTCGATATCAACGCCCTCGTTTTTCAGTTCGTTGCTCACAAGCTTTGAAATGTCCGTCTGTTCTGCGGCGTTTTCAAGGCTTGTTATAAGCTGCGTCTTGAAATATTTGTTATATACATTTTCAGCCGACATATTGGCTATAAGAAAAGCCACAAGGACGGCTGCCACTGTTCCGAGCATTGTGATAACATACTTCACAAAGCCCTTACAGTATCCTGTCAGAGCGGTCACGATAAGGATCATGATGACTGCTCCGTCAAAAACATATGCCATATTTTCCTGCCTTTCGTCAGGTATTGAAAGATATCTTATTTATCTCACGCAAGCCAAGGAAATAGACGCTGTCGTTGAGATAGACAAAATCAAGATACTCTGAGGACACCGCTGCGGTGGCAAGGAGATTTCCTGCACTGTCATACGCCTCGATATTATCCTCGCTAAGAAGTATTATCTTTTTATTTTCGGCGGTCATTTTCTTAGGCGTGCCGCTTTGAGTATACACCACGCTGTCAGGCTTATCACCGTCTGAGTCGGAACGGAACACCGCAAGAGTGCCTGTTTTACGCTGTATGCCCTTGAACACCACGCTTGCTGTGCTGTCGGTGAGTGCATAGTCTAAAAGCTCGTCAGGGTACTCATACTGCATGAGTATTTTTCCGCTGCTGTCAAGCTTATAGAAACAGGTATCGCCCACTACCCAGTAGTCGCCGTTGTCGTTTCGCTGAACAGCCACTGCCAGTGTTTCAAGCTGCTGGCTCTTCATTTTTTCCTCTGTGCTGTCAAAGGTAACATGATGTATCACGGAACGGAGTGCTCCGCCGCTGCCTGAGAATGTGGATATACAGCAGCCGCTGCCGTCTTTATCAAAGGTTATGTCAAGTATCCTTTTTGAGCTTGACCACTGATATATCTCTGCTCCTGAAGAGTCATAGACTGTCAGAACTGCGGCATATTTTTCTGTCTGCGTGACAACTGCCACGGTGCTGTCAGGGGCTATCTCTGCAAGAAGTATCGACTGGCCGATATCCTTTGAGAGCAGCTCGCCTTTTTTATTGAGCACTCTGAAAGATTTGCCGCCGTTATCGTAGACAAGCACACGCTTGCCTGATGTTCTTACAACAGGGTTTGCAAAGTTATGAGAATTATCCGATATCTTATTGCCAGACTCGTCATAGAAAGTGATATTTCTATCGTCAACTCTCACTATGCCGTCTGAAAGTTCTTTTATAACATTTACTGAGCTTTCGTCAAAAGTCAGCGGGAAGTTGCCGCTTTCCTTTTTGCCGTCGTTTACTATGGTCGCATGAGGTCTGTCCAAAATACCCTCAAGCTTTGGCACCCACACGCCTCTTGAGGCATACACCCCAACGCCGAACGCCAGCACGACGGCTATGGCTGCTAACTTCTTATAGAGCTTTTTGTTTTTCTCTTTCTTTCTTGCAGCCCTTATATCAGTGACGTTGGAGTTTTCTTTCTCCTCGGTCTTCTCTTTTCTGCTTTTGTGCTCGTGTTTTTTCTTCTCAGGTTTTTCGGCTTTGTTCTCGCCCCCTGAAATGGTGATCTTGTTCTCCTCCGTTTTTTCAGGCTGCTCTTCAGGCTCGGCGTTCTCGGAATTTGTCAGCTCTATCCTGCTGCGTGACTCCTCAGCCTCTTCTGCCTCCTGACGCAGCTGTTCTTCCTGCTCAAGTTGTGCTGCTTTCTGAGCCGCCTTTTTCTTCCGCTTTATCTCCCTGAGAGTAACGTTAGGCATAGGCTCTTCCGCACCGTGGAACTCGTCACGCTGCACAAAATCAGTCTGCTTGGTTATTCTTATAGTTTTTTCTTCTTTGGTCGGCGAATTTTTCTTTTTCCGCCTGCCTTTTGATCTATTATCATTCACCTTGTTCAGATCCTTTGTCTTTATCGTAATACACTTCGTTAAGATACAATCCCTGCGGCGGAACGGTCTTTCCGCCTCTTGTTCTGTCCTTTGACGCAAGTATATCAGGTATTTGTGTTTCTCCTATCTTGCCCTCGTTTATAAAGATAAGCGTTCCCACCATTATCCTTACCATATTGTACAGAAAGCCGTCTCCCGAAACTGTGAATATCACAAGCTCGCCCTCACGTCTTACATGGAAAGAGAATATCGTTCTCACTGTATTCTCCTTTGTGCAATCGGTGGAACACATGGCTTTGAAATCGTGCGTTCCCACAAAATCCTGTGCAGCTTTATCAAGCTTTTTCTCGTCTATGGGGAACCAGCTGCGGTAGGCTGTATCTTTATAAAAAGGATTTTTTATCTCGCTGTTATGGATAATATACTCATATTCCTTGCCGCTGCACATATATCTTGCATGGAAATCAAGGGGGACTTTTTCGCACTCCAGCACGGAGATATCGTCAGGGAGCTTTGAATTAAGTCCGAAAACTATCCCACGGCAGGTTATTGTGGACTCTATAAGAAAGCTTGCACAAAACCGCCTTGCGTGCACCCCTGCGTCTGTTCGTGAGCAGCCGTTCACTGTGACGGTCTGACCCGTCAGGGCGAGGATAGCCTCCTCAAGCACCTGCTGAACGGCAAGAGCGTTGTTCTGCCTTTGCCACCCATGATATGCTGTGCCGTTATAGGCAAGTATTATCTTGAAATTCGTCATGAGCATATCCCGTTTCTTTAGTCAAGTGTTATGGAATCTATATTGTCAAGTCTTACTATCATGGTGCTGTCGCTTTTCTTTTCGTGAACGATAAGCTTTACCCATTCGTCATCGACATCAAGAATGGTACATCTTGTACTGAAAAAACCATCGCCGTCAATGGCACATTCCATGCCGATAAGTTCTTTTATAATGCCTGACATTTTATTTCCCCCATTTGCATTTCTCTCAAGTTTCTTGACTTTTCTCTCCATAGTGTCAAGTCTGTCGTCCTGATCCATATCTTTAAAAACACTGCTCATAATACCCCTCCTAAACGACTATATTTATGACGATAACGCCTGCAAGGAACAGCACGCAGAATATCGAGCCGTAGAGATCGACTATGCTCATATGGAGCTGTTTCATTCTTGTTCTGCCCTCTCCGCCGTGATAGCAGCGGCACTCCATAGCAAGGGCAAGCTCCTCGGCGTGTCTGAATGACGCCACAAAAAGCGGTATGAGCACTGGAATAAGGGCTTTGGCTTTCTGAATGAGCGAGCCTGTTTCCATATCCGCTCCTCTTGCTTTCTGTGCCGACATTATCTTGTCTGTTTCCTCGATAAGGGTCGGGATAAATCTCAAAGCTATAGTCATCATCATTGCAAGCTCGTGGACAGGCACTTTTATTTTTTTCAGCGGCGAAAGCAGCCTTTCGATAGCGTCTGTCAGGTCGATAGGCGAGGTTGTATAGGTGAGCAGCGACGTGCCGACAATAAGGCAGATTATCCTTATCATCATGAACACTGCCGTGTCAACGCCCTCGTCTGTTATCTTGAGAAATTTCCACTCAAAGTAGGCTTTACCCGTTCTGATAAAAAGCAGATTGAGTATCGCTGTAAAAATTATGATAGGCACGATAGGTTTCAAGCTTTTGAGCATTAGCCTGCCGGGTATTTTCGAGATGATGAAAGTGAGGATAGTGAAAACTATTCCCACAAGAAGTCCCCACACGCTGTTTGCGGCGAAAAGCATCACTATGAAAACCGCCGTCATTATTATCTTTATTCGTGCGTCCATTCGGTGAATGACAGAATTTCCGGGAAAATACTGTCCTATAGTAATATCCTTTATCAAGGTATATTCCTCCAATTTTCTATTTCAACTTACACAGTCCTGCTCTCTGCTCATATGGGTCAAAGGCAGTCCACTGCTTACTTATTCTTTTTCTGCTCCAGCATTTCAATCAGGACTTTTTTTGCATAGCCAACTGTATACACATCGTCCTTGATATCTATGCCCATGGCTTTGAGCCTGTTTATAACTCTTGTAATCTGCGGCACTGCAAGTCCCATTGACACAAGCTCTTCTGAACGGTGGAACACCTTCACGGTATCATCATAGCAAAACAGCTTTGACTCGTTCATGACAAGTATCTTTGAAACGTTCTTTGCGATATCCTCCATAGAGTGGGATACCAGCAGCACTGTATTTTTCATCTGCTCATGATACTCTCTTATAAGACCAAGTATCTGCTCTCTGCCCTTAGGGTCAAGACCTGAGGCTGGCTCGTCAAGGATAAGCACTTTCGGATTCATTGCCATAACGCCTGCTATTGCCACACGCCTTTTCTGTCCGCCTGAAAGTTCAAAAGGCGACTTATCAAGTATCTCAGGGCTTAGCCCTACCATTCTTGCTGCCTCTTTCACATACTTATCTATCTGCTCTTCTTTGACGCCCATATTCTTAGGACCAAAGGCGATATCCTTATAGCAAGTTTCTTCAAAAAGCTGATACTCAGGATACTGGAACACAAGTCCCACCTTGAATCTTATAGGGCGAAGTCTTGCTTTATCGTCCCACAATCTTTCGCCGTCTATATAGACGCTGCCGCTTGTAGGTTTCAGCAGGCCGTTGAAATGCTGGATAAGGGTAGACTTGCCTGAGCCTGTGTGTCCTATTATACCCACCATTTCTCCGTCATTTATCTCTATATTAACATTGTCTACGGCTGTTTTGCGAAAGGGTGTGCCCTCGCCGTAAACATAAGTCAGGTTTTCCGTTTTTATTACTGCCATTGTTACTCTCCGTTATTTCAGCATTTCATACAGCTTTTGAACGCACTCGTCCTCGTCGATTATCTCTGTGGAGATATCATAGCCTGCCTTTTTAAGCTCCCAGCAAAGCTCTGTTACCTGCGGAACGTCAAGTCCCAGATTTTTCATTGTTTCCACATTTGAGAATATCTTTTTCGGGACATTATCCATTATTACTTCGCCGCCGTCAATGACCACCACACGCTGTGCCTGTGCAGCCTCTTCCATATAGTGGGTGATAAGCACGATAGTAACTCCCTGCTCGTTGAGCATTTTGACAGTTTTCATTACCTCGTCCCTGCCGTGAGGGTCAAGCATGGCGGTAGGCTCGTCAAGAAGTATACAGTCAGGTTTCATTGCGATTATGCCTGCGATAGCAACACGCTGTTTTTGTCCGCCTGAAAGTTTATGAGGTGCATGAAGTCTATATTCATACATACCGACGGTTTTAAGAGCCTCGTCAACACGTCTGCGTATCTCGCTAGGCTCGACGCCCATATTTTCAAGGGCGAAAGCCACGTCCTCCTCAACGATAGTTGCGACTATCTGGTTATCAGGGTTTTGGAACACCATGCCCACCTTTTCTCTTATAGGCAAAAGGTTATTTTCGTCCAAAGTGTCCATGCCGTTCACATAGACTGCCCCTGACTCAGGGAGATTAATAGCGTTTATGCACTTTGCAAGTGTAGATTTGCCTGAGCCGTTATGACCCAGCACCGCCACGAACTCGCCTTTTTCTATGTTCAAATTTATGCCCTTGAGCACCTCTGTTTTCACAGGCGGCTCTTCAAGCTCGTTCACATAGGAAAAATGCAAGTCCTTTATTTCAATAAAACTGCTCATTTTACTATCCTTACTAAATTCAGTTTATTCCTTATTTTCAGGCTGTTCGTTCTGTTCAGCCTTTCTTTCCTTATGCTTTTCGTAAACATTTTCAGCTTTGTCAAGTCCCTTATCAAGGAGCTTTTCAGCCTTATTCTTTACCTTTTTGCCCGTTTCGCTCTCGGCGATCTCATGGGCTTTTTCCTTGCCCTTTTCAAAGAGGTCTCCTGCCTTGCTTTTTATCTTCTGCCCTGTTTCGCTTTCGGCAGCCTCGTGGGCTTTCTCTTTACCCTTTTCAAACAGCTCTCCTGCTTTGCTCTTTATCTTCTGCCCCTTTTCACTTTCAGCAGCCTCGTGAGCTTTTTCTTTGCCCTTTTCAAGCATATTTCCTGCTGTCTCTTATACACATCTGACGCTGCCGACGA
>UQAR01000026.1 GCA_900539095.1 uncultured Ruminococcus sp.
GTGTGCAGCTATACGAGCCGTTTCCGCTGAGCTTTTTGCCGTTAAAAACGACGCTGAGCTTTGCACTGCTGCTCTGACCTTTCATTCTTGCATAAAAGCTGAAATCAGGGTCGTTCACTGTACGGTCATAGAGGTCTGTGTCGATAGAAAATTCCGCAGGGGTATATTTTATCTTAAAGCTTTTTTCTGCCTTTGAGCCGTCTTTTTCTGCTGACAGAGTTATGACATTTTCGCCGTTTTCAAGCTGTGCGGTATAGCTGTTCTCCCCTGACAGCTTTTCGCCGTTCACTGTGACAGCAAGGGGGATCTTTTCACTGCCAACATAGGCTGACGCAGAAAATGTAAGGCTTTCACTGCCTGTGTCCATGTCCGAAAGGTCGGTGTCAAAAGTTATCTCCTGTGTTTCAAGATAAACTGTATAGTCCTTGTATGCTCTTTTCACCTGACTGTTTTTGTCAGTATAAGTGCAGGCGACACGGATAGTATTTTTTCCTGCGTGGAGAGTTACGCTGCCTGAGAACTGGTTTATCTCGCTGCCGTTCACAGTGACCTGAACTTTTTGCACAGTCAGAGCCTTGTTCTTATGGGTTATCTCAAAGCTGTAAAGAGCCTTTTTAACACGCTCCCCGTCCTTTATGGACGTTGTGAAATACTCTGTATCAGTGTCCTTTGTGACGGTCTCGGTCTTTGAGTCGGGCTTTTTCTTTATCTCATCAGACTTGTTCTCGCCTGTGATATCAATAGCGGTGTTTGTATTTTCGCCGTTCACCGCAGGGGAATTTCCGTCATTACGCTGCGACTGTTCAGGCTGTTCGGGCTGCGGTCTGCTGCTTTCGGTCATATCCTGTGAACTGTCGCTGCTGTCGGTATCCTCAGGCTGAGAGCTGTCCTCGGTGCTGTCAGGTGCGGAACTTTCTTCCTGCGGCAGGGAGCTTGTCTGATAGCCCTCGCCGCCCTGAGTGTCCTCCGCCGCTAGGCTTTCTGACAGTGCAGAAAAAGGGTTTTCAGGGGTCTTATAGCTGCTTATATTATAAAAACGCATACACAAAAAAGCCGCTGCGATAAAAAACGCCGCTGCTGACAGCATTATTATTTGCCTGCTTTTTTGTGTATGCTTTTTCATAATATTCTCGCTTTTTCATATCACAGAAAATGCCCGCCCCCTGAAAAAAGAGGGCGAGTATTCTGCAAAATAAGTTATGCTTTTTGTTATCTATTACTTTCTCTTCTTAGAAACAGTAAGTGCTCCGCCTACAAGAAGTGCAAGACCTGCTACGCAAACGCCTGCTACTGTACCTGTTTTTGGGTTAGCAGAAGACGCATTGTTTGCTGCCTTTGATGAGCTGCTTGCCGCACTTGAAGTGTCAGCAGCTGAGCTTGTTGAGCCTGCAACGGAAGATGTTTCAGCAGAGCTTGTGGAAGATACTGCTGCATCAGAAGATGTAACTGAGCTTTCAGAAGAACCTGTTTCTGATGATGCCTCTGATGATGATACAGATGAAGTTACCTCGCTTTCAGAAACCTCTGAGGAGCTTGGTGCCTTAAGCTTTTCAAGCTTTTCTTCTGCAGCTTTGAGTACATCATAGTTTTCTACATATTTTTTAAGGTCGCCGAGAGCGTCATAATCTGCTCTTGCAGCCTTGACGTCATTCTCGCTGTCAAGATTTATCTCGCCAAGACCTGCGATAGTCTTTTCAACTGCTGTTACCTTATCATAGTCCTCTGCGGAAAGAACAGCTATATCGATAGTTGTTTCAACAGGTTTAACTGCAACGCCTGTCTTGTTTGCTCCGCCGCTTACAGTCTTATCTCTGTACATACCATACTTATATGTAACAGTAACGAAATCGTCGTCCTTTTCAAGCTTTGAATCGTCGATAGTTACGTCCTTAGTAACGTCTTTCTTCACACCGTTTTTGAGAACTGCGTAAACCTTCAAGTCGGAAACGTCATAAGCTTCGCCCTCTTTGCATACAGTCTTAGCATTCTCGGTCACAAGCTTTTCCACCTCTGAGCCGACAGCCATTATGTAGCCTGAATCGTTCTTGAAGTAGATAGTGCCGTTTTCGTCTGCAACAAGGTCAGCTATAGCAAACTGTGCCTGAGCACCCGTTGGTGTGAAAAGTGACAGAGCTGTTTTCTTTCCGTTTACTATCTGAGCGTCAAGAACTTCTGTTACGCCCTTTTTATCCTTTACATAGCGGATAGCACCTGCTGATGCGTTCTCTGTGAAGTAAACATAGTTATAGCCGTCTTTATTTACAACGCCAAGACCTGAGGTCTGTGGATAGCCCTTTGTTTCTGCCTTGTATGCTATCTCAAAGCTGTCAAGGTCGATAACTGCAATAGCACTGCCCTTATAGTTGCCCCAGCCTGAGCCGTTTACGCCAACATAAGCTCTGCCGTTAAGAACTGTAGGAGTTGATGTGCTTGCACCACCAAGTGCAATGCTGTCAAGCTTTGTGAAATTGCCCTCATCGTCTATTGTTGCCTTATAGAAATAGCCGCCGTTAGATGTGAAATAATAAGCGTCTGTATCCTTATCGTAAGAAACAGTGCTCCTCACGCCGCCCTTTACGGTATATTCAGTATCTATTACATCACCTGTTTTCTTGTCAAGAGTTACTACTCTCGCAGGATCGGTAGTATTTGCCTTTGCATTTTCCATGCCGAGAACGATATAATCGTCAGCGGCATATGCGCCTGCCCAATAGAAGCCGCTTTTGTTTTTGAATATCCACTTTGGTAACTTCTCTTCATCTGTTGTGTCAGGATCTTCGTCCTTAACGTCTATGCAAACATACTGATCGTCTTTTTCTGCACCATAGTTGCAGAAACCTGTGTATATACAGCCGTCATTATAGTAGATAGGGCTTACAGACTGACCACCCACGCTGTCCTTGTATACCCACAGCGACTCGAGGGTGTCAGCGTCAAATGCCTGAATTCCGCCGTCAAAGCCTGAGAATATCATGCCGTCTGCATAAGTAACAGGCTGGATAGCGTAGCTGTTTGTGCCTGCTCGCTGTCCAACTACTGAATCAATAACGCCCGTTTCCTTATTCATTCTCATGAGCTTGTCGCCAGATGTATAAACGATATCATCTCCAACTATAGCCACAGGCGACGGACCATCGTTCCAGCTTTTTCCTACCTTAGTTGCCCAGTTAAGCACGGCGTTATCCGCACTGTCAGGGAGGTTTGAAGTTGTTACATTGTTGTTTGTGCCGTCTGAAACGAATGCACTTACGCACACGCCCAGACTGAGAGCAGCCGCAAGAGCGAAGCTGACTGTTCCTGCAAGTTTTTTCTTCATTCTTACTTTATCCTTTCTTGATAACACATCGGCCGCCGACCATGTGCTCGTTTTATGAACACCTTAGACTGCAAAAAAAATGCTTTCCCGTCTTTGCGGAAAAGCATTCAGCCGCTTTATATGCTGTCATGCAGCGACAAAGCAGACTGTCATCTTCATCGCCCAAGACAGAAATAGTCAAAGAAAACACAGCAGATACCTGACTTATGACAGCGATATCTCAACGCTGTCAAACACAGTAATGGCGGTTGTGCAGGAATCGAACCTGCTGTCCTGACGGCAGGGCTTTCGCCCTGACACGCTCTACTCAGCTAACAACTTTTCAAACTGTATTTTCGTAGTATTCATTCTAAGGTAATTATACCATAACGCTATGGATTATTCAAGACCATTTTTTAACCACGAATAAGCCTGATACAACGCCGTTTTTGTCGTTTTTGTATAAAAAGCTACACCCTGAGTTTTTCCTCCAACTCGGTGTCAGGCTTTACGGTGATAGTATAGTTGTTTGTAAAAATCACCATGCCCGGCTTTGAGCCGTTCGGCTTTTTGACGTTTCTTATGAAAGTGTAATCCACATCTACTCTTGAGGAGCTCCTGCCCTTTGAGTTGCAGGCGGCTATTATGGCTGCCTCCTCTATCGTTCTGTCAGGGGGCATTTCTCCGTCACAGGTAACGATAACGTGACTTCCTGTGATATCCTTGACGTGCAGCCAAAGGTCTGTTTTTTCAGCCTCCTTGCAGGTCAGACGGTCATTCTGCTTATTGTTCCTGCCCACCCTTATTTCATATCCGTCAGAAGAACGATATTTTATAGGCGGCAGTGCCTTAGGCGGCTTGCCCTTGAACTTTGAACGCTTTACATAGCCCTCCTGAAAAAGCTCCTCACGCAGCTCGGCTATATCGCCCTCGGTCTGTGCCCTAGTGAGAGAATCGAAAACTGAGTCAAGATACTTGACTTCCTGCTCGCCCTCGGCAATAAGCACGGTGAGCTTTTTCTCTGCGGTGTCAAGCTTTCTGTATTCCTTATAATATTTCTGTGCGTTCTGCGTTGGCGTGAGCCTTTTGTCAAGTGGTATCTTCACTGTAGGACAGTTCTCGTCATAAAAGTCCTGCACCTCGGCATATGCCATTCCCTTTTCCAGTGCATAGAGATTTGAAGTGATAAGATCGCCGTAAATGCGATACTTTTCCCTGTCCTTGCACTCTTTAAGCTCTTCACGCTGATTTTGCACACGCCTCTGTGTTCTCTCTGAGGTGTTGATGAGCAGCTTGAAAAGGTCGTTGGCTTTCTGCTTTATTCTTGAAAGGGAATCCCTCTCCGCATAGAAATAATCAAGCAGAACGCTTGGTGACTCAAAGCTTTTTGTCACCATGAGTGCACCATACTGTGCAATATCGCAGAAACAGAAATCTTTCAGATTGCCCTCTTTTGTTTTGAGCACTGTGTAGACATTAGTGCCATCATTTATGCTGTCACGGACTTTTGAGAAATAGAACCACAGCCTGTCCGCAGTGTCGCCGCTAAGCTGCTGGGCAGTTATCTCCGCACCCCTTGCCGCAAAAAAGACAGCCTCTCTCGCAAACACAGGGGATATGCCCTCCAGCGTTTTCATTATTGCCTTTGAAAGCTCCGCCGTAGGATTTTCGGCTATCTTTGCCAAAAGCTCTTCCTTTGTGCAGTCAAGAAGATTCAGCCTTTCCTCTCTTGGGGGCAATGTATATTCCGCTCCCGGCAGCACCATTCTCACTGAGGACATCTCCTGTCCCACACGCTTTATGCTGTCTATTATCCTGCCGTCCTCACGGTAGAGGATAAGATTTGAACGCCTGCCCATTATCTCCGCCGCAAGGGTGAGCTTTACCCTGTCGCCCATTTCATTTGTCGCCTCAAAGTCAAAGAACAGTATTCTTTCAAAACCGTCCTGCCTGATAGAAACGAGCCTGCCTCCTGCAAGATGCTTTCTCATGAGCATACAAAACATAGGCGGCGTTTTCGGATTTTCTATATCCGCCGTGGTGATATGCACCCTCGCAGAGCCTGCACCTGTGCTGAACATAAGCTTTTGTGCACCCTCTCTGGTGCGGATAGTCATTATAAGCTCCTCTCGTGAGGGCTGGTGTATCTTATCCACCCTGCCGTCGATAAGAGGGTCAAATTCTTTTCTGAGCAAGCTCAGATAAATTCCGTCCAATGCCATTTTACTTACCTGCTTTTTATATTACTTCAACTATATCTCTATTGCTTGCGGCTATCTCTACTCTCAGACCGCTGAACTTGTTTCTCAGCTCACCAGCGATAAACTCGCAGAAGATATTTTCCGTATAGAAATGTCCGGCGTCGATAACAGAAACGCCCATATTCTCGCCGTCTATAAAAACGTCATGCTTTACGTCCCCTGTCAAAAGCACCTGACAGCCTTTTTCTGCGGCGTCAGCAAGGAACGAACCGCCTGAACCTGAGCACACGCCTACACGCTTTACCTCACGCTCTCCGCCGCTGAAACGAACTACTCTACAGCCAAGAACGTCCTTTGCTCTCTGTGCAAGCTCACGGACGTTCATGCCGTCGCACTCGCAGACATATCCACAGCCCACGCCATGCTCTTCGTGCAAAGCACCGCTTGGTGAAAGACCAAGTATTTTGCAAAGCACATCATTCATTCCGCCCTCTGCTGAGTCGAAATTTGTGTGCATGGAAAGAGCGTTCTTTCCCCCTGCCGCAAGTATCACAGCAGGGTCGTTCGGCACGAGGATCTTTAGCCCTCTGAAAATAACAGGGTGGTGGGTGAGAACAAGGTCAAAGTCACGCTGACAAGCCTCTCTTGCCACCTCGGCGGTGCAGTCAAGTGCCACAAGCACGCTCCTTACCTCAGAGGACATTTCCCCCACGTTAAGACCGCTGTTGTCATAGCCCTCCTGCAGGCGGTATGGGGCTATATCCTCTATAAAACTATAAATATCATAAACTGTCATCATTTTTGTCAGCTCCTTTTTTTATATCCGATGTGCTGTCAGGGGTATTTCTGTCCTTGATCTTTGCGTCAAGAAGTTCGTAAAAGCCCGTGATGAATGTTGTCACTGCGATAACCACCAATGCAGGCATCATAGCGACAAAGGGCATATAGTTGAGTGCGGGAAACAATGTGCCTCTCGACAAAGCCTCTGCCACATCTTTTTCGCAATGGATATAGACCAAAACCATAACAATGGTATGTATAACAAGCGGTATAAACGCAAAGCTGAGCCAGTAAAAGGCTTTGCCCACGTTTGGTTTCTTAAAATTAAAATAAAACCCTATATATACACACAAGGCAACAACGCCGCTTAATATTACGCTTGCACCGCCGGGACTTACGGAGCAGCATGCAAGCAACAGAATTACGGACAATATCGTTACGGAAAGTTGGGTCGCTACGCCTATCCCTAAAGCTTTCAGAAATTTCATTTTACCCCTCTGTTTTTTGTATCACATTTTTATTTTTTTCAACGTTTCAAGCTCGCTCTGTGCAAGCTTAACGAGCCTTTCACCCAGCTCCTTTTTGTCCTCAGACTTCATCATTCCGCTGCCTGCGACAAAAATTCTTTTTGCCTGCCTTGCGATATACTCTTTCCCCTCGCCCTCAGGCTTAACAAAGCCGAACTGCAAATATCTGTCGTTGCAATCATAGGACGGCGTTTTGCCTGTATACACCGCCTGCATGACAGAATATGCAAACAGTCCCTCTGTGCAGGCAAGCTCTTTTTTTACCTCAAAGCCGTTGTCATAAAGCCACTTTCTAAGCACGTCCCACTTTGTCATAGGCTGTAAAACGAGGTTTACGCTGTTTTTCACCCACGGACATTTTTCAAGCAGTCTTGCAATAAGCTCGCCGCCCATGCCTGCCATAACAACGTCTGTTATGCCATCCGGGGGAACATTGTCAAGCCCGTCTGAAAGCACCGTTCCAATGCGGTCTGAAAGCCCCTCACGGCGGATATGCTCCTCAGCCGATCTAAGCGGCATTGGTGCAACATCACAGGCAAGAGCCTTTTTGCACATATTTTCCTTTATCATAAAGCAGGGCAGATAGCCATGATCTGTCCCCACGTCGCATACAAAATCTCCCGTACAAAGCTTTGCACAGGTCACAAGTCTTTTATCCAAAGCTGTCCTCCAAAGAAAAAAATCGCCGCTCGCCCCCTGAAAAGGCGGCTGGGCGGCGAAAGTAGTTCCAAACGCTTATTCTGCAAAGTGCTTGTTGAGCTTTTCAAGCATTTCCTCAACAGGAACGCCATGAACAGCACAAGCCTCTTCAAGAGTTTCGCCTCTTGACGCTGGGCAGAACAGACAGTGCATACCCATTTCCATAAAGTATGGTGCTGTATTTTCATCAGCGTCCATGATATCGCCGATAATAGTATCCTTTGTAACTGTGAATGCCATTTTATATTCCTCCTATCATGATAAGCCACGCACCGCAAACGCTTTGCGTTATACCTATATTATAACCAATCCTGCGAAAAAAAGCAAGCCCTTTTTATTATAATGTATCTCCCTTATCAACATTTATAACAGCGTTGTATCTTCCGTCAAATTCAATGAGTCGTTTTGCTATCTTCATTTTTACCTCGCTGTCTGAAAGTCTGAATCCAAAAGGCACTACCACGTCAAAAATAAGGTTTTCACGGTTTTCGCCCTTTGTCATTCTGAAATCGTGTATGCTAAGGCATTGGTCGATAGACTTCACAACATCTGTGACTATCTTTTTGGTTTCGATAGTTTCCTTGTCATGGTCTGCCACAGGGTCCATGTGTATAGACACTGCACAGTGATACTTCTCTTTCATGTGGTCTTCAAGGGTATCTATAAGCTCGTGGGCTGCCATAAAGTCCATTTCACATGGGACTTCTGCGTGGAATGATATAACAGTGCTGCCAACGCCGTAATCATGGACAAGCAGGTCGTGAACGCCGATTATCTCAGGAAAACTCATTGCAGTGTCAACGATATCCTGAACGAACTCTTTGTCAGGCTTTGAGCCTAAAAGCGGCGAAACACTGTCTTTGCAGGTCATAAAGCCTGAGCGGAAAATAAACAGTGCCACAAGCACGCCCATATAGCCGTCTATGTTTATTCCCGTAAGAGCCGAAAAAGCCATTGCAAGCATAACAGTACCGGTGGCTGCACAGTCTGAAAGGCTGTCAGCTGCCGAGGCGAAAAGCGAGGTGGAGTTTATCTTCTTGCCAAGCTTTCTGTAGAAATACCACATCCAAAGCTTGACAGCCACTGAGCAGCCAAGTATCACAAAGGTCATTACCGAGAAAGCAAGCTTATCATGGGCGAAAATTTTCGTGAACGATGATTTTCCAAGCTCAATGCTCATCATCATTATAATAAAGGATATGACAAGACCTGATATGTACTCCATTCTGCCGTGACCAAAGGGGTGGTCTTCGTCTGCGGCTTTGGCTGCCATTTTAAATCCCACCAGTGACATTATAGACGAGCCTGCGTCAGAAAGGTTGTTAAAAGCGTCCGCCATAACTGACACCGCACCTGAGATCAGTCCTGCGATAAGCTTTCCGAGAAAAAGCAGGATATTGAGCACTATTCCGGTGCATGAACCAAGATAGCCGTATTTTTTACGGACATTCTTGTCTTTTATGTTATCTCTGTCTTTTATAAATAATCTTATAAGAAGTGCTGCCATATGAATATCCCCTTTTGTTTACCAAAGTAAACTTATAAGTTTATCTACTATTATAACACATAATATTACAAAATCAAGTGCAAATGCTTATTTATATGGATATTCGCCGCAGCAGGCAATATGCAGCCATTTATTTTTCATTTTACATTACACAATAAAACTTTCTTTCCGCTATTGAAAAATTTTGTGCAGTGTGCTATAATAGTCATTAGCGTTAATCGTTTACATACGCAAAAAGAAAAGAGGTTATATAAAAAATGAGAAAATTCATATCGAGAGTTGCGGCTCTGCTGCTGGCAGGAGTTATGACAGCGGCTGTGGCAGGCTGCGGAAAAAACTCCGACAGCGAGGCAAAAGACACAGCAAAAAAATGGACTGAGCTTGACCAGAATCAGATAACAGAGGCTATGGGTCTTGGCTGGAACTTAGGAAATCAGCTGGAGGCGTCAAGCGGTGGGCTGCCAAGTGAAACTTGCTGGGGCAACCCTGAGGTAACAAAGGAGCTTATCGACACTGTCAAGGCTCAGGGCTTTAAGACCGTGAGAATACCTGTTTCTTATCTTGACATGATAGGCGACGGCCCTGACTACAAGATAGACACTGACTGGCTGGACAGAGTTCAGGAAGTCGTTGACTATGTTGTTGACAACGATATGTTCGCTATAGTGAATATGCACGGCGACGGATATTACACAGTTGACCACGCTTGGCTGCTTTGTTCTGAGGACGATGACAAGCAGACCGAGATAAAGGACAAATACGGCAAGGTTTGGACGCAGATAGCAGACCGTTTCAAGGACTATGACCAGCACCTTATTTTCGAGTCCATGAACGAGGAGTTCAACAATGACTACGGCAAGCCTGACGCCAATGCTTATGAAAACATCAACGCATACAATCAGATATTCGTTGACTCAGTAAGAGCAACAGGTTCAAACAATGAAAAACGCTGGCTGCTGCTCCCAGGCTGGAACACAAATATCGATTATACAGCAGGTGATGAATACAACTTCAAGATACCGACTGACAACGGCTGCAAGGCTGATGGCAAGCGTATCATGATATCAGTTCACTACTACGACCCATTTAACTTCACCATTGATGAGAACAAGACCGCAAAAACTCAGTGGGGCAAATATGCGGTAAAGAATTATGACAACTGGGGTCAGGAGGATTATGTTGACAGCCAAATGGCACTTCTTAACGAAAAGTTCGTAAGTCAGGGCTACCCTGTTGTTATCGGCGAGTTCGGTGCACAGGACAAGACAGAAAAGTTTGCAGACTACAATGAGTTCAGACGCTACTGGTCTGAATATCTTATCAAGGCAGCAAAGAAAAACGGCGTTGTTTGTGTATACTGGGACAACGGCTACAACGGCAACAAGGGCTTTGGCATCATAAACAGATTTGACTACACTATCACACAGCCTGACCTTATCGCAGGCATGATGAGAGCGATAAACTCAACTGACGATTACGAGATACCTTCACCGGCAGGCTACACAGAAGTCAGAAAGAGTGCAAAGGCGTCATAAGTTTTTCACACGCAAATATGCTGATACATTTGCAGGGGCGAACAACGTTCGCCCGTTTGATCTGCATGATGAAATAATAAAAGCAGTACCTTTTTGGGTACTGCTTTTTGTTTGTGTCTTACGAAACGAGAGGGGGCAAATTGCGGGCGAACGCTGTTCGCCCCTACTTTTTGCTATTCTATCACAAGTTCCTCTTTTGTGGAATCTGTTCCCTCGATATGGAAAGAATTGAGCACAGGCTCATCTCTGTTCATAAGGGAAAGTATCATATAGCTTGCGGTCTTGTCATAAGCAAGCCTTTTGTCCTCATCAGAAGGGCGTGAAGGGGACTCAGGGTGTGAGTGCCAGTTGCCCAGAGGAACAAGTCCCTCTGCTCTCATGTCCTTGATAGCAGCAAGCTGCTCCTTAGGGTCAAGAGAAAAATGCTCGTTTGAATGGTCTATGTTCGTGAGAAGATAGACCTTTTTTATTATCTTGTCACTGCCCTCTTTTACTCCGCCGATAAGTCCGCAAGCCTCATTCGGCAGCTCGCTTTCAGCGTGGTGCAGTATCTTTTCATAATCGCTTTTGCTGAGTTTTATCATAAATGTACACCGTCACATTCTGCCTGTTCATAGTCGATAAGCTCTGTGATAGTAGGGTGCTCACCGCATACTGCACAGCCCTTTGTATCATGAGGGAGCTTTACCTTTCTGAACTCCATTTTAAGTGCGTCATAAGTAAGCAGATAACCTGTTAGAAGGTCGCCTACGCCAAGGATATACTTGACTGCCTCCATTGCCTGCAAACTTCCGATAACGCCGCCCATTGCACCTATAACGCCTGCCTGCTTGCAAGTAGGAACAGCGTCCTTCGGAGGTGGGTTCTTGAATACGCATCTATAGCATGGTCCCTGACCGGGAACATAGGTCATGAGCTGACCTTTGAATCTGATGATACCGGCGTGTGAAAATGGCTTTTTAGCCATTACGCAGGCGTCATTGATAAGAAACTTTGCCGGGAAATTGTCAGTGCCGTCGATAACGAAATCATAGTCCTTGATGATATCCATGATGTTCTCGCTGTCGATAAAGGTGCGGTATGTATTTACCTTGACGTCGGGGTTGATAGCCTCCATTGTTTCCTTTGCGGAAAGAACCTTTGCCTTGCCAACGTCCTGTGTTGTGTGGATTATCTGTCTTTGCAGATTTGAGAGATCTACCTCATCTGCGTCTGCAATGCCGATAGTACCAACGCCTGCTGCGGCAAGATACATAGCGGCAGGTGCACCAAGTCCGCCTGCACCGATTATAAGTACCTTTGCATTAAGGAGCTTTTTCTGTCCCTTTGCTCCCACTTCTTTAAGAATGATATGGCGTGAATAACGCTCAAGCTGTTCGTCTGTGAATGCCATTACTGTCCGCCTCCCATGAAGTAAAGAAATTCTACAACGTCGCCGTCTTTGAGAACTGTGCTCTCAAAAGCTCCGCTCTCTACAAACTCATCGTTGATAGTTACTGTAACATACTGTGGTGTTTCAACGTTCTCGTCGATAACGAGCTGTGCCACTGTAAGACCCTCTGCAACTTCCTTTTTATTGCCTGCTACTGTGATAGTCATGATACATTTCTCCTTAATCTATAGAATTTATCGTTTCGGTGAGCTGTGCTTTTTTTACCGCTCCCGTAAGTCTTGCTTTTTCTGCTCCGTCCTTGAAGAACACAAGTGTCGGAACTCTTGTGACGTTATATTTCTGAGCAGTTTCCCCGTCAAAGTTGATGTTGAGTTTCACAAGCTTTATGCCCTCAGGGTTCTCCTCCTCAGTTTCCGCAAGGAGCGGTGACATTCGCTTGCATGGAACACAGGAATCTGAATAGAAATCTGCGATCACAAGCTTTCCAGCCTCGTTTATCTCGCTCTCAAACGTATCCTTATTTGCTCTTACTGACATTAATCTCCCACCTTCTGCACGATAAGGTCATAAGTGCCGTCCTCATTATCGATGAGTTTCAATATCTTGTGACCCTCTTCCTTTATACTTCTCGGAACGTTCTGAACAGGCTCGCCGTCATTCATTCTTATGGAAAGTATCTGTCCGTCGTCAAGCTCCTCGAGAGCTACCTTTGCCTTAACGAATGTTGTCGGGCAAACCACTGTGGTGATATCCACTGTATCGTCTATTTTAAAATCAGCCATTGTTATAAACCTCCAGTATAGTATTTGTAAATTTCTCTCTGCCCACTCTGTCGATAGTGAACTTGAATCTCTCGCCTGCGTTTGCGTTATCGTCAAAGAACTGTATCGCTGCGTCACATATCTTCATAAGAGTTTCCTTATCCTCGATAAATGGGATAACAGTTTCGCCCTTGTTGATATGGTTGCCGAAAAGTCCGCCGAATGAAACTATATAGCCGTGGATAGTATCCCACGCCTCTGTTGGACAGGATTTAAAGCAGCGTCCGCAGAAGTTGCACTTTTCTTTGTCAAGGACTATCTTTCCGTTCTCCATTGTCAATGCACCCTGACGGCAAGCCTTTACGCACACGCCGCAGCCTATGCAGTCAGCCTCACGCCATTCTACCTTTATGCCGCCTTTTATACCAACGTCATTTTCTTCTGATTTAAGGCAGTTGTTCTGACAGCCGGTGATACCGAACTTGAACTTATGAGGCAGTTCTCTTGCGAAATATCTTTCATCAAGTTCCTTTGCCAGTGCGTATGTATCTATACAGCCGCTTGGACAGACAGCAGCTCCCTGACAGGCTGTGATAGTTCTTACTCTCGGTCCGCACACGCCCGGTTCTGTGTCGCCCTTTGCAAGTGCCGCTTTTACCTCGTCGATATCGTCAAGCTTTATAAAAGGTATCTCGACGCTCTGACGTGAAGTGAGGTGCACATAGCCCTCGCCGTATTTATCTGACACCTCAGCTATCGTTGCAAGCTGTTTTGCCGTAAGGTTTCCGCCCACAACTCTCAGTCTGAGAGAAAAGTTATTTTTCTGTTTCTGACGCATAAAGCCGCCTTTTTTCAGTGTTGCGTAATCAACTGCCATAGTGAATTCCTCCTAAAGTTTTTCTATGGACTGTCTAAAGTCCTCGATCAGATCCTCTGCGTCCTCTATTCCGACGCTTATTCTAATTGTGTCGCCGAACACGCCTGCGTTTATCTTCTGCTCCTCACTGCCGTGGGCGTAGATAGTGCTTGCAGGGTGAATGACCAGCGTTCTTGTATCTCCGATATTAGTTGCATTAGTTGCAAGTTTCAAGCCGTTTATAAGCTTGAAGGCTCTTTCCTTTGAACCTGCTCTTATGGTGAGTATAGCACCGCCCTTGCCGCCAAGCTCTTTTTGACAAAGGTCATAGAACGGACTGGCTTTCAGTGCAGGATAGTTTACATCTATGTCCTGGCAGCTTTCAAAGAACTCTGCGAGTTTCAAAGCGTTGTGACAACATCGTTCCATTCTAAGACCAAGTGTTTCAAGTCCCACGCTGTTCATGAACGCATTCATTGGAGCAAGACAGCCGCCAACGTTTCTCCATATGCCGTTTCTCAGCTTTGCGATATAAGCGAACTTTCCGAACTTTTTATACTCAGCCAGACCTTTGAACTTGTCATAGTCCCATTTGAAATTGCCGCTGTCTATTATAACGCCGCTTATGGAATTTCCTCCGCCGTTTATATACTTTGAAGTGGAATGAACAACGATATCAGCACCATACTCAAAAGGATTTATAAGATAAGGTGTAGCCGTTGTGCTGTCAAGTATAAACACTGCACCGTTTTCATGGGCAAGGTCAGCCACCGACTTGATATCCACTATCTCAAGGTTAGGGTTTCCGATAAGCTCTGCAAAGACCGCTTTTGTCTTACTACTTATAATAGGAGCGATCTCTTCTGCCGTAACGTGTTTTACAAACTTTGTTTTGATGCCGAACGCCTCAAGGTCGCCGAAAAGGTCTATAGTGCCGCCGAAAAGTCCTGCACCGCATATGATCTCGTCCCCTGCCTCAAGAATGTTCAGCAGCGACATCGTTACTGCTGCCATGCCTGATGAACAAGCCACTGCACCGATACCTTTTTCAAGGGTATTCATTCGGTTCTCGAAAGCTGCTACCGTTGGGTTGCTTATTCTTGTGTAAGCATATCCCGGTGCTTTATTATTGAATACTTTTTCAAGCTGCTCTGCTGACTCCTGTGCAAATGCACTCACCTGATATATCGGAGTAAGCGTTGAACCTGTTGTTTTCTCAGGTTCAAATCCGCCGTGGAGCAATTTTGTATTGAATTTCAAAGGAAACGCCCCCTGTTTTTCATTTTATTATATAACCGCCGATCCGTCAAGATGTGGTGGTCTTTCTTACTGTAGATATTATACAACATAAATCATATAAAGTCAATAGGATTACTATAGATTTAACATTTCTTTTAAAATATGCCCTTATTTTTATGAAAACTCTTGACAGTTTGCTCAAAAAAGTATAAAATATATTATGTTGATAGGATTACTATGAATAATAGGATAAGTATGAAAAGCATGAGAGCAGACAATATTCGTTTGCTCAGGGAGGTGCGAAAATGAAAATTTCAACAAAAGTAGAATGTGGCATAATTGCCATTGCAGACATTGCAATGAACTCAGAGAACGGCGAAACAGTGACAGTATACAGTGTGGCAGAAAGGCGTGGACTTTCAGGAAAATATCTTGAGCAGGTGCTCACATCTCTCAGGCAGGCAAGGCTCATAAAAGGCATAAAAGGTTCAAGAGGCGGATATATCCTCAGCAAAAAGCCTGAAAGGATAACATTAAAGGAGATAATCGACGCTCTCGACCCATCGGTGCTTGGAAACGACGTTGCGGTAGTGAATAACGAAAACACGGAGTTTGCACAGGTGCTTGACGATTTTATATGGCTGAGATTAGAGGACAAACTGAAAAGCTATACAGAATCTGTAACTCTCAGACAGCTCGTTGACTTATATAATAAAGAATCAGTTGAGAACATCTCAGAGCCTATGTATTACATCTGATTGACAAAAGTCGGTTTTCATTTTATAATTAAGGACAGAGAGTGTATACTATATATAAAGGAAGTGTTTTTATGTATGACGTTATAATAATAGGCAGTGGTCCTGCGGGACTGACTGCGGCAATATATGCAGGCAGAGCAATGCTTTCTGCACTGGTGTGCGAAAAGGACTACATGGGTACAGGTCAGATATCTGTAACAGACAGGGTGGAGAACTACCCTGGTCTTTATGGCATAAACGGCTATGACCTTGGGGAAAAGTTCAGAGAGCAGGCTGAAACTCTGGGTGCTGAGTTTTATGAGGGTGAGGCTGAGAGCTTTGAAAAGGCTGCCGAGGGCTGGAAGGTCACATTCAAGGACGGCTCTGTAAAAAAGGGAAAGACTGTTATCTACACCGCAGGCACCTCATATCGTCATCTTGCCGTGGCAGGCGGCGAAAAGCAGCGTATCTCATACTGTGCAGTCTGCGACGGATTTTTCTACAAGGACAAGACCGTAGCAGTAGCAGGCGGCGGAGATACTGCACTTGGTGACGCACTTTATCTGTCAAAGCTTGCAAAGACTGTATATCTCGTTCACAGACGTGACGAGTTCAGAGCAAACAAGGCTTTGCAGAAAAAGGTCGCAGAAACAGAGAATATCGTGCCGGTAATGAGTGCGGTGATAAAAGAGGTAACAGGCGGCGAAAACGCTGAGGGCATCGTATATGTTCAAAACGGCGAAGAAAAAAGCCTTGCAATAGACGGACTGTTCTGTGCCATAGGCAGCATACCAAACACGCAGGTGCTTGAGGGCGTATGCGACCTTGACGAGAATGGCTATATAAAAGCGGGCGAGGACGGCATTACATCAGCAGAGGGATTCTTTGCAGCAGGAGATGTCCGCACAACGCCTCTCAGACAGGTCATAACCGCTGCGGCTGACGGTGCAAACGCACTTTCTTCTGCTGAAAGGTATCTTATGGAGCTTTAAGCGGCTCAACAACGCTGTTTAACAGATATAAAAATAACGGGCGACCTAAGGTCACCCCTACAAACATACGATACACAAAAAGGGACGTCATTTCCGGCGTCCCTTGATTTTATATACTCACGCTCTCCTTTTCAAGCAGGCTGTCAATGAACCTCTGAACAGGTTCAGGCGTTTCATACTGTGATGCGGTCACTGCACAGATACTTCTGGGCGGTATCTGTTCTTTTATGTTCACTCTGAAAATATTCCCTGCCTGTATCTCGGCTTTTGTGGTTGCATACTGCATAAAGCCTATGCCAAGATTGTTTTTTACCATTGGCATTACAAAGTTTATGGAGGTAAGCTCGATATCAGGTCTTAACAGCAGGTTGTGCTGTCTGAATATATGGTCAAGATAGTTTCGGGTGGTGGTGGTATTTTTCAGGCATATAAGAGGATATTTCACAAGCTCGTGAAGAGATATCTCTTTATTTTTGAGATATGAAAAGCCGTTTCCTGCGGCAACGATATCCTGAAGTTTCTTTATGACGTTTATGTTCAGCCCTGTTTTATCAGAAAAAGGCGAGGTAACGACTGCAACGTCGATAAGGTTCGCCCTCAGTGCCTCGATAGCGTCAGGGGTGGACATACTGTCTATTTTTATCTGTATCTTCGGGTGCTCACGGTGGAACTCTACGATACGGTCGATAAGAAAGCTTTGCAGTGCGACTTCACTTCCGCCCAGCCTGACTATAGCCCTGTCACGCTCGCTTATAAGGGCAAGCTCCTCTTCTGCGGAGAAAATATGCTTGCAGGCTATGGATATATGTTTATAAAGCATTTCGCCGCCTGTTGTAAGCTCAACGCCCTTTTTCGACCGCACAAAAAGCTTGCAGCCAAGCTCGTCCTCAAGATTTTTCACACTTCGGCTTATGCTCGGCTGTGACAAAAACAGATAGTTCGCCGCCATTGTTATGTTCTGAAACTTTGCCACATAATAGAATATCTTGTAATGCTCAAAATTTATCTCTCTCATAAACCGTTCTCTCCTTTCTATCCATACGTTATGTGTATGATTGCAATAGAAAATATCTATTTGACATATGCTTATGATTGTATTATAATATATTCGTAAGCAAAAATCAAGTCTTACATCAGTGTGCCTTCAGGGGGGACACACATATAAAAAATAGTTTTATCATGATAAAATCAATGACGATTGCATTTGACCGCTGGGGGGGTAAACGGTATGGGTCTTATTCTACCCTTATGAGGCTGGCATTCTTATTGGTTTTATTTTTTTGGAGGTGATAAAATGCTGGAGAGAATTTCCGAAAATCTTTCCGAGGCTATGCAAAACAAAGTAGCTTTCAGGATACCGATTTTCGGAGGCATACCTGTTCCGGTGTCCTGTGCGGTAACATGGATAATAATGGCGATACTTGTGATAGCGTCAATACTTCTCACAAGGAACCTCAAGCTTATCCCTGACAGGAAACAAATGATGCTGGAATCTTTCGTAGGCTTTCTCAGGGACTTTTTCAGAGAGCAGCTTGGCGAAAAGGGTATGGCGTATTTCCCGTTCCTTGCAACTGTCATTATCTACATAGGCTTTGCGAACATCATCGGACTGCTGGGCTTTACTCCGCCGACAAAGGATCTGAACGTCACGGCAGGACTTGCGATCATGAGCATCGTGCTTGTGGAGGTTGCGGGAATAAGAGCAAAGGGAACAAAGGGCTGGCTGAAAAGCTTTGCCAAGCCTGTGGCGATAATCGCTCCGCTGAATGTCATGGAGCTTGTTATCAGACCGCTGTCACTTTGTATGCGACTTTTCGGAAACGTGCTTGCGTCATATATCATTATGGAGCTTATCGACGCTGTGTGCCCGATAGTAATACCGCTGGCGTTCTCAGCATACTTTGACATTTTCGACGGTTTCATTCAGGCATATGTTTTCGTGTTCCTCACGTCCTTGTTCATAAATGAGGCTATCGAGGACGACGACTAAGATAACAGAAATTCGGAGGTATCAACTATGTTAGTAGCAATAGGTGCGGCTGTAGCCGTTATTACAGGTATAGGTGCAGGTATCGGAATCGGTCTTGCAACAGGAAAAGCAACAGAGTCTATCGCAAGACAGCCTGAGGCTAAAAAGGATATCAGAAGTTCACTTCTTCTTGGCTGTGCACTTGCTGAGGCAACTGCTATCTACGGTCTTATCGTAGCTATCCTTATTATCTTCTTCCTGAAGTAATAAAACTATCATCTTTAAGAAAGGAGCATAGCTATGATAAGTCTTGATATAAGTTTGGTATGGGTAATAATAAATCTGCTGGTACTGTATCTGCTCCTTAAAAAGTTTCTTTTCAAGCCCGTGTGCAAAATGATGGACGAAAGGTCTGCGAAGATACAAAGCGACCTTGACGGTGCGGCACAGGCTAAGGCGGACGCTGAAAAAATGAAATCCGACTATGAGGCTGAGATCGCTGACGCTCACAGTCAGGCTGTTGAGATAACAAACAAGGCTAAGGTACAGGCAGGCAGAGAATGTGACCTTATGCTGGAAAATGCAAGAGCCGAGTCTGCAAAGATAATGAAAGAGGCAGAAAAGTCCATTGCAAACGAAAAGGAAAAGGCTTTGGACGACGCAAAATACCAGATCGCAGACCTTGCTATACTGGCGGCTGCTAAGGTAATAAAGAAAAATGTAGGAGGCGACTCCGACAGAGAAACTGTTGACGACTTTCTTTCCGAGGTAGGTGCTGCCAAATGATCTTTTATCCTGAGGAAGTCTGCGGCAAGGTGCTTTTTGAGCTTTTTCCGAAGGCTGAGAGCGTAAAGGCGGCAAGAGAGCTGTTTGCAGGCTGCGACGAGCTTAAAGACGCTCTGGCAAGCCCTGCTGTGGAAATAAAGGAAAAGGAGAGAGTCATAGACAGGCTTTTTCCTGAGGACATGAGAAACTTTCTCAAGGTCATGTGTCAGTGGGGTCACATGGATAACATCATGGACATTTTTGACGCATATGACGAGGAAGTCCTCAAAAGCAAGAATATACTTAAAGCTGAGCTTTACTGCGTCTGCCCGCCTGACAAGGCACAGACGGATAAAATAAAAGAAACGCTGAAAAAGAAATACGGCGTCAGCGATGTTCTGCTTGATGTGAATACTGATGAAGAGCTTATCGGCGGCTACCGTCTTGAAGTGGGCGGCGTTGAGTATGATAAGAGCGTTCAGGGTATGATAAAGGCTTTGCAGAACAGGATATCAGGGAGGTGAACGGCTTGGCAGGTTCAAGCAGAAGTGATATTATCTCGGTGCTCAAAAGCGAGATAGCTGACTTTGAGGCGAAAACTCAGGTCAACGAAACAGGCAGGATAATATCCATAAATGACGGTATCGTAAATATTTACGGTCTTAATCACGCAATGTACGGTGAGCTTGTTGAATTTGAAACAGGCGTTAAAGGTATAGTTCAGAATGTGGAGAGAAAAACTCTCGGCTGCGTTCTTCTTGGCTCTGACCACGGTCTTACAGAGGGTTCAAAGGTAGTCAGAACAAAGAAAAGGGCAGGCGTCGGCGTTGGTGAAAAGCTGCTGGGCAGAGTTGTTGACGCACTTGGTGCTCCTATCGACGGCATGGGCGAGATAGAATATGATGACTACTACCCTATCGAGCGTGAGGCGGCAGGCGTTTGCAACAGAAAGTCTGTTACGGTGCCGCTGGAAACAGGTATTCTTTCTATCGACTCAATGTTCCCTATCGGCAGAGGTCAGCGTGAGCTTATCATCGGCGACCGTCAGACCGGTAAAACTTCCATTGCCCTCGATACCATTCTTAACCAAAAGGGCAAGGATATGATATGCGTATATGTGGCTATCGGACAGAAAGCCTCAACAGTTGCGAAGTTCGTTGAGGATCTAAAAAAGCATGGTGCTATGGACTACACCATAGTTGTAACGGCTATGGCCAGCGACCTTGCTCCGCTGCAATACATATGCCCATACGCAGGCACAGCAATGGCTGAATATTTCATGGATAAGGGCAAGGACGTTCTTATAGTATACGACGACCTTTCAAAGCACGCGGTTGCATACAGAGCGATGAGCCTGCTTTTGAAACGTTCTCCGGGACGTGAGGCTTATCCTGGAGATGTATTCTATCTTCATTCAAGACTGCTCGAGCGTTCATGCAGACTTGACGACGCTCACGGCGGCGGCTCTATCACTGCCCTGCCTATAATCGAAACACAGGCAGGCGACGTTTCAGCATATATCCCTACAAACGTTATCTCTATCACAGACGGACAGATATTCCTTGAAACAGAGCTGTTCTTCTCAGGCGTAAGACCTGCTGTAAACGTTGGTCTTTCAGTATCCCGTGTTGGCGGTGCGGCACAGACGAAGATAGTAAAGAAAGTATCAGGCAATCTGCGTATCGACCTTGCACAGTTCAGAGAAATGGAAGTGTTCACACAGTTCAGCTCAGAACTTGACAAGACAACGCAGGAACTTCTCGACCATGGTCACAGGCTCGTTGAAATACTAAAACAGCCGCTCTATCACCCTTATTCGATGCACGAGGAGGTCATTATCCTCTGCTGTGCACAGCACAAGCTCATGCTTGACGTGCCTGTTAAGGATATAAGAAAATTCACCCTTGATATGCTTTCCTACTTTGAGGCAAATCACAGCGATATCATTGCCGAGATAAATGACAAGAAGGTCATGACTGATGAGCTTGACGCAAAGATAGTTGCTGCCGCAAAGGAATTTAAGCAGGGCAGATAAAGGCTCTGCACCGAAAGGAGGCATAAGGCATGGCAGGAATGAGAGAGATAAGAGAAAGGATCGCAAGCGTAAGCGAGATCATGAAGATCACAAACGCTATGTACCTTATCTCTTCCTCAAATCTGAAAAAAGCCAAGAAAAGGCTTGAAAACACCGAGCCTTACTTTGAAAAGCTCCAGTCCACCATTCACCATATACTTCTTCACACGCCTGAGTTCGAGCACAAGTATTTCGACCAGCGTGAAGAGAAAAAGCCTGAGGACAAAATGATAGGCTACATAGTGGTGACAGCCGACAAGGGTCTGGCAGGAGCATATAACCACAACGTTTTAAAGCTTGCAGAGCAGGAAATGGCAAAGCACAAGAACACCTGCCTTTTCGTTGTGGGACAGATCGGAAGACATTATTTTTCAAGAAAGAACGTGACTATCGACGCCGAGTTTCTTTACACGGCTCAGAACCCTACCCTTTACAGGGCGAGGGATATCGCAGAAACTGTCACGGATCTTTTTGAGAGGAAATATCTTGACGAGGTTTACGTTATTTACACCAAGATGATAAATTCCATGGACATGGAGCCTGAGATATTAAAGCTTTTCCCGCTGGAGCGTGAGGACTTTGAACACCCGCTGCAAAAGCAGGATCACGATATCGTGACATTCAGACCAAGCCCTGAAAAGGTTATGGATCATCTTGTGCCGAACTATATGAAAGGTCTTATATTCGGCGTGCTGGTAGAGGCGTTCTCAAGTGAGCAGAATGCCAGAATGACCGCCATGAGCGGTGCTACCACAAGTGCTTCGGAGATGATAAAGGAACTGTCTTTGCAGTATAACCGTGCAAGACAGGCGGCTATCACACAGGAGATAACCGAGATCGTCAGCGGAGCAAATGCTCAAAAGAACGAGAGTTAAGGCTTTCGGGAAAGGTGTTGAGATAAATGGAAAAAGGAAAGATCGTTGAAATAATGGGACCTGTCGTTGACGTTGAGTTTGAAAGCGGCAAGCTCCCTATGATAAAAGACGCTCTTACTGTTGAGCTTGACGGCAAGACTAAGGTCATGGAAGTGGCTCAGCAGCTTGGAAACAACACGGTCAGGGCTATCATGCTTGCATCAAGCGACGGCCTTGAAAAGGACATGGAGGTAACGGCTACAGGTTCATGCATAAAAGTCCCTGTTGGCGACGCTACCCTCGGCAGAATGTTCAACGTGCTTGGCGAGAGCATTGACGGCGGCGAGCCTGTTAAGGCTGATGACTACTGGGAGATACACAGAGAGCCGCCAAAATTTGAAAATCAGAAACCTGCAACAGAGATACTGGAAACAGGCATAAAGGTAATAGACCTTCTTGCACCATATGCAAAGGGCGGTAAAATAGGACTGTTCGGCGGTGCAGGAGTTGGTAAAACTGTACTTATCCAGGAGCTTATCACAAACGTTGCCACAGAGCATGGCGGATATTCTATCTTCACAGGCGTTGGCGAACGTTCAAGAGAGGGCAACGACCTCTGGCACGAAATGACAGATTCAGGCGTTATCAAAAAGACAGCCCTAGTGTTCGGTCAGATGAACGAGCCTCCTGGATCAAGAATGAGAGTTGCTCAGACAGGACTTACAATGGCTGAGTATTTCAGAGATAAGGAACATCAGGACGTTTTGCTCTTCATCGACAACATATTCAGATTCGTTCAGGCAGGCTCTGAGGTATCTGCACTTCTTGGCAGAATGCCTTCCGCCGTTGGTTATCAGCCAACCCTTGCGAATGAAATGGGTGCTTTGCAGGAGCGTATCGCCTCAACAAAGCAAGGCTCTATCACATCTGTGCAGGCTGTATATGTCCCTGCGGACGACCTGACAGACCCAGCCCCTGCTATCACGTTCTCACATCTTGACGCAACAACAGTGCTTTCAAGAAAGATAGTTGAACAGGGCATCTACCCTGCCGTTGACCCACTGGAGTCTACTTCAAGAATACTTGAGCCTGACGTAGTTGGTCAGGAGCATTACGAAGTTGCAAGAAAGACGCAGGAGCTTTTGCAGAAGTATAAAGAACTTCAGGATATCATTTCTATCCTCGGCATGGAAGAGCTTGACGACGCCGACAAGACGGCTGTTTACAGAGCGAGAAAGATACAGAAATTCCTTTCACAGCCTTTCCATGTTGCAGAGAACTTCACTGGCATAGAGGGCAAGTATGTTCCGCTGAAAGAAACTATCAGAGGTTTCAAGAAGATAATAGACGGCGAAATGGACGAATATCCTGAGGCTGCATTCCTTAACGCAGGCACTATCGACGATGTTATCGAAAAGGCTAAGCAGCTTGAAAACGAGTGATGACGCTCACCGAAAGGAGAGGGTGAAATGGTAAAAACATTTAAGCTTGAGATACTTGCAAGCGACCACGTTTTCTATTCGGGAGAATGTGACGAACTTATATTCCCCGGTCAGGACGGTTCTTTCGGAATACTGCCTAATCACCAGCCTATGATAACCTGTCTTAATGCAGGCGAGCTGCGTTTCAGGACGGGGGACGAATGGCACTATGCGGTGGTAAGCGACGGTTTTGTAGAGATAATGCCGTCATATGTGACGCTCCTTGCGGACACCGTGGAACGTCCTGAGGAGATAGACGAAAAGCGTGCAGAGGCTGCAAAAGAAAGAGCAGAGGAAAAGCTCAGGCAAAAGCAGAGCATTTCAGAATACTATCACACTCAGGCAGCTCTCAGCAAGGCTATGGCAAGGCTCAAGATATCGAGCAAGTATACAAAGCACAAGATAAATATTTGAGTTCACAAAAAGTTTACATTGAAAGCATAACAGGCTCTTGACAAAACGTCAGGGGTCTGTTATAATATTAGAGCATTCGTATCTAAAGACAGTTGGCAGCAGGAAACTGCGGAAGTCCAGCCGAGGAAAGGAATAGCAAAGTGATAATGACTTTGTATCTCTTTTGTCTTTGTGACGGAAGGGATTTTTCTTTTGTTAGTTTACGGTTTGCGTAAATTAGTTCAAAGAGGTGAAATTGAAATGCCAAGCGAAAAGACATTGCTCGCTAAGAAGGAAAGAGTTGCACAGCTCGTTGAAATGCTCAAGAACTCTGCTGCAGGCGTACTCGTTGATTACAAGGGTATCACTGTTGAAGAGGATACAAAGCTCAGAAAAGAGCTGAGAGAGGCTGGCGTAAGCTACTTCGTTGAGAAGAACACTATCCTCAGATTTGCTCTGAAGGAGGCTGGTCTTGACGGTATCACAAACGTACTCGAGGGTACAACAGCTATCGCTATCTCAAACGACGACCAGACAGCTCCTGCAAGAATACTCGGCAAGTTCGCTGAGGACTGCAAGGACGAGAAGTTCTTCCTCAAGGCTGGTTACATTGGCGAGGAAATTTACGATGAGGCAGGCGTTAAGGCTCTTTCTAAGATCCCTTCAAGAGAGACTCTGCTTGCACAGCTGGTTGGTTCCCTTCAGGGTCCTATCCAGAAACTTGCTGCAACACTCCAGGCTGTTGTGGACAAGAACAACGAGGCTGCATAATTTATATGCTGCTTGACAAATGGGCATTGACCCGAAAAATTATTTAATAAAAAGGAGATTTTTATCATGGCTTCAGAGAAGATTATGAATTTTGTAGAAGAAATCAAGAAACTTTCCGTTCTCGAGCTTTCAGAGCTTGTTGACGCTATCCAGGAAGAATTCGGTGTAACAGCCGCTATCGCTGCTGCTCCAGCTGCTGGTGCTGCTGGTGCTGCTGCTGAAGAGAAGACAGAGTTCGACGTAGTTCTGACTTCATTCGGCGATGCTAAGATGGCTGTTATCAAGGCTGTTAAGGAGATCACAGGTCTTGGCCTGAAGGAGTCTAAGGAACTCGTTGAGAGTGCTCCTAAGGCTATCAAGGAAGGTGCTTCTAAGGCTGACGCTGAGGAGATCAAGACAAAGCTCGAAGCTGCTGGTGCATCTGTAGAGCTCAAGTAATCCTGAGTTTACACAAAAAATTAAAGGACTTCGTAACGAAGTCCTTTTTTTGTTGCTAGATTTCTGTCTTGCACAAAAAGCTTGTTGACAAAGACCTAAATAAGTGGGACGTCGAGGACGCTGTCCCATTTCGGTGGGCGGTGATGTTTGAATTTGTACAAACCATGCGGGCGAACACTGTTCGCCCCTACATTTATTTACACACCTGCGTGATATGCTTTGGCTCAGAATATTTTGCCCATTAAAACAGTGATACCGCCTATCATTGCAGCCGGGATAGCAAGACCTACGATACCAATGACAATATAGAACATACCCTTTGCGATACCGGCAGAGGCGGCAAGTTCCTCGATATCCATACCTGTTATGCCTCTTTCAAGCATCATTTCCCTGACCTCTTTCAAAAGCTGTCTCTTATACACATCTGACGCTGCCGACGAATTAGACGGTGTAG
>UQAR01000027.1 GCA_900539095.1 uncultured Ruminococcus sp.
TCTCGTGGGCTCGGAGATGTGTATAAGAGACAGGATATGCAATGTCTGAAATAATTATAGAGAATTTATCCAAAACAATAAAGAATAATAAGATTCTTGATAATGTAAATCTGACTTTTGAAAGTGGTCATGTTTACGGACTTGTTGGCAGAAACGGCAGTGGAAAAACTATGCTTTTGCGTGCCATTTGCGGCTTGATTTTTCCTGACAGCGGCAAAGTAATAATTGATGGCAAGCAGTTGCATAAGGATATTTCTTTCCCTGAAAGCTGTGGCATAATTATAGAAAATACAGACCTTTTGCCTAATTTTTCAGCTTTTGATAACCTGAAAATGCTTTCAGAAATAAAAAATACAGCTAATGATAATATGATAAAATCTGCAATAAAATCAGTAGGACTCGACCCCGACAGCAAGAAAAAAGTAAAAACTTTTTCACTGGGAATGAAACAACGATTAAGTATTGCTCAGGCATTATTTGAAGATCCTGACATTCTCCTTTTGGATGAGCCTACAAACGCTCTGGATGAAGATGGTGTCAATGATGTCAGAAGAATCCTGTTAGAACAAAAGAAAAAAAACAAGCTTATAATCATTGCAAGTCATAATAAAGAGGATATTTCGCTTTTGTCCGATACAGTTATATCAGTTTCCAATGGTAGATTTCAGCGTAAGTAATAATATGTTTTTGTAATAAATGGGGAGGCTTTTAAAATGAAAAATAGTTTAAAGAAGAAAGTTATAAGCATTAGTATGTGTGTTGTTGCAGTATCAACTTTAATGATTCCAAGTGTATTTGCAGCATATAAAGATAATAATATAGGTTTTTCTTTTAGAATTCAGGGTAGTGTAGATAATGCACAAGCTCCTAAGTCAGAATTCAGGAATACAAGTGATAACTCTAATAGTTGGAAAGTACAAATGAGTAAATCTGGTGAAGGTCAACATACTATTACAAATTTTTGGATAGTAAACAAAAATGGTAGAAGTGCAAGTTCAGAATATTCTATAAAACAAGGAGATTCTGCACGATATAAGAGAGCAAATGATAATGGCGATCATATAAATGTTTATCTTACTGCTGAAAATAATAATTTTATGTCTTCTAAAACATATACTGTAACTGGATATTGGGATGAAGAAACAGGTGTATATTTATAAAAAAATAGTAAGCAAAAACAATCAAATATAAAGTTATGCATCCATTTGGTATCAGCAAGACAGTTTTAGGACTATCGTTTGATAGTCCTTTTTTCATGCCCAAATCACCGACAAATACCACAAAAAGATCGGTCAGTAATCCCATTTGGGATCTACTGACCGATCTTGCTGTTTATTCACTTGCACAAAACATAACGCCAGCCTTAAATCAACGTTCCTTGTCCATCAGCTCAAACCTGATACTGTGCAGGTCAAGCCCATTCTGTGCAAAGTATATCCTGAAAGTTGTGAAACGTGAGAACATAGGCGTTTCCTTTTCCATTGAAACAGCCTTGCCACCAGTGCCGTTGAACGTGAACGTACCCACCGCAGTACCCATGTTGAACAGCGTCATAGGTATCTGTGCAAGCTCACTCTGTGTAGAGCTTGCCGTAACTATCACCCTGTAAATACCGAAGTTTGATAGGTCAAGAGCAAAGCTATAAGAAGTGCCTTTCTTTGTGTCAACATCACTAAGGTCAAGAGTTATGTCACGGTCTACCTTATAAAACTGTACAGGCTTGTCGTCCTCCTGCTCCTCGTCCTCTCGGTTTATCACCTTGACAGTATCTCCTATACCCTCCGCACGCTTAAGAGCGTTAGTGTGAAGAAGAAATCCGCATATGTTCGCCGCATTTCTCTGAAGCTCGCACCTCTCTATACCGCCATTTTCAAGGGCAACAAGCGTGTTATCGTCATTCTTTTCTCCGTCAGGACAAACCATGTAAACATCATTCTGTGCCCTAGCCATAGCTGCAAAATCAGTCTTGTCAGGCTCTTTTCCACGAACGTTTATGTTCGCCCACCAGTCCGTCATGGTGAAGCCCTTGAAACCCCATTCCTCACGAAGTATCACTGTGTTAAGGTCAAAGTTTCCTGCCGTCCACAAGCCGTTTACTCTGCCATATGTGGTCATAACAGAGGAAGCTCCTCCCTCTTTTACCGCTATCTCAAAACCCTTTAGATATATCTCCCTGAGTGCTCTTTCCGATACCACCGAGTCGATAAAATGCCTGTTTGTCTCACGATTGTTCGCACAGAAGTGCTTTATCGTACCTGTCACCCCTGCACCAGCCATGCCCTTTAACTCAGCCGCCGCCATTTTGCCCGTAAGAAAAGGATCTTCCGAGAAATACTCAAAGTTTCTGCCGTTCAAAGGGTGTCTGTGAATGTTCATTCCAGGGCCAAGCAGACAATCCACCTTGTTAGCCGCCATTTCAAGCCCCATAAAAGTGAAAAGCTCACTTGTAAGCTCCTTGTTGAACGAAGAAGCTATCATAGTGCCGTTCGGCAGGCTGAAAGCCTTTGTGCCGCAGTCAAGTCTCATGCCCGACGGACCGTCCGAACAGCAGCCAGCAGGTATGCCAAAGCCATTGAGATTTTCCGACACTCCCCCGAACGCCGAAGCCGTACCGGCCGTGACCCTAGGGCTTCCCATGCCCTCGCCCCTTATAATGCAGGAAAGGTCATAGTCTGAAAGCTGTGCAATAAATTCGTCCATTGTGTTCTTGCCGTTCTTAACGTCCCAAAGCTTTATGCCCTTGTCACCAGTGTATGCTATCTCTTTCGGAAGTTTCTCCAAACGCCTTGCACTTTCGTCTACCTCAGATACAGGCACAGCCTCTCTGCCAATGCTGAAAGCTCCGCCCTCGCAAACAGGCTTTATCCTCTCAAAACTCTCCACAGGAGCAAGCGACTGAGTGAGCCTTTCTGTTACCAAATCCTCACCCTGCTCAAAACTGCAAGCATATTCAGCACTTCTCACGTCACTGCCCACATAGAATTTATATTCCCCTGATTCAAGCACATAGCATGACTTGTTGCCCGTCACACCCGAATCGTCATAAGAAGCAAGCTTTGCGATATCCACTGCTATCTCAACCACCTGCTCTTCCTGCGGTACAAGCTCCCTAGTCTTTTCAAAGCCGCAAAGTACTCTAGCCACCTTGCCGAGCCTTCCCTGCGGGGCTTCGCAGTAGACCTCTATTACCTCTTTGCCCTTGTAAGAACCGATATTTTTCACCGATACAGAAAGCTTCACAGCCCCCTCTGTTATCTCAGCCTTTTCCGTCTTTATCTCAAACTCAGTGTATGAAAGACCAAATCCGAACGGATAAAGCACCTTTTCTTTAGCAAAAGTCTCAAAATAGCGATATCCCACATAAATATCCTCAGCGTAAATATCCCTGTTTATCTCCCTGCCGAAATTAGCGTCCGAAGGATAGTCCGACACCTTGTATGCGATAGTGTCAGGAAGCTTTCCGCTAGGGCTGACCTTTCCTGTCAAAACGTCTGCCGTACCCTTTCCGCCTGTCATTCCCCCCTGCCAAACATAAAGCACAGAGTCAGGGGCTATCCTGTTTATGTCGGTCATATCGATGATATTTCCCACATTGAGAAGCAAAACAACTTTTTTGAAATTCTCCCTCACCACCGTGAGCATAGCTATCTCGTCATCGCTTAGCAAATAAGAGCCTGCCTCCAGCCTGTTGTCCTGCTCCTCGCCTGCCGTCCTGCCTATTATCACAATGGCAGTTTCACAGCTTTTTGCAGTTTCTTTGACAAGCCCCTCGTCAAGTGGCATCTCTTTCTGCGACCACGGCTCTCCGCCCCAGCCCTCGCCTAAGTCGAATGGGTTTTCCTTGTCCCATTTTCTGTATGTGTCAAGAAGTGTCTCATTGACCTTTACGCCGTTATCAATAAGCCCGTCCAGAATGTTCACTACCTTAGTAACGTTCACCATTCCTCCCGAGCCTGTTCCACTTTTATAATAATGAAACTGTATGCGTCCGAAAACAGCCACCTCTTTGTCTGTATCAAGTGGCAGAGCATTATTTTCATTTTTGAGCATAACGATTCCCTCAGAAACCATTTTCGCCGCAGTATCAAGATATTTGTTCCAATCAAGCATTCTTTCCATAGCTTTCACCTTTCCAAATTTTCTATTGAATTTCAAAGTGTATTATAGCACAACCCTCCCACCTATTCAATAAAGATACTATGAACAATGGGTTTACTTTTTATATAGCATATCCTGTCCTCAGAAAAAATATTGCACAATGTGTTTATTTGTGCTATAATGAGTACATATGACTGCACCGCACGTTCCTTGTTCGGTGTTCCTTATAAAAAAAATTATTGTCGGAGGGGTAAAAGTGGATAATATCGTCACTGTCGGTGGACACATAAACACATCTATAAACTTTGCCATGCAGCAAAACTATGTCCCTGTCATAAGAAACCTTGTAGTAAATAACAACTCAGAGGAAGTCCTTGAGAATATCGGCCTTAAAATAACCTTTGAACCTGAGTTTGCAAAGGAATTTACATATCATATCGGCTCTATCCCCGCAAAAAGTTCTGCCGAGATATCACCGGTGAGAATAACTACAAATACCGAACTTCTCTTTTCACTTACCGAAAAAACTCTCGGCTCTATCACTATGGATATCCTGCAAAATGACGTGGTCATCTGTACTCAGCATGAACAGATCGAACTGCTCGCCTGCGACCAGTGGAGCGGTATCAATATCATGCCTGAAATGATAGCAGCCTTTGTCACACCTAATCACCCTGCACTCTCAAACGTTATCCATGACGCCTCTGAATTTCTGAAAAAGTGGAAAGGCGACCCGTCTTTTACCGGCTATCAGACCAATAATCCTAATAACGTCAAGCTCCAAATGGCTGCAATATTTGCCGCCCTCGTCCAGCAAAGAATAGTCTATTGTAATCCCCCTGCAAGCTATGAAACTGTAGGTCAGCGTGTCCGCCTGCCGCATAAAGTGCTTGAAGAGAAAATGGGCACTTGCCTTGACCTCGCCCTGCTATACGCCTCCTGCCTTGAGGCAGTTGGACTTCACCCACTGCTTTTCTTCACCAAGGAGCACGCCTTCTGCGGCTGCTGGCTAGAAAATGAGACCTTTGCCGACTGCTGCGTTGACGACGTTTCCGCAGTTGAAAAGCGTATCGCCGAAAACGCCGAGGAAATGCTCCTCGTTGAGTGTACCGACTTTGTTGACTGCAGCACCCATGACTTTGAGCGTTTTGACCACGCCATGAAACACGGCAAAGGCCATATCATTAATACTCAGGATTTTATATGCGTGATAGACGTCCAGCGTAGCCGTGGCAGCGGCATACGCCCTGTCCCGTTGCGTCCAGAGCAGTCTTTCTCAGGTGCACAGCTGGCAGAAAATGATTTGAACCTAAAGAGCATCTCCGCCCCTTCTGAACTTGACAGCTCATTGCTGGGCAAAGTCGCAGAGGGCGACGGTCAGCCCGTAACAAAGCTTAGAATATGGGAAAGAAAGCTCCTTGATTTCAGCCTGCGTAACTCCCTGCTGAACTTCCGTGTCACAAAGAATACAATGCAGATCATGACCGCAGACCTTGGAAAGCTTGAGGACGAGCTTGCAAGCGGCAGCGACTTCCGTATTATGGAGATACCCGCCGAGTGGACAGGCTCTCCCCGTGACGCTAAGATATTCGCTATCGAAAATGACAAAGACCTTGTGACGAACATCGCCGAAACAGAGTTCAAAAATAAACGCATAAGAACTTTCCTCAGCGAAACTGACCTTGACTCTGCCCTGAAAAACCTCTACCGCTCCGCCAAAGTGAGCATGGAGGAAAACGGCAGCAATACCCTCTTTCTCGCATTGGGACTTCTCCGTTGGTATGAAAGCGACCTTTCCGAAAAGCCACGCTATGCACCGCTCGTGCTCATACCGATAGATATCGTCCGCAACACACGAAATAAGGGCTATATAATAAGGAGCAGACAGGAAGAAACTCAGATAAACGTTACCCTCCTTGAATATCTCCGCCAAGACCACGGCATCAGTATCACAGGTCTTGACCCTCTCCCACTTGATGAACACGGCATAGATCTGCCCCTTGTTTACAACACTATCCGTCAGGCTATCATCGACAAAAAACGCTGGAACATAGAGGGATATGCCTTTATCGGTCTGTTCTCGTTCAGCCAATTCGTAATGTGGAACGACCTCCGCAACCGCTCAGAAGAGATAAAGCAGAACAAGGTGGTTTCAAGCCTTATTGAGGGCAAGCTTACCTATACCCCCGAGGATATCAGCATAACACCTGAAAATATAGATACCGACCTTGATATGGAGAATATGGCAGTGCCAATGAGTGCCGACTCATCACAGCTTGCCGCCGTTGCCGCCGCAGGCAGCGGACAAAGCTTTGTCCTCCACGGCCCTCCGGGAACAGGAAAATCTCAGACTATCACCAACATGATAGCAAACGCACTCTATAATGATAAAAGCGTGCTGTTCGTCGCAGAAAAAATGGCAGCCCTGAACGTTGTTCAAAAACGTCTTGCAAATCTGGGTCTTGACCCATTCTGCCTTGAACTCCACTCCAATAAAACGAATAAGTCCTCCGTCCTTGCGGAGCTTGACAAGGCTCTTGAAGTGGGCAGGATAAAATCCCCTGAGGAATATTCCGCCGAGGCGGCAAAGCTCAAAGCACAAAAGGCTCAGCTCAACGACACCATAGCCGCACTTCACGAAAAACGCAGCTGCGGAGCGACCCTCTATGAAACCATATCCGCCTATGAGCATGACATTTCTCAGCACGGAAAAATAGCCGTCCCACACAGCTTGCTTGAAAATGCCACAGGCGAAACTATCGCACACTATAACGAACTTGTGCATAAATATTCCGTAGCCATATCCGAAACAGGCAGCTTTGCCGACTTTCCGCTGAACGACATCGCAACCACCTCATATTCTATCGAGCAGCGTGACAAATTCCGCAAAACCGCCTCCGAACTTGCAGATTCCGCCTCAGCGTCATCGCAGTGTGCTCACGCTCTTGCAAACGCCTATGGCTATAGCGGAGCTTTGGATAAAGCCGCAGTAAAAATGCTTTCAGAGGTTTTCAAAGCCTGCCATGCAGACGGCGAACTCCTCAGCGGACTTCTCTGTGCCCCTCACTATGACCTTGCAATGCAGAAGATAAAAGACACCCTGTCAATGGGCAAAGAATATAGCAGCCTTTCCTCGGATATACTCACAAGCTTTGAAAAAAGCGTCTTTGACTTCCCTGCCTCAGAATCAAGAATGGTCTATAAGCAGGCAGTTCAAAGCTGGTTCCTGCCGAAAGCAATGAAACTTGGCAAGCTTGTAAAAAGCCTGAAACTCCATGCCAAAGACCCGTCGTCAGTGACAAAAGCGAACCTTTCGGATATCCTTGACAAGCTTTGCACAATAAGCGAAAAGAAAGACGCTTTACGCAGCGTGCCGTCCGATATCACTTCCCTGCTCACAGGCATTTATATGAACGAGCAGACCGACTGGAACGTCCTTGAAAAAGCCGTCGCAAAAACAGACGGAATCATGACCGCTGTAAAAACAAAAACTGACGCCGACCCTGCCGCAATGGCTGAAAAGATCAGAACAGCGACCTGCACCACCGAGGGTCAGACCCTTTCCGCTCATCTTGATAAGCTCAAAGAGTTTGAAACTGAGTTCACGGCAGATATGTCCTCTGTAGAAAACAACGCCGACTGGCTGGCAGTATCAGCAGATAGATTCAGCACCTATGCCGACAATGCAGACAAGCTCAGATATGCGGCTGAGTTCAACAGTGCAGACAAAGAGCTTTTGGAAAACGGTCTGTCAGGCGTCTGCGAAAGCTACCGCAGCGGCAGCGTGAACAGCCAGAACGTCAGCTCCGCATTCTCCTGCTGCCTTAACTATGAGCTTTCACTGATGATAATAAACAGCGACAAGCGTTTGCGAAGTTTCAGCAGCAATACTGCAAACGACCTTATCACGCAGTTCAAGGATACCATAGACAACTTCTCACGCCTTACCGTTCAGGAACTTTTGGCACGCCTTTCTGCGAAAGTCCCGGTCGCAGGCTCGTCCTGTGCCTCGACCTCTGAAATGGGTATCTTGAAACGTGCCATAAAGAGCAACGGCAGAATGATGTCCCTGAGAAGTCTTTTTGATAAGATACCAAATCTTCTCCGCAAGCTTTGTCCTTGTATGCTCATGAGCCCGATATCAGTGGCACAGTATATCGACCCGTCATTCCCTAAGTTTGATCTTGTTATCTTTGACGAGGCGTCGCAGCTGCCTACAGCCGAGGCGGCAGGCACTATCGCAAGAGGCGAGAACGTTGTTATCGTCGGCGACCCTAAACAGCTGCCTCCGACAAACTTCTTCTCTTCAAACAGAATAGACGAAGAAAACAGTGAAAAAGAAGATCTCGAAAGCCTCCTTGACGACTGCCTTGCTATCTCCATGCCGCAGCAGTATCTCAAATGGCATTACCGTTCACGCCACGAGAGCCTTATTGCCTACAGCAACATGAAATATTATGACAACAAGCTCCTTACCTTCCCGTCACATAACGACCTTATCTCAAAGGTGAGCATTGTCCACCCTGAGGGTCACTATGACAAGGGCAGAACAAAGCAAAACAAGGCCGAGGCAAGAGCCGTTGTTGACGAGATAATAAGACGCATGAGCGACGAAACGCTCCGCAATGACAGCATAGGCGTTGTAACATTCAGCTCCGTTCAGCAAAATCTCATTGACGATATGCTCTGCGAAGAGTGGGCGAACCACCCTGAGCTTGAAGAGCTTGACCGCAAGTCACAAGAGCCTGTGTTCATCAAAAACCTTGAGAACGTTCAGGGCGACGAGCGTGACGTTATCCTCTTCTCTGTTGGCTATGGCCCTGACGAAAAGGGACAGGTTTCAATGAACTTCGGTCCTCTCAACCGTGACGGCGGCTGGAGAAGACTGAACGTTGCAATATCACGAGCAAGAAAAGCCATGATAGTTTACTCCGTCCTCCGCCCTGAGCAGATCGACCTGTCAAGAACACGTTCCGAGGGTGTCGCAGGACTTAAAGGTTTCCTAGCGTTCGCCGAAAGAGGCAGACTTGCAGCCGTTCAGCACGGCACTGACCTTAACGTAAAGAACACCATTTCAGAGTGTATCGCAAAAGCCGTTGAAAATATGGGCTATAAAGTCAAGTGCAATATTGGCAGCTCCGAGTTCAAAGTTGATATCGGTATCATCGACCCTGCCAACGAAAACGAATATCTCCTTGGCATACTTCTTGACGGACAGAACAGCTCCGGCAGCTCCACCGCTCAGGACAGATTTATCCTCCAGCCTAGCGTGCTCAAAGGTCTTGGCTGGAACATCATGAGAGTGTGGACGCTTGACTGGTTTGATGACAGCGAGCGTGTTCTCAGAAACATCAAAGCCGCCATTGACGAAATCCCAACGCAGGAAAGCACAGTTTCCCAACCGTCAAAGCCTGCTGTATTTGCAGCGTCACAGTTTGAGCGTGAAAACACCGCCGATATCGTGTCCGAAAGCTGCAAGCCATACGAAAGTGCAGACCTTGGCACAGTTGGAACGCCTGAGGGCTTTTACAGAGCCGAGAACAAGCCGCAAATAAGAGCCACCGCCGAAAAGATACTCGCCGCCGAATCACCAATAAGTCAGAACCTCCTGACCAAAAAGGTGCTCAGTGCATGGGGCATCACCCGCAGCGGAGCAAAAATAGAAAGCATTTTCCTTGACGCCACACAAGGCATAACAGACTGCGTCACCGCAGATGAGGACAGAGTGTTCATCTGGCAGAGGGGTCAAAACCCTGAGCAATACACAATTTACCGTGTAAGCGATGACGCAAAACGCAGTGCCGACGACATCCCGTCTGAGGAGATAATAAATGCAGTGAAAGAAGTTCTTTCTCAGCAGATAAGCCTCTCAGAATCCGACCTTATAAAAGAAACAGCCAAAAAGCTGGGCTATTCCAGAACCGTAGGCGTTGTGGAAAGCACCATAAGCTTTGCCGTAAGAAAAGGTGTGTCCGCAGGAAAGCTCACAAGAGCAGAAAACGGATATATCTCCGCCGCACAGTAAAAAACTACCCCCTGCCGCAGATGATGCAGCAGGGGGTAGTTATATTCATAATTTTTTCGTCAACGCAGAAACATTCTCTCTCCTTGAAAGATATTTGATTTTGTAGTATAATCTAAATAAAGAATACAACGACAGGAAATGATAAAAATGAACATCATAAAAAAAGTCCTTAACTTTGCAAAAAATGAAATCGTTTTGACGATATCGCTCGTTCTTGCTGTTATATCGGCTTTTTTCGTCACGCCAAACAAAACCTATGCAGACTATATAGACTTCCGCACTCTTGGACTTCTCTTTTCACTTATGACTGTGACCGAGGGTTGCAAAAAACTTGGACTTTTTGAACGCTGTGCAAATGCCATACTCGGCAAGGTACACAACACATTTCAGCTTTCTGCTGTTCTTGTGGGGCTATGCTTTTTCTCCAGTATGTTCATAACGAATGACGTTGCACTTATCACTTTTGTACCCCTGAGCCTAACAGCCCTCTCATCGCTGAGAAATGTTGGCGAAAAGCTCATCATACCAATTACTGTTCTGCAAACCATAGCTGCAAATCTTGGCAGTATGCTTACTCCTATAGGCAATCCACAGAATTTATACCTCTTTGGTATATCAAACATGACCCTTGGTGACTTCTTAAAGCTCATGCTGCCATACACAGTTGTTGCGGCGGTAATGCTGCTCATATGTATATCTATAGTTTGCCGCAGCACAGAACAATTTGACTTTGAACAAACCAGCAGCACCGAAAGGGTCGATACAAACACTGCTAAAAACAAAGCAGGTCTTTTAGTATGCCTTTTGCTTTTCATTCTCTGCCTGCTGACAGTTGCAAGACTTATCCCGTGGCAGGCAACAGCCCTTGCCGCCCTTCTTCTGACCGCTATATCCCACAAGGAAATACTAAAAAAAGTGGATTACCCTCTCCTGCTGACATTCTGCGGATTTTTTATTTTTATAGGAAACATGGGAAAACTTGATTTTTTCAGAAATGCCCTGAAAAGTATCCTTGAGGGTCACGAACTGCTTATTTCCGCTGTGGCAAGTCAGATAATAAGCAATGTGCCATGTGCGATACTTCTTTCAGGCTTTACAGATGACCTGAAAGCTCTGATAGTCGGCACGAACATAGGCGGTCTTGGTACTCTTATCGCCTCAATGGCGAGCCTTATTTCCTACAAGCAGATATGCAGCAGCTACCCAAAAAAGAAAGGCAGATATTTTGCATTTTTTACAGCCGCAAATATAACTTTCCTCGCCATAATGGCTTTGACTGTGAAGATCGCATACTGAAATAAGTTTTCATACCCTGCCCACTTTATATGCATAACATTTCCGCTAAATGACCACACTATCCTCAGGAGGTGCTGTTATGCTGGAATTTTTTGCAGGCACACTGGTGGGCGGTTTTGTTGGCGTTGTAACAATGTGCCTTTGCGTCACTGCCGGTGAAAGCGACCGTCATGATGAACGATAATATGATAAGGCGTTCGTAAGTAAATAAGCGGGCGGACACTGTTCGCCACTGAGAATGTCGAAAAAGTCTGGCGACCTGAGGTCGCCACTACAAAGTTTTAATAGGTAAACTTCGTGATTTTAACCAAAAAAGCTGCTGCAAAATCTCCCTTTGCGGCGGCTTTTTTATGCCGTTTCGTATTGACAAATACTCCGCTTTGTACTATAATATTATCATTGCACTTTAATAGATAAAAACGCAAAAGCATAAAAGCATTAAAGTGATATATGAAGTAAAAGGAGTGTATAAGATTGACCGCAAGATGGATAGTATTGGTGATATACCTTGCACTTATGATAGGCATAGGCGTTTATTACCGCAGAAAATCGGCAAGCGTCAATGATTTTGTACTGGGAGGAAGAGGTCTTGGAGCATGGTTCACAGCCTTTGCATATGGAACTTCTTACTTCTCGGCAGTAATTTTTGTAGGATACGCAGGAAAATTCGGCTGGAATTACGGTGTGGCGTCAACATGGGTAGGAATAGGAAACTCTGTTATCGGCTCGTGGCTGGCGTGGAAAGTTCTTGGCAGACGAACAAGAATAATGTCAAAGCACCTTGAGGCAAAGACCATGCCTGAGTATTTTGAAAAGAGATACAACAGCAAGCCTTTGAAAATAGTTTCCGCACTTATCGTGTTCGTATTCCTTATTCCTTACACGGCGTCAGTTTACAACGGCTTGTCAAGACTTTTTGAAAAAGGCTTTGGCATACCTTACAAATACTGCATAATCGGCATGGCAGTTTTCACAGCGGTCTATGTTATCATGGGCGGATACAAAGCTACGGCACTCAATGATTTTATTCAGGGTATCGTAATGCTGGTGGGCATTGCGGCGGTAGTGCTAGCGGTGCTTGGAGAAAACGGCGGTCTTGGCAGTTCTCTTGAACTGCTGGGTGACATTCCTGACGCAAGCGGTGAAAAGGGTGCATATTCATCACTTTTCGGCCCTGACCCTATAAATCTTGCAGGCGTTGTTATACTCACTTCTCTCGGCACATGGGGACTTCCTCAAATGGTGCAGAAATTCTATGCTATCAAAGACGACAAGGCTATCAAGACAGGAACTATAGTATCAACATTTTTCGCAGTAGTGGTAGCAGGCGGCTGTTACTTCCTTGGCGGATTCGGCAGACTTTTTGTAAAGAGCGTTGACGGACTGCCTGAGGGTGGATTTGACGGAATAGTTCCGACCATGATGGAAAAGCTCCCTTCGCTGCTGTTCGGACTTGTTATCGTACTTGTTCTTTCGGCGTCAATGTCAACACTTTCATCGCTTGTACTCACATCAAGCTCGACCCTGACTATCGACCTTATCAAGCCGATAATGAAAGAAAAAATGGATGACAAGAAACAGCTTATCACAATGAGGATATTCATTGCAGTATTTCTTATCATCTCAGTAGTGCTTGCGGTAATCACTCTTGAAAATCCGCAGACTGTTATTTCCACTCTCATGTCTATCTCATGGGGTGCACTTGCAGGAGCATTCCTTGCACCGTTCATGTACGGACTTTTCTGGAAGGGCGTAACAAAGGCAGCCTGCATGGCAAGCTTTATTGCAGGAGTAGGCATAACGGTCGTACACATGGCATACTACACCCTTGCAGGACACACAGGCACACTTTGGGGCATAAACCTTGCCTCGCCGATAAATGCAGGAGCATTTGCGATGCTTTTCGGACTTGTGCTTGTACCTATCGTGAGCCTTATCACAAGGCAGAGCGACGCTGACAAGGCTCATGCTGAAAAGGTGTTTGAGTGTTATAATGACAACGAACTGTAATAACTAAACGCAAGTAATTATTCCCTTATAGTCGCAAGATAAACAACAAGACCGCAGAAATTTCTCTGCGGTCTTGTTGTTTACTTATTCACTCTCTTGTTCTACCTCTGACGGTCTTGTTTCATAAACAGTTTGGAAAAAATTATCCGACTTATCGTTGAACTTATAATACTCGCCGTCAAAGCAGAAATCTGCAAGCGACGAATCTGAACCACTAACTTTCACAAGCTGATTATTCTCATCATAAAAACAAACAGACATTGGTGTTCTGCCAGCTAATAGATGTTCCCTTGCGACTGATTTCTTCACCTGCTTAAAATTCCCCGCCTTGAAATCTTCATACCAATCAAATACTTTCTGTTTAACGCTTTCGTCCTCCACATTCCAGTTTTCTTCGGCTATATTATGCCCGTCACCTGGATAATTGACTGAAACCACCGTATTCCTCTCAACAGTTTTGCCGTCTATCTCGCTTTCATCTTCTATGTTCTCAACTACAGCCGCCGTTGTACTCGTTGTGGAACTGTCACTGTCCGCAACGCTTTCCGTCACACTTCCGCAGCCGTAAAGACCTACACTCAGCAAAGACATTGCTAATGCAATCGTCTTTTTTATATTTTCCGTCTTTGCTTTCATACTATCTCCTCCTTATATAAATATTAATCTTTTGTCATATATACCATGCCTATGTTAAAACCTTCAATGAGTCTAATTCCATCTCTACCCCATCCATCATTAATAATAAAATATCTGCCTTTGACCAATGATCCCTGTCTCAACTGACTTGCACCATAAACAACGACCCAATGACATTTATATTGTGGGTGGTTATTAATCATTAAACAGAGAGGTCTATTTAACACCTGCACATAATAATAAGCTCTTCCCCACATATCAGAACTATCTTTTTCACCCGTTATGTAAAGGGAATTTCAAGACATACTACTCCATGCAGCACGCAGACCACCAATAAAAGATTCCAATGTTGACCCATGTCTTGTACCATCCTCATTTAATAACTCAATATAATTTACTAAATAATTATGGAGCGTTTGAGGATTATTAGACAAATAAGGATAAATAAAATTTGAATCTACATAATCATTATAATAACACAACATTATAGTTGCAGCTAAAGAACCGCAAGTACCTTTAGTGTTATAGTCAAGCTTTCTTGTCTGTCCTGGCAAAACTACATCATAGTACTTTGTTTCTTCACTTGACTGTGTTGATATTTTTATATCAGTCGCCATATCAAGGCTTTGTTCTTCAAATATCTTTATCTGCTTGGTAAATGACGCATCAGATACAATCTCATCTGATACGACATTTAAATATTCATCATCGTCTTCTATGTAATAATTCAACGGACCTGCATAATACGATTTACTGATCAAACCATCATACGGCGACTTATTCGAATCAGAAAATTCAATTATTTGATTATTAATATCATATATAGCATATCCATTAATAAACTCAGCACAATATGCTATCTCATTTTCATTATCATCATACAATGAACGAACATTAAGAACATCTCCCATACTGTATGAATTAGCTATACTATATACTTCGGATGGTACACAATCCGACTCCTCAGCATTGGCCAATATAATTGGATTATTTAATGTTATACCCACACACATTGTAAACGATGCCATCAAAGCAAAAAATTTATTCAACATATTTCAAAATCCCCCACAACATACATTTTCTTGGATATATTATACTATATTCACTTATATATGTCAATTAGCTGTAATCACAAAACATCGTTAAAAAATTTGTTTATTAAAGCAAAAAGTTCCATAAAACACCGTTCAACACCTGAACGCATTTTATGGAACTTTTTTAGATTATAAATTTCTTCGCCTTGTTTACAATACTGCGGTCGTTTTCATAAGACAAGACCTGTCCTGCCCTGCCGATCTCGACCCAGCGTATGTCTGCGATCTCCTCTTCCTGAGGAGTATAGTCGGTGTTCTTTGCCTTGCCGATAAAGTAGACAACGATCTTCTGCGTGTCCTTCCTTGGTGAATAGGACACTATCTCTCGAAACGTGGTATCAAGATTTACGTCTATCCCCGTTTCCTCCATGATCTCACGTTTGGCAGTTTCTTCCTCTGTCTCGTTGCCCTCAACGTGTCCTTTCGGGAATGACCAGTGACCGCTGTTGATATGCTTTATCAGCAATATCTCGGTGTTGCCGTGATATTTTCGGTAAACGATAGCACCGCAGGATTTTTCATGCAGCATCATTTTTCCTTTCCGGAGCTTTGCTCCAATATTTACTCATTGATTTAATTATATCACAACAGTCCTCATTTGTCTATACCCTTTAATAAATATACTCCCATTTTGTGCATATTTCACAAACTCGTGAAAATAAAAAAAGCCGTGCCAAAGCACAGCTTTTTGAAACAGTCAAAGATTATTCCTCAACCTTGTTCTCGATATACTTAACGATATCGCCAACAGTCTTGATGTTCTCGACCTCTTCATCAGGGATCTCTACATCAAAGCTCTCCTCGATGCTCATTACAAGGTCAACTACGTCAAGTGAATCAGCACCGAGATCCTCTGTGATAGAAGCCTCCATAGTTACTGCGTCCTCTTCAACGTCCAACTGCTCTACGATAATGTCCTTGATCTTATCAAATACCATTACTTTACCTCCATTCTGTACTTTACTGGGTTTGCCGCTCAGTGCAGCATATATGACAGCCGCAGCCGCTCATTAAACGGCAAATCATTCGGCATGATCATCTGAAAAAACTCATTCCTGCGGGTTTTCCTCAAACTCGCCCACAGTTCTAAACTTATTATAACGCCCCTCAAGCAATTCGTCAAGACCTTTTTGCAATTTTCTTTCCAAAGCCTCGCTGATATAATCGGATATATTTTCCGCAGTGAGCTGGGGGTCATTATGTGCACCGCCGTCAGCCTCAGAAATTATATGGTCGCACACCCCAAGTCTTGTGAGATCCTCTGCGGTTATCTTCATTATATCGCACGCCTCACGCTCTCTTGTGGAATCTTTCCACAGGATACTTGCAAAGCCTCTTGGCGATATTACTGAATAGATAGCGTTCTCAAGCATGGCAAGCTCGTCGCACACAGCCAGAGCCAACGCTCCGCCTGAGCCGCCCTCTCCCAGAATTATCGAGATAACAGGGGTCTTGAGGGTCATGAACTCCATGATATTTTTAGCGATAGCCTCGCCCTGTCCACGCTTTTCTGCCTCTACGCCGCAGAACGCACCTGCTGTATCCACAAGGCATATGACCGGTCTATGGAACTTCTCAGCCTGTCTTGCAAGTCTGAGAGCCTTTCTATAGCCCTCAGGGTGCGGCATACCGAAATTGCACTTCTGATTTTCTGCAAGATCTCTGCCCTTTACCTCAGCAATGACTGTTACCGGTATGCCCTTGAAATAGGCTATACCGCCCATGACAGCACCATCATCACCAAAAAGTCTGTCTCCGTGCATTTCAAAGAAGTCGTCAAATATGAGGGGGATATAGTCCTTTGCGGTAGGTCTGCCCTTATGTCTGATTATATCAAGTCTTTGACAAGCTGTCAACTCACTCATTTGAGGACACCTCCTTTGCAGGCTTATGAAGTCTGAGTATATGAGCAAGAACTCTTCTCATTTTCTTTCTTTCAACTATCATATCCACAAAGCCGTTTTCAAGCATAAATTCTGCTGACTGGAAATCGTCAGGAAGTTTCTGCTTTATCGTGCCCTCTATGACACGTCTGCCGGCAAAGCCTATAAGCACCTTTGGCTCTGCGATTATGATATCGCCCAGCGACGCAAAGGACGCTGTAACGCCGCCTGTGGTAGGGTCAGTCATGACTGCGATATAAAGCAGACCTGCCTCGTTATGTCTTGCCACTGCTCCGCTGGTCTTTGCCATTTGCATAAGAGAAACGATACCCTCCTGCATTCTTGCTCCGCCTGAGGCTGTGAATGCGATAACAGGGAGCTTATTTGCCGTTGCGAACTCGATAGCTCTTGTTATCTTCTCGCCCACAACGCTGCCCATTGACGCCATCATATAGTTTGAATCCATAACTATAATGACTATCTCCTCACCTCTTATAGTAGCTTTTCCTGTGAGGACGGCGTCTTTAAGACCTGTTTTTTCTCTAAGAGCCTGCTGTTTTGCCTCATAGTCAGGGAAATCTATAGGGTTCTTTGAGATCATATCCTTGTCAAACTCCTCAAAGCTGCCCTTATCTACAGTGATATCAAGACGCTCTCTTGCGGTCAGTCTTGAATGATAGTTACAATGTGGGCAGACCTTACCGTTTGCCTGAAACTCCTCCATGAACGTGACATTTCTGCACCTTGGGCACTTGAAAAGCAGTCCCTTAGGGATATCGGTCTTTTTCTTGTCTTCGTCCGCCTTATCGCCGTTAAATCTTACTTTAACGACCGAAAACAGATCTTCAAGCATTATTCCTTACTCCTCTCGTCTGCCAAAATGTCAGTACGGTTAAGAAAACCGTTATCGTAATTGCCCTCAAGAAACTCAGGGCGTCTTATAAGTTTCAGCTGGAAATCCACGTTTGTGGCAACGCCGTCTACTATGAACTCAGACAATGCCCATGTCATTTTAGCCACTGCCTCTTCCCTAGTCTTGCCGTGGACGATGAGCTTGCCTATCATTGAATCGTAATAAGGCGGTATCTCATAGCCCTGATAAACTGCGGTATCTACCCTTATTCCTGGTCCTCCCGGGATAAAGAGCGACTTTATCTTGCCAGGTGACGGTCTGAAATCAAGGAGCGGATTTTCCGCATTTATACGGCACTCTATTGCATGACCTGAAAGCTTTATATCCTCCTGCTTTATGGACAATCTCTGTCCTGAGGCGATAAGCAGCTGCTGTTTTACAAGGTCAACGCCTGTGACAGCCTCTGTGATAGGGTGCTCCACCTGTATACGGGTGTTCATTTCCATGAAATAGAACTCGCCGTTTTTATCCACAAGGAACTCGATAGTGCCTGCGTTCCTATAGCCGCAGACCTTAGCGGCTGTACAAGCGGCTTTGCCCATTTTCGCACGGAGCTCCTCATTCATAAAGCTTGCAGGGGACGGAGCCTCTTCAAGGACTTTCTGATTTCTTCGCTGCATTGAGCAGTCACGCTCGCCCAGATAGATAACGTCGCCATAATTATCGGCAAGTATCTGTATCTCGATATGCTTAGGGTCTTCTATGAATTTCTCGATATATATCTCGTCGTTGCCAAAGCAAGCCAAAGCCTCCTGCTTTGCGGCGGTCATCTGAGCCTCAAGCTCGTCGTCGGAATGGACTATCCTTATACCACGTCCTCCGCCGCCTGCTGACGCTTTGACCATGACAGGGTAGCCAAGATCTCTTGCCAGCGTATGGGCTGCATGGATATTTGAGATCGCACCGTCTGAGCCCATTATAACAGGCACGCTAGCCTCTTTCATGGTTTCCTTTGCCTGTGCTTTATCACCCAGCATTTCGATAGACTCGGCTCTTGGTCCTATGAAAGTTATGCCGCACTTTTCGCACATTCTTGCAAAAGACGGGTTTTCAGACAGAAAGCCAAAGCCCGGGTGGATAGCGTCTGCACCTGTTATCTCGCAGGCGGAGATTATCGCCCTGACGTTAAGATAACTGTCCTTGCTTGGTGCAGGGCCTATGCAGACTGCCTCGTCTGCTATCTGAGCATGGAGAGCGTTTCTGTCGGCGGTTGAATATACCGCAACAGTATGTATGCCAAGCTCTCGGCAGGCTCTTATAATGCGGACAGCGATCTCGCCTCTGTTCGCTATCAATACTTTTTTGAACATATTATGCCTCACTAATAATTATTTAATTATTTTCGGAACTTGCGGACTAGATAAACTATCTGCCATATGAGCATAAACGGCAGAACAGGCAGAATAGTAAGCATAAGGCAAGTCCAGAACATAGCCCTAAAAAAAGCTTCCGTCCCGTAATACATTGAACATTCGCCCATAAAAGGTCCTTCTTTATATCCAGCAAACATACTGTACAAGCTGTAAAGAAATATCAGCACTATGGGAGCAAATGAGATCAGAAACAGCACAAAGCTTATTTTTCTTTGTTTATAGCTCTGCAAAGACTCAGCATATCTTTTGTTTATCGCTCTTTTTATCAGATAGGTCAGCAGCCACACCAACTGGTAAAGAACAGCAACGGTGGGAAGTATCCACAACAGATTGTCAAAAACAGACCATACCCAGCTGCCAAACCACTCGGCGATGAATTTTTCCGCCAAATTTGAAAATGACCTATCCTCATATGATCTTGCCAACTCTGACACATAATTCACAGCTCCAATGGTATGACCAATGATACCGATGAAAACAAGTGCTGCTGATATATACAGCGGTGTTTTTGAACGCTCAAACTTTGCCACAAGCACTCCCCCTTGCTCACCGCATATCCGAACTTATTAAATTACTAAATTGCTTTATTACTTTATCGCAAAAGTTATCTCAGCGGAAACAGCCTTCTTGCCGTTTACAGAAGCAAGTGCCTTTCCAACGCCGATACGACCCTTGACTTTGATTATCTCCACCTCGATATCCAGTTTATCACCAGGCACTACCTGCTGACGGAACTTACAGTTGTTTATGCCGCCGAACAGACCTATCTTGCCCTTGTTCTCAGGAAGTGAAAGCAGTGCAACTGCACCTGCCTGTGCACACATCTCTACCATAAGTACACCTGGAGTAACAGGATAGTTCGGGAAATGTCCCTTGAACCAAAAATCCTCGGCCTTTATATACTTTGTAGCCTTTACACGCTTGCCCACTTCAAGCTCGTTTACCTCGTCAATAAGCAGAAAAGGGTCACGGTGAGGGATTATTTCCATGATCTGCTCTTTATTCAAAACAACTGCCATTGTCTTTCCTCCAAATCAGTTTAGTCAAGTATCATTATGGTCTGATCGAACTCAACAGCGTCGCCGCTGTTTACGCATATCTCTCTTACCACGCCGTCAAATTCGCTCTGTACTTCGCTCATTACCTTCATGGACTCGATAATGAAGATAGTGTCGCCCTTCTTTATCTTGTCGCCAACGCTTACGAACGGCTTTGAATCAGGTGACGGAGCGGCATAGAATGTTCCCACGATAGGGGCTTTAACTGCCTTGCCGCCTGACACTGGTGCGGAAACTGCCGCAGCCTCAGGAGCAGCCTGTGAAACAGGTGCAGCTGTGCCTACAGCCATTGGCATAGGCATTCCCATTGGTGCAGGAGGAGGGCACTTTTTGCCCTTCACTGTTATCACCTTGTCGCCGTCAGCTATTGTTATCTCACCGAGATCTTTATTCTTCACGATATCGGCAAGCTTTTCTATTGTTTCAAGGTCAAACTGACCGTAAATCTTTTCGCTCATATCAGTTTCTCCTTATCAGTCGCACTTCTTTATACAGATAGTAGCGTTATGTCCGCCAAAGCCCAGAGAGTTTGAAAGTGCTGCATAGACAGGCATTTCTCTGTTGCCCTCAACGCAGTAGTCGAGGTCGCACTCAGGGTCAGGAGTGGTGTAGTTTATTGTCTTATGAACAAAGTCGTTCTTAACGGAAAGTGCGGTAACGATAGCCTCCATTCCGCCTGCTGCACCGAGAAGGTGACCTGTCATGGACTTTGTGGAATTTATAACAGTCTTTCTTGCTGCCTCTTCGCCGAGAGCGATCTTGATAGCTGTTGTTTCATACTTATCGTTAAGACCTGTTGATGTGCCGTGAGCGTTGATATAGTTTACCTGCTCAGGTTTCAGACCAGCCTCTTCGTAGGCATACTTCATTGCATATGCCGCAGGCTCGCCTGTTGGTGATGGGCTTGTCATATGATAAGCATCGCCGGTCGCACCGTAGCCTGCTATCTCAGCTATGATATTCGCACCTCTTGCCTTAGCGTGCTCATATTCCTCAAGGCAAAGGATACCTGCACCCTCGCCGAGGACAAAGCCCTGTCTGTTCAGGTCGAATGGAGTTGACGCCTTATCAAGCTCTGTAGCCTTTGAGAGGGCCTTCATGTTATTGAATCCGCTGAGTGCGAAATGGGAGATACAAGCCTCTGAGCCGCCGCAAAGACAAACGTCAAGGTAGCCGTCCTTTATCTTTCTGAAAGCCTCGCCGATAGCGTGAGTACCTGACGCACAGGCTGTTGTGGTACAGAAATTATCGCCCTTAAAGCCTGTCTGCATTGCAACAGTGCCGGCAGCCATATTGCCTATCATCATAGGGATAAAGAATACGGACACCTTATCAGGCTTTTCGTTGAACTTTGTGACTTCCTTTTCGGTCATGTTAAGACCGCCGATACCAACGCCGATTATAACGCCTGCTTTGAAAGGGTCAACGTCCTTGAAATCAGTGCCGGCCATGGCAAGAGCCTGCTTTGCAGAGCACACAGCGAACTGTGTGAATCTATCCATTCTCTTTGCCTCTTTTTTGTCTATATACTCTGTGCAGTCAAAATCCTTGACTGCTCCGACTATCTTTACAGGGAAATTCTCGGTATCGAACTGGTCAACATATGAAAGACCGTTCTTGTTAGCCTTGATGTTCTCCCAAAACTCTTCTACGTTCTTTCCAAGAGGGTTTACTGTACCCATACCTGTGATAACAACTCTTCTCATTTAAACACTCCTTTATTTCTGAAACAATGATATATTTTATCTTTCCACGGCACATATCGAGCACATGGCTTGTGGGATAATGGGCAAACGCTGTTCGCCCCTACATTATTGCTTGATATAAAGCCAAACAATATTTTTATTCGGTCTGCATATTTTCGCTGAGCGGACACAAATTACATCATACCGAAACGCACGGCGTAAAATGCCCGTCACGGCGAGTGACCGAGTGGCTACATCATAAGTCCGCCGCTTATTTCTATTACCTGTCCTGTAACGTAGCTTGCGTCCTTTGAGGCAAGGAATGATACAACGCCTGCTATCTCATCTACCTCGCCGTAACGTTTCATTGCTATCTGATTTATCATAGCCTGTTTCTGAGCGTCTGTAAGCTTGTCCGTCATAGGGGTCTTGATAAATCCAGGGGCAACTGCATTGCAGGTAACACCTCTTGAGCCAAGCTCCTTTGCAACTGTCTTTGTCATGCCGACGATAGCTGCCTTTGTTGCGGAATAGTTTATCTGTCCAGGATTGCCGTAAAGTCCTGCAACTGACGCAAGATTTATTATCCTGCCTGACTTCTGTCTCATCATAACGTTGCCAACGAACTTTGACATATTGAACACGCTCTTCTGGTTTACAGCAACTACCATATCGTACTGTTCTTCGCTCATACGAGCCATAAGGCCGTCACGAGTGATGCCTGCGTTGTTCACGAGCACGTCGATAGTGCCGAAACGTGCCTTTACAGCCTTGACTGTTTCCTCTACCTGTGCATAGCTTGAAACGTCGCAAATGAACTTTTCGCACTCAACGCCCTGGGCTGTTATCTTTTCCATGATATCGTTATTCTCAAACATTGCCTCAGAGATATCGTTGAGAGCAATATTATAGCCGTCCTTTGCAAGTCTGAGTGCTATTGCTGCACCTATTCCTCTTGCAGAACCTGTTATCAATGCTGTTGCCATTTTATTTTCCTCCGTCTTTGTATTTCTTTACTTATTCAAAAGCTCTTCAGCCTGTGCAAACATTTCTTCTATCATATTCTTTGCAGGCTCGACTTTCTTTACCATGCCTGCGATAGCTCCGCAGAGGAAAGAACCCTCTTCAAGGTTTCCGTCCTGAACGGCTTTTCTAAGCGAACCAAGGGTTATCTCCTCGAACTCGTCAGGTGTGATAGTGCCGTTAGCCTCGCCGCTTGCAAGTTTCTTTGAGAACTTTGTCTTTACATTTCTGCATGGGTGACCTGTATATCTTCCTGTTACGATACTGTCTGTATCCTTAGCTTTTACCACAAGTTCCTTATAAACAGGATTTATCTGACACTCCTCTGCTGCAAGGAAACGTGTTCCGAGCTGGACGCCCTCTGCACCAAGCATGAATGACGCTGCTATTCCTCTGCCGTCTGCGATTCCGCCTGCTGCGATAACAGGTATCTCAACGCCGTCAACTACCTGTGGAACGAGGCACATGGTTGTGTTCTCGCCGATATGTCCGCCTGACTCTGTGCCCTCTGCGATAACGGCGTCAGCACCTGCTCTTTCCATTCTCTTTGCAAGAGCAACTGACGGAACTACAGGTATAACCTTTATGCCTGCCTCTTTCCAAGCAGCCATATACTTGCCGGGATTTCCTGCACCTGTTGTTACAACAGGAACGCCCTCTTCGATAACGAGCTGAGCAAGGTCGTCGGCATTAGGGCTCATGAGCATGATATTAACGCCGAAAGGCTTGCCGTTCACTGCTGCTTTTGTCTGTCTTATCTGATCTCTCAGGTAGTCTATAGGAGCAGAGCCGCCTGCGATTATTCCAAGTCCGCCTGCGTTTGAAACGGCAGACGCAAGAGTGTGTTCAGCTATCCAAGCCATACCGCCCTGAAAGATCGGGTATTTTATACCCAGCAGTTCAGTTATTCTTGTCTTTGTAGTAGTCATTTTTATTCGTCCTCCATCATCGCATTAAAATGTCGTCTGTATCTGCGTGGGATATTTATTCCCACCATAAAGCCTATTTGCTGCAAAACATCTGATATAACAGCAAAACCGTCTTTGTAAAATTGTTTTATTCTTCTTGTTCTATCGGATATGTTCTTATAATCGTGAGGACACACAAACGTCCAGTCTGCACCCTCTTCATCAAGAACTATCCTGAAAAAATTATCTATATCCTTACCAGAAAACCCCGTTTTCATAAGCAGTATATAATGCTCTACTGCCTCGTCGAGATGACTCATGATAACAGTTTGTCCGTCAAAGGAAATAAGCACGAGCAGCTGTTCTTTCTGAGCTACAGCGTTTGTACCTCTTCTTCGGAAGGATATTTTATTATCTCCATTTTCTCACCAAAGCTTTATCAATACTCAAAAATAGCAGCACCGTATGTAAGTCCTCCGCCGAAACCTACAAGACAAACCTTATCGCCTCTTTTTATCTTGCCGTCTGCGACTGCGTCACAGAAAGCGATAGGGATAGATGCGGAAGATGTATTGCCGTAGCGGTCGATATAGACCGGGAACTTGTCCATTGAAACGCCGAGATGCTTTGCGGCAGTTTCGATTATTCTTATATTTGCCTGATGCGGCACTATCCAATCAAGGTCGTCAGGGGAAATTTCCGCTTTTGCACAAGCCTGCTCAACGGCGTTTGGAAGTGCTTTTGTCGCGAACTTATATACCTCTCTGCCGTCCTGCTTGAAGAAATATTCCTTTGTTTCAGGCATATCCATATCAAATTCTTCGGTATTTGTTCTGAAAGCATTTTCAGACTTGAGGGCACGGGAGGCAAGATATTTCGCACCGTTGCCGTCTGCACCGAGAAAGCTTGCATATGTTGTATCCTCCTCTGTTTCAAGAACGAATGCCGCAGCACCGTCGCCGAAAAGCACGCAGGAAGAACGGTCCGTATAGTCAACGAACTTTGAAAGCTCCTCAGAGGCTACCAAAAGGACAGTTTTTATGCCGTCGCCTGTCTGAAGATATCTCTTTGCAGTGTCAAAGCCGTAAACAAAGCCTGCACAAGCTGCGTTAAGGTCAAATGCGATACAGCCTATCGCACCTATCTCTCTTTGGATAAGGCAGGAAAGTGACGGAGTGAAAAAGTCGCCTGTTACTGTTGTTGCGATGATAAGGTCGATATCCTCTGCCTTTACTCCTGCGTCAGCCATTGCAGCCTTTGCTGCCATTGCTCCAAGATAGTATGTAGGCTCGCCATTTGTGATGTGTCTTTGCTTGATGCCTGTTCTCTGAGTTATCCACTCGTCGCTCGTTTCAACGATCTTTGTGAAATCCTCGTTTGTTGCAACCATTTCAGGCACATATTTGCCCTGTCTCTTATACACATCTGACGCTGCCGACGAATTAGACGGTGTAGAT
>UQAR01000028.1 GCA_900539095.1 uncultured Ruminococcus sp.
ATTTATATATTATCAGAGTGAGAAAGATAATTTTGTGATCTTTATATGTTGAAAAAAAAATATGATCAGATCAATGTAATTTTTTAGAAAGGAAATTGCTATGAAAATTCTGTGCAACAATGCATCTCTCTACGGAGCAGTAACAAATGTTTCCAAAGCAGTGTCAGAACGTACTGCACTGAAATCTCTTGAGGGAATAAAATTCAAGCTTGAAAACTCAATGCTTGAGCTTACAGGTTATGACCTTGAGATCGGAATAAAAACTGTTATACCTGTAAAAAGCGACGATTCGGGAGAATTTATACTTAATGCAAGACTTTTTGCTGAAATGATAAGAAAAATGCCTTCTGAGGAGATTCTTATCGAAGTGTCTGAAAATCTTCAGGTGACTATTTCAGGAGGAGTTACAACATTCAATATCCCTGCTACATCAGCTGAGGAATATCCAGCACTTCCTAAGAAAGAGGAAGAAAACAAGATAACAGTTTCACAGCCTGTTCTGAAAGATATGATAAATCAGACAAAGTTCGCTGTAGCTGTTACAGACCTGAAACCTGTTCTCAAAGGCGAGCTTTTTGAGATTGAAAATGGCACTTTGACACTTGTTGCCCTTGACGGATATAGACTTGCAGTAAGATATGAGCCTATAAAGTATGACGGCAGCCTTAAATTCGTAGTGCCTGCAAAAACTCTCTCTGAGATAGCTGCACTGCTGGGAGACAATGACGAAGAAACAGTTTCTGTTTATCTTTCAAAGAACCATATCGTTTTTGAAGTGAACGGATATCTCGTTTATTCAAGACTTATCGAGGGCGAGTTCCACCCTTATAAGTCTGCTATACCAAATAATTGCACAACAGAGGTAATTGTTGACAGAAAAGAGCTTATCGCTACTCTTGAAAGAAGTATGCTCCTTATAAGCGACAGAACTCCGTCACCTGTAAGATGCTATTTTGAGAACAATGCTATAAAGATAAACTGCTCAACAAATGTGGGAAAGATAACAGATGAGATAAAAGCGGATATCGCAGGTCCTGTTATAGAAATAGGATTTAAGTGCAGATATCTTCTCGACCCTCTTAAAGTTATAAAGGAAGATAAAGTCAAGCTGCAAATGAGCGGAAGTCTTTTGCCTATGAAGATAGTTCCATGCGAGGGCGACGCTTATACTTACCTCGTTCTTCCTGTAAGACTTGCGAAGGAATAAGCCTTCTGAAAGGAAATTTATAATATTATGAAATATCAACAGATAGATGTGACCATAAGGTCAGAGTTCATAAAACTTGATTCTCTGCTTAAATATGCAGGCGTTGTGGAAACAGGCGGCATCGGCAAGGAAATAATCCTTGAAGAGAGAATAAAGGTGAACGGCGAGGTCTGCACAATGAGGGGAAAGAAGATCCGTCCAGGAGATAAGGTGCAGATAGACGAGATAGCTACAGAGATAGTGGTAAAATAAAATGGTGATAACCAAAATTTCCGCAGACGGATTTAAAAATCTCAAAAAGGTCGAGATATTCCCACATGAGAAAATGAATATATTCTGCGGAAAAAATGCTCAGGGCAAAACTAATCTGATAGAGGCTATATGGCTTTGCAGCGGTGTGAGATCTTTCCGAAACACAAAAGACAGAGAAATGATAGATATAAACGGACAGGTCATGAATATCGACATATCATTTAAAAACAGCTTTCGCAGTCAGGATATACACTTTGCCATGGCAAGACCGAATGTTAGAGAAAAAAACGTCACCCTCAACGGCGTGAAACTTAAAGCTCCTTCAAAGCTTTTCGGCAGCCTTGACTGCGTTATTTTCACCCCTGAGGATCTGGAGCTTTCAAAAGGCTCTCCTGAAAACAGGCGTCAGTTTCTTGACCTTTCGGTGTCGCAGATAAAAAATTCCTACAGCTCTGTTATTGCAAAGTATGACGACCTTATCGAGCAGAGAAATATACTGCTGAAAAATATATCTTACGGCAGATCAAAGAGAGAAGAACTTGAAGTGTGGGATATACAGCTTGCTCAGTTGGGTGCTTATATTTCACTTCTCAGGTATAATTATACGAAAAAGCTCGATATGTTCGCTAAAAAGCTTTATGAGGAGATATCAGAGGGCAGAGAAAAACTGGAGCTTGAGTATTATTCCACAGTGTATTCAAACCTTGAGGGCAGAAAAGATTATGCAGGTGAAATGGCTGAGGAGTATTTAAACTGCTTAAGGGATAATCTTGATGAGGATATAAGGGCAGGATTTACTCAAAAAGGCGTCCATAGGGATGACCTTACGGGAAAGATAAATTCACTGGCTGTAAGACAGTTCGCCTCACAGGGTCAGCACCGTTCTCTTGCACTTATATTAAAGCTTTCACAGGCTTATATACTTGCTGAGGAGATAGATGACAGCCCGTGCATACTTCTCGATGACGTTTTAAGCGAGCTTGACCTGTCAAGACAGAAGTTCGTTATCTCAAAGATACATGATATGCAGGTCTTTATCACCTGCTGCGACAGGAATATCCCATTTGACGAAAAAAGTCACGGAAAGATATTCAATATAGAAAACGGAATGATAGTTCAGGAGAATAAGTGATGTTTCTGCATTTAGGCAACGATTATTTAGTCAATACTAAAGATGTGATAGGCATTTTCGATATCGAAAATACCTCTGTGTCGGCAAACACGAAAGAGTTTCTCAACTTTGCGGCCAAAAACAACAGAGTTGTGAACTGCACATATGAAATGCCTAAAAGCTTTGTGGTGTGCCTTGATAAGGACTTTACAGAAACTGTGTATATAAGTCAGATGAGTTGTGCCACACTTCTTAAAAGAAGTAAAAGAATGCCTGAATGACAGCTATAGATTTCAGATAATTTAGATTATAAGATAAAAACCAAGTGATGAGGGGGTTTATTTTTTGGAAAATAACAACGAGATTGAGATCCAGAACACAGAGAAAATATCCATGGTGGACAAGCAGAATGATTATAATGAAAATCAGATACAGGTGCTGGAGGGTCTTGAGGCGGTAAGAAAAAGACCGGGTATGTATATCGGTTCAACAGGTCCTAAGGGACTTCATCACCTTGTCTATGAGATAGTTGACAACGCTATCGACGAGGCACTGGCAGGATATTGTACTGAGATAGAAGTAGAAATACTTCCTGGTGACATTATCAGAGTTACCGATAACGGACGTGGTATCCCTACAGGTATACACCCTAAGGAGAAAATCTCTGCCGCAACGGTAGTTTATACCATTCTTCACGCAGGCGGAAAGTTCGGCGGCGGCGGATATAAGGTAGCAGGCGGACTTCACGGCGTTGGTGCGTCTGTAGTAAACGCCCTCTCAGAATATCTTGAACTTACAGTTTATGACGGAACTCATATCCACTTTCAGAGATTTGACAGAGGTAATTATTCAGAGCCGCTGAAAATAATCGGCGATACTGATAAAACCGGTACTTCTGTTCTCTTTAAGCCTGACCCTGAGATTTTTCAGGAAACAACAGTGTTTGACTATGAAACTCTGCTGAAAAGACTCAGAGAGCAAGCTTTCCTTAACGCCGGCATAAAGATAATCTTTACAGATAAGAGAAATGAAAGCGAACCTGTTGGCGAAACTCTCCACTACGAGGGCGGTATAAGACAGTTCGTTGAGCATATCCACAAGACAAGAGGCGTTACTCCGCTTTCTGAGGAAGTTATCTATGTCAACGGCATGGAGGGCGATACCTTTGCCGAGATAGCTTTGCAGTATAACGATACTTATAATGACCTTATACTTTCATTTGCTAATAATATCCATACTCCTGACGGTGGTACTCATGAAACAGGTTTCAAGAACGCTCTTACAAAGGTAATAAATAACTACGGCAAGAAGTTCGGATATCTGAAAGACGACGATAAACTCCTTGGCGACGATGTTAGAGAAGGTCTGACGGCTATAGTTTCCGTTAAGCTCACAAACTGCGAGTTTGAGGGTCAGACAAAGGGCAGACTTGGAAATCCTGAGGTAAGACCTTTCGTTGACAAGATAGTTACCGAAAAGCTTATGAACTACTTCGAGGAAAATCCTACTGTAGCAAAGGCTATTTTTGATAAGTCCGTTCAGGCTCAGAAGGCAAGAGAGGCGGCAAAGAAAGCAAGAGAGCTTACAAGAAGAAAGTCAGCTCTTGAATCTTCTTCACTGCCTGGCAAGCTTGCCGACTGTTCTGAGAGAGATGCCTCACTCACCGAAATTTATATCGTCGAGGGAGATTCTGCGGGCGGTTCTGCAAAGGAAGGCAGAGATAGAAAATATCAGGCTATACTTCCTTTGTGGGGAAAAATGCTCAACGTTGAAAAGGCTAGGATAGACAAGGTATATGGCAATGAAAAGCTTATGCCTGTTGTTACCGCACTGGGAACATCAATAGGCGAGGACTTTGACCTTTCAAAGCTCCGTTACGGCAAAGTTATAATCATGGCCGATGCCGATGTGGACGGTTCTCATATCAGAACACTTCTGCTTACATTCTTCTTTAGATTTATGCGTCCTCTTATCGAGGAGGGTCATATCTATCTTGCTCAGCCGCCGCTCTTTAAAGTGGCAAGAGGCAAGCAGGTAAGATATGCTTTCTCAGACGCTGAAAGAGACCAGTATATAGCTGAGCTTTCAGGAGAAAACAACCTGAAAGTAAACGTCCAGAGATACAAAGGTCTTGGTGAAATGGACCCTGAACAGCTTTGGGAAACTACTATGGACCCTGAAAGAAGAACTATGATAAAGGTGACAATGGAAGACGCTGTTAAGGCGGATGAGATATTCACAATTCTTATGGGCGATAAGGTTGCACCGAGAAAAGAATTTATAGAGAAAAATGCAGAGTATGTAAAGGATCTTGACGTTTAAAGAAAGGATACTGCTTTGGATATCAAAGAAAATAAAAACGAAGAAACAGAGCTTGAAGAGGTAAAGGCTGAGGAAGAAACTGTGGAGGAAACTGCTGAAAATGCACCTGAAACAGAAGAAAAACAGCCTGAAAAAGAACCTGTGCTGAGCTTTGAGTATGATGTGAAAAATGAAGAAGAGGAAAGAGCTTTTATCGCCTTTCAGAGAAAATTCGTTTATGCACATAACTGGAAGATAACAGCGGCATTCGGCATTGTGGCAGCACTTTTTATAGTGTCCATTGTGAGAAACCCTTCGGGATATCTTAACTGGGTGCTGGCGTTCATATGCCTTGCTATAATAGTTCTCACATGGTATAACACCAGAAGAATAAGAAAATATCTTATGCAGGCTCTTAAACCTCTTGAGGACGATAAATATGTTTTCACGCTCTATGACGACAGTTTCAAAATAGAAACGCTGCCAACAGAGGAGGAAAAGCAGGAAGAGGACTTTACTCCTGTTCCGCCGAGAATAGTTGACTTTGAGGATATTTCTCTGAATGTTTTGGAAAATGACGAGATGTTTATTATAATACTCAAAAAAGAAACTATCTATGTGCTTGCAAAAAGAGTTATGAACGAGCAGCAGCAGGAAACCCTGAGAAAAACTTTCTCACAGCTGCTTGAAAGCGATTATGAAATGATCGATAATAAATAAGAACAGGATATGTTCCTGTAAAAGTAAACCGAAAGGTTAAAAAGGAGTGGATAAAGTGAGCGATTATAACGTTATTGACACTGATGTTGAGGCGATAATGAAAGAATCTTTCATTCAATATTCAATGGCGGTAATTGTATCCAGAGCCTTACCTGATGTAAGGGACGGACTTAAACCTGTTCACAGAAGAATTTTATATACTATGTATGAAAACGGTCTTACACCTGACCAGCCGTACAGAAAGTGTGCCGACACAGTAGGTTCTGTGCTCGGTAAATATCACCCTCACGGTGACGCATCAGTTTACGACGCACTTGTAAGACTTGCTCAGAAGTTTTCAATGAGATATCCTCTTGTTGACGGTCACGGAAACTTCGGTTCTGTTGACGGCGACCCTCCGGCTGCCTATCGTTATACTGAGGCTAAAATGGCTAAGATGTCAGTAAATATGCTGACAGATATAAACAAAACGACTGTTGATTTTCAGTCTAACTATGATGACAGACTGAAAGAGCCTGTTGTGCTGCCGTCAAGATTTCCAAATCTTCTTTGTAACGGCTCAGTAGGTATCGCTGTCGGCATGGCAACGAATATCCCTCCTCATAACCTTCATGAAGTTATCGAGGGCATGAAAACTGTCATGAAAAACCCTGACTGCACTCTTGATGAGCTTATGGAGAGTATAAAAGGTCCTGACTTCCCAACAGGCGGTATCATCATGGGCAGGTCTGGTATCAGAGCGGCTTACGGTACTGGCAGAGGAAAGATAACACTGCGTTCAAAGACCTCTATCGAGGAGATAAAGGGCAGAAACTGCATTATCGTTACTGAGATTCCTTACATGGTAAACAAGGCAAGACTTGTTGAGTCTATCGCTGACCTTGTTAAGGAAAAGCGTATTGACGGAATCCATTATATCAATGATGAATCCGGCAAGGACGGAATGAGAATCGTTATCGAGCTGAAAAAGGACGCTAATCCTCAGGTAGTGCTCAATAAGCTGTTCAGCTATACACAGCTCCAGGATACAGTGGGCGTTATAATGCTCGCACTTGTGAATGGTATCCCTAAGGTTTTGACCCTCAAGGAAATGCTTGAGCAGTATATAGACTTTCAGGTCGACGTTATCACAAGAAGAACTAAGTTTGACCTTAACAAGGCTAAGGAAAGAGAGCATATCTTAAAGGGTCTTGTTATCGCACTTGACAATATCGACGAAGTTATCGAGATAATGAAAACTTCTAAGAATATCCCTGAGGCTAAGCAAAGACTTAATCAGCGTTTTGGTCTGACAGATATTCAGGCTGACCATATTGCAAACATGACTCTCGGACGTCTGACCGGTATGGAAAGACAGAAGATAATCGACGAGTTGGCTGAAATTGAGGTCAAGATAGCTGACCTTGAAGATATTCTTGCAAATCATCAGAGAATACTTGATATAATCATTGAAGAGGTCGAGGCTATTCAGGATAAGTTTGGCGACGAGAGAAGAACTCAGATAGAAAATGTCAGCGGCGAAGTTGATATCGAAGATCTTATCCCTGTTGAGGAAAGCGTTGTTACTTATACAAATGCCGGATATATAAAGAGAATGCCTGTTTCAGAGTATAAGGCTCAGAAACGTGGCGGACGTGGCGTAACAGGTATGAAACAGCGTGAGGACGATTATATCGACGAACTCCAGACCTGTTCTTCACATGACAATATACTCTTTATCTCCAATAAGGGCATAATGTATAAGCTCAAATGCTATGAGCTGCCTGAGGGTTCAAAGGCGTCAAGAGGCACAAATATAGTAAATCTTCTTGAACTCAGCGAGGGCGAGAAGATAGCCGCAATGATAAAAACTGCCGACTTTGACGAGGGCAAGTATATCGTTATGGTAACAAAGAACGGCAAGATAAAGAGAACTCCGCTGACTTCCTATAAGAATGTAAGAAAGAATGGTCTTATCGCTATCGGTCTTGACGAGGGCGACGAGATAGCAGGTGTAAGAATGACCTTTGGCGACAATGAGGTCATAGTTGCCACACATAACGGTCAGGCTATAAGGATAAGAGAAACTGACATAAGAGAGATGTCAAGAGTTGCTCACGGCGTAAAGGCTATTAAACTCAGAGGCAGCGACTATGTTGTTTCAATGGCAAGAGTAAGAGAGGGTGCAAGCGTTCTCACTGTTGCAGAAAACGGTCTTGGCAGACGTGTTCCGCTGGAGTCTTATAAGGTACAGAACAGAGGCGGCTACGGTCTTATGAACTATAAGAGCGGCGGCGTATGCGGAATAAAGGTCGTTGATGATGAAGATGATATCATCATGATATCCACAGACGGCGTTGTTATCAGAATAAGAGCCTGCGATATCAGCATGATGAGCAGATACTCCCGTGGCGTAAGACTTATGAGAGTCGGAGAGGACGGCAGAGTGGTTTCATTCACAAGAACTGAGCATGACGATGATGCTGAAACGGCAGAGGTAGAAAAGGCTACTGCCGAGGAGATAGCAGAGGCTCAGGCTGAGGAAAATGCTGAGGTCATTGAAGAGAATACCGAAAGCGTTGAGAATGACGATTCTGAAAACACGGAAGAATAATATAAAAATCAAGTAAAAACAAAATAAACAGGCGAACACTGTTCGCCCCTACATTGACTAAAAAAATTAACGGACGGCTTAAAACCGTCCGTTTTTGTATTTAAGGCAACAAAAAAAGGTGAGCGGCACATGACCGTTCACCTTTTTGCATATCAAAATTACTTTGTTATCTTGTCCTTGCCGCCCATGTACATTCTCAGCGGCTCAGGGATATTAACTGTTCCGTCAGCGTTGAGATTGTTCTCGAGGAATGCGATAAGCATTCTTGGTGGAGCAACTACTGTGTTGTTAAGAGTGTGAGCAAAATACTTTGTGCCGTCCTCTGCCTTTATTCTTATGCCAAGACGTCTTGCCTGTGCGTCGCCAAGATTTGAGCAAGAACCAACTTCAAAATACTTCTTCTGTCTTGGGCTCCATGCCTCAACATCACAGCTCTTTACCTTGAGGTCTGCAAGGTCGCCTGAGCAGCACTCAAGTGTTCTTACAGGAATATCAAGTGAGCGGAAGAAATCAACAGAATGCTGCCACAGCTTGTTATACCATGCCATGCTCTCTTCAGGCTTGCAGACAACTATCATTTCCTGCTTTTCAAACTGGTGTATTCTGTAAACGCCTCTCTCTTCGATGCCGTGTGCACCAACCTCTTTTCTGAAACATGGTGAATAGCTTGTGAGAGTCTTTGGCAGCTCGTCCTCAGGGATAATGGTGTCGATAAATCTGCCTATCATTGAGTGCTCAGAAGTACCGATAAGATAAAGATCTTCACCCTCTATCTTGTACATCATGCCTTCCATTTCAGCAAAGCTCATTACGCCTGTAACAACGTCTGAACGTATCATGTAAGGCGGAATGAAATATGTGAAACCTCTGTCTATCATGAAATCTCTTGCATAAGAAAGAATTGCAGAATGAAGTCTTGCAATGTCGCCCTTGAGATAGTAGAAACCGTTTCCGGAAGTTCTTCTTGCACTGTCAAGGTCGATTCCGTCAAAGCTTTCCATAATATCAACGTGATATGGTATCTCATAATCAGGAACGAATGGATCGCCGAACTTTTCAATCTCAACATTCTCGCTGTCGTCCTTGCCTATTGGAACGCTAGGGTCGATAATGTTAGGGATAACGAGCATTCTCTCACGGATCTTGCCCTCAAGCTCCTTTTCCTTTTCAGCCATTGCGTCAAGCTCAGCACCGATAGCGGAAACCTCAGCCTTTACCTTCTCAGCCTCGTCCTTTTGACCCTTAGCCATAAGACCGCCTATCTGCTTGCTCATTACCTTTCTTTTATTTCTCAGCTCGTCAGCCTTTGTCTTGGCTGCTCTGTATTCCTCGTCAAACTGAGCTACCTCGTCAACAAGAACGAGCTTTTCGTCCTGAAACTTCTTCTTGATGTTTTCCTTGACAAGCTCAGGATTTGTACGGATAAGCTTAATATCAATCATTTTACATACTCCTTTTAGCTGACGTAAAAAATTTCTTACGCCGCAATATTTATCCTTTTAATAATATCACTAAAAGGAGATTTTGTCAAGACAAAGCCCCTTTAAAACAGCCTTTAAGAGAACTTATTGATATTTAGATCATAACGCACAAGTCACGTCTATCGGATTTGCATACGATTATTACGCAATGTTGCCTTTATCTTGATAAACAGTGCGAATTTCATAAAAACTATTGACATTTTGTATCAAACGTTTTATAATTATAAGGTGAATGTGTTCGTTATGGGCGTATTGTGCCCTGACGGCAAAAAAGCCTTTGGGCTTAATAAATTTATCAGGAGGATTAAAGGTGCGAAAAGTTAAAAAACCCGTGTTTTTTATCGTGCTTTTGTGTATAATTGCATTTGGATATCTTACTTATGCAGGAATACATACTCAGTACGGAGATATAAAAACAAGTTATATCAAGGGTGTTGAAGATATCCGCTGGGGTATCGATATTCAGGGCGGTGTAAACGCAACGTTTGAACCTGCCGATAATTACGACGCCACAAAGGAAGAAATGGACGCTGCAAAGGCTGTTATCGAGCAAAGACTTGTAAGCCTTAATATCACAGACAGCGAGGTCTATGTAGACTATAAGAAAAATAAGGTAATGGTCTCATTCCCATGGCAGGCTAACGAAGAAAGCTTTGACCCTGAGGCTGCCGTTTCTGAGCTTGGCGAAACTGCTAAGCTGGTGTTCAGAAAGGGCAAAGAGGAAAAAGGCGAGCAGGTGCTCACGGGCAGTGACGTTAAAAAAGCCGAGGCAAGACAGACTCAGGACGAAACAACAGGAAATATCAAGTATGTTGTAAGCCTGACACTCAATAACAGCGGTAAAAAAGCTTTTGCTGACGCTACAACTGAGCTTGCCGGAAAAGGCTCTATCTCTATCTGGATGGACGATAAGTGCATTTCAGCACCAAGCGTAAATTCAGCTATCACAAACGGCGAATGCGTTATCGAGGGCAACTTCACATACGATTCTGCAAAAGCTCTTGCAGATAAGATAAACGCCGGTTCTATCCCATTTGACCTTAAAACAACAAGCACGAACATAATTTCACCTACATTGGGTGAGGGTGCAAAAAATGCAATGGTCATCGCAGGACTTATAGCATTTATCGTTATCGCTGCGTATATCATCATTATCTATAAGCTGCCGGGTTTTGTTGCGTCTATCGCACTTATAGGTCAGGTAATAGGTTCTATCGCCTGCATCACAGGTTTCTTCGGAAATATTGACAGCTTTACATTGACTATCCCTGGTATCGCAGGTATTATCCTTTCGATAGGTATGGGCGTTGACGCCAACGTTATCACTGCCGAGAGAATAAAGGAAGAGCTTAACAACGGCAAAACACTCAACGGTGCTATCGAGCTTGGATATAAGAGAGCATGGAGTGCAGTATTCGACGGAAACATCACAGTCGTATTCGTTGCAATAATCCTTATGGGTGCGTTCGGACCTACAGACAGCGTTTTCGGAACACTTCTCAGCCCTGTATTCTCAGTATTCGGTGCAAGCACAGCTGGTACTATCTACTCACTGGGATATACACTTCTCGTTGGTATCCTTCTGAACTTTGTATTCGGTATTTTCTGTTCAAGACTTATGCTTTCGTCCCTCTCAAAGTTCAAGTGCTTTAAGAAACGCAAGCTTTACGGAGGTGCTGAAATAAATGAGTAAAGAAAAAAAGACCCTGAATGTTGTGGGTCACAGCAAGTTATTTTATTCCATATCATGTGCACTTATCGCAATTTTTATCATTCTCACATTTGTTATAGGTCTTAACGTTGCTATCGAGTTCAAAGGCGGTACAGTCTTGACTTATACATACGAGGGCGATATAAAAACATCTGACGTTTCAAATACCGTTTCTGACAGTATCGGAGATAAATGTACAGTAACTCTTGGCGAAAACACAGGAAACGCAGGCAAAACAGTAGAGATCAAGTTCTCTTCCACAAAGGGTATAAGCGACGATAAGCAGAACACCCTGAAAACAGCCCTTGAAAAGGATTTTCCTGATAACAACATAGAAGTTTATGAGTCAAATGACGTTGCAGCGTCAAGCGGTATGAACTTCTTCTTCAAGTGCCTTGCTGCTTGTGCACTGGCAATGGTCATCACTATCATTTATATCGGTTTCAGATTTAAAAAGATAGGCGGTATCTCAGCCGGTGTGTTCTCAGTAGTTGCCCTTGCACACGATATGTGCATGGTCTATGGCTGCTTTGTAATATGCAGATTTGACATCAACGCAAACTTCATGGCAGTTTTGCTGACTATCCTTGGATATTCTATCAACGCAACTATCATCATTTACGATAGAATCAGAGAGAATGAAAATCTCCTTGGCAATAAAATGGAGCTTGAGGATCTTGTAAACCTCTCCATTACTCAGACAATGGGACGTTCTATCCATACAACTGTTACAACAGTCCTCGCTATGGCTACAGTTTGTATCGTCTGCATCATCTGCGGCGTAACTTCTATCCTGAGCTTTGCATTCCCACTTATCATAGGTATGATCTCAGGTGTTTACTCTTCTAACTGTATCGCACCTACACTGTGGGTACACTGGAAAAAACATCAGGCAAAGAAGTCACATTCAGGCTCTAAGACAGGCAGCACAAAGAAAAAGGCTGCAAGAAGATAATAGCCAATAGCTTATAAAGCAAAAAAACACGGACGGTTTGTTCATTTGAACAGCCCGTCCGTTTTTATATGGCAAAATAAAACCAGCCAAACATTTTATCCGTCCAGCTGGTTTGATATCATAATTAAATAAGGAAGAACAATGCAGTTCTTATGACTGCCGTGAAAAGCATCGCATAAAATGACGTTCCAAGCAGCAACTGATTTGCCCAAAAAATATCGTTTGGCTCGCATGGCTTGAGGTTTCTGCCTATGAGAGGCTTTCTCACAAGCTGACCGCCGTAGTATTCATCACTGCCAAGCTGTATTCCCAGTGCACCTGCACAAACTGACTGAGTCTGTGCTGAATTAGGGCTAGGCGAACGCCTTCTGTCTTTGCTGTAGACCTGTGCGGCATTTTTTCCGTCAAGATGCAGGAAAGCAACGTTTATCCTCATAAGCAAAGCCGCTATCCTCGCAGGAATAAAGCTTAGAACATCATCAAGCTTTGCAGGAAATTTGCCGAAGTTTATGTAAGTGTCTGTCTTGTAGCCCACCGTGTTGTCGATAATGTTTACGGTTCTGTAAAGCAGACCGCCCAGTCCGCCGAATATCGCCGACCAAAATATCGGTGCGACCGCCCAGTCTGTGGTGTTTTCAGCAACGGATTCAACTGTGCTTTTTATAACGGCGTCAATGTTCATGTCATCAGTGTCACGAAATGTGACTTTTTTTACTTTACGCTGTGCCGAAGAAAGATTGCCTGCCCTTGCCGCACGCATTACGCCGCCTGCTGCGGTTTTAAGGGACTTTATAGAAAGTGCCGACCAGCACATTATGCCCTCAAGGAAAATTCCCAGTGCAGCGTTCAGCTTGTAGCCAACGAAAAGCAAAAGCAGAGAAACTGCGGCAACAATGAGCAAAACTATCACAGTCATCATCATTCCTGCCATACGCTGTGCCTCAGGAGTGTTTTTATAGCTGTTTCTGAAAACATTATCAAGCTTTTTGACCAGTTTTTTTATGGCAGTCTGAGGATAGAGCACCACTTCCGGGTCGCCAAAAAGCATATCCAGCGTAAAGCCGAGAGCCAACGCCGCCAGCGAATTTATCAACATATATACATATCCTTTCTTCAGGCAATAATTACTTATGATAATTATATCACAACATTTTCTGATTTTCAATACCTTTACGCCCTGATTTTAAAGGATATAGCACAAAAAAGGGCGGTCAAAGCCGCCCTTTATATATTCTTATTAATAATAAACAAAAGTCTTTCAAAAAAAGCTAGAAACAGACTGGCGAACACTGTTCACCCCTACTCTATATTATTTGCATATCTCCGAAAGCTTTTCTAGCATAAGCTCCATTTCCTCGTCTGTGCCTATGGTTATCCTGAGGAAGTTATCTATCCTAGGCTTGTTGAAATATCTCACGAAGATGCCCTTTTGACGAAGATATGTGAATATCTCTTTTGCGGAGAGTTTTTCGTGCTGTGCAAAAAGAAAGTTCGTTTCACTATCGAGAACTTTGAATCCCATTGTCCTCATTTTTTCAGCTGTTTTATCCCTTGTCGCCTTGACTTTTCCTACAGTCGTCTTGAAATAGTCCTCGTCAGAAAGGCTTGCCACAGCTGTTTCTATGGCTATCTGGTCGAGAGGATAAGAATTGTATGAGTCCTTTACAGCCTGCATATAGCTGATAAGTTCGGCACTGGCAAAAGCCATGCCAACTCTCATTCCGGCAAGCGAACGTGACTTTGAGAACGTCTGCGTTACGACCAAGTTGTCATATTCTTTCACAAGCTCAACGCAGGAATACCTGCCGAAATCCACATATGCCTCGTCGATTATAACAATGCTGTCCTGATTGTTTTCAAGAAGTTCTCTTATAAATTTCTCACCCACACCAAGGCTTGTCGGAGCATTAGGGTTAGGGATAACAACGCCGCCGTTAGGCTCTTTGAAATCGTCTATATTTATAACAAAATTTTCGTCAACGCTCTTTGTCTTGTATGGTATCTTCAAAAGCTCACACCAAACAGGATAGAAAGAGTAAGTTATATCAGGATAAAGTATAGGCTTGTCAGAGTTGAAAAATGCCCTGAACGCTGTGGCAAGCACGTCATCTGAACCGTTTCCGCAGAAAACATTTTCGCTTTTCAGTCCCACACGCTCCGCAAGTGCCGCCCTTAGTGCAGAGGCGTCAGCACTAGGATATTTTCTCAGCTCCGCTATGGTCTTGCACTCCAATATCGCCTTTACCTTTGATGACGGCGGATAAGGGTTTTCATTTGCATTGAGCTTTATTATCTTATCGTTTTTAGGCTGTTCTCCAGCAACGTATGGCTCTATATTTATAAGGTTTTTTCTCCAAAGCTTTTCGCTCATTTTACATTATCCTCTCTATATTTTATCATAGTAAAGTATTAATATAAAATATTATAGCACATACCGCTTATGTTGTCAAATAAAAGCCGCCTAGCTTTCAAAGTTAGCCTGTATAGACTGCAAAACGCCGTCATAGTAATATGCGTTCACGCTCATGGAATCGCTCTCCCAATCAAGAAACTGATCTTTGCCGTTTCTGTCGCTGACCTCAGGTGTGCCGAGAATCGCAGCCATCTCCTCAGGAGTTGAATTTTTTGTTATACCGAATATTGAGCAGTCGCTTTCGGTGGTGAAACTCATTCTTATCTTATGGAGGGTATGATCGCTGTTGAGCCAGAAGTCGAAGATGATGATATTATCCATAGTTGAGCTTGTTTTTCCGTAGCAAAGAGCAGAATCGTATTCATCGTCAGGGGTATCCACCATTTCTTCTCTTACATCATCAATAAGCTCAATGCCTGTGAAAACGTGGTCTATGCCCTTATAGCTTACGCTTATATCCTTAGGCAGAGCAGCGTCTGAAGTAAGGTCAAGTGCCTTGAGGTCATCATATACCTTTACTCTGTTCTCATCAGTGTTTACAGTGCTCTCGCCCGGTGTTGTTATGCCTGTATACTCAGATGTGAAAACAGCCTCTCCGTCTTTTTCGTGTATTTCTTCCTGTGGATAGTTTTTGCTGTAGTATGTGAAATCGGAAACCGAGAAGTAATCAAGCACTACGTCATACTCTTCGTAATTACTATATGTTTCCACCACGCCGAGTGAAATTGTATAGTCAACGTTCTCCCAATACATTGTATAGCATTTATAATCGTCCATGCCGTCATATTCGCTGTTCATATAAATGCTTGTAGGGCAGCCCATTTTGTCGATTATTTTATCAAGATCTTCTTTATTGCTGTAGCTGCCGTAGCTTTCATACTCCCAGTCGGAGGTATCCACAGCCTCTTCTAAAGGTATGGTAATGCTCCAGCTGTTTTCCTTGAGAATGTCAGCCACACTTGCGTCACGGTCAAATGGGTTTGCACCGGTAAGGTCGTAGTTTGTTTGGCTCTCATCTGATGAAACGAAGGTTATCTCAACGTCACTGTTTTCACCTATCATTTTATCAACGCTCATAATATCACTAGATCTGCCAATATCGTCGCCATACATTTCCATATTGGCATTGCCGCCATCTATGGCACTAAGGTCAACAGGCACTGATATTTTGCTGCCGAAAATATCCTGCGGCAAAGTATCTGACGGCGTACCGCCATTAAATCCGTCTATCCAATATAGATTGCTGTTTTTATTATCATTAGCGGTATTAGATACGGTTTCATCGTTCTTTGAAACAGTGCTGTCACCGTTTTTCTGCGAAGAAACAACGATATCATCGTCATCATTGCTATTTGAGCTGAGCACGACCGCTGCCGTGATACCTCCGCCCACAACTGCCACGGCACAAACGCCTGCTATAACCTTTGCTTTTACTGTTGAAAACATTCCTTTTCCTCCCGATATAGTTTTTGTTGATGTTACTTTATCAGGAACTGCGTTTGCGGCTGTGCTAGTGAAAACGGTAAGCTTAGGAAGTGCGGTAGTTGATGCCTCTTTCATAAGGAGCTTGGAAAGAATAAATACCGGTACGGCAGCATGAAGTCTGTCGTTGTTGTTTTCCTCGTATATGAGCACCGCCTCCTTTATCTTTTTTCTGGCAGCACTAAGACGGGAAGTCACCGTGCCTGTGGTGCAGCCCATTACATCTGCTATCTCAGGCACTGTGAGCATATCAAAATAGTAAAGTATCACCGACTGTCTTTGCTCTTCTGTGAGAACAGTGTCGATGATATCCATTATTATCTTTCTTTTTGCGTCATTGCTCACATATTCCTCAGGTATAAGGTCCTCGTCAGGGATATCCTCCAGTATATCCTCTGAATTTTCCTCAGGGTCAGTGTTGCCCCTGAAGTGCATTTTGCAGAGGTTAATGGCAATGCGGTTCACCCACGTCTGAAAATTCTCAGGATTTGTGAGCGTGCCGAGCTTTTGAAGTGCCGTCAGAAATGTTTCCTGCGTGATATCCTCTGCCAGCTGTGCATTTGCGAGAAGTTTCAAACAGGTGAAGTATACCACCCTGCCCGTTTCTTCATAAAGTGCACCAAATGCCGCCCTGTTGCCTTGTGCTGCCTGCAATACAAGCGTTTTTATCTCTTCTTTTTCCATAGTTTTTTCCGCTCCTTCTTCCGAATGTCTTACTGTTTTCTCGTCCGCTTTATCAGTCCCTACATTTGTTAGATGCAAAAAGCAGACGATTTGTTGAGCAAATTCAGAATGTTAATTTATAGTTTACATAATGTTAATATATAACTATGATATTGCAGAAATAATTATATCACATAACAAAATACCTGTCAATGAGCAAAAAAATATCCCCCACAAATGTGAGGGATAAAGTTTTTATCAGAACATTCCTGCAAGATACATTCTGCTTTCATAAAGCTGCTTTGTGTTTGTGTCAAATGTGAAATGATATCTGAAAAGAGGAGTAAGTCCGGCGGCATTCTTTTCGCCTGCAACGTATGCAACGAAAACGTCGGGGTCAGTGTCACTGTTCACATGGTATGTTCCGTCCATTGACATATCGCCCTGTGAGTAAACATAGGAAAGATAGTTTCCTGAAATGCTGTTCTCGCCCTTTGAGATTCCCTGAGAAACAAGCATATCCTGCACTGATTGTGCTGAATAATCGTCTATGTTGTCATATATCTCATCAAGTTTCTTTGTGCTTGTTACATCATAGCAAAGTCTTGTCGGCATACCGGTCGGTATCCAAGCAGGAGTGTAAATATCGTTTGACATAGGCGTTTCTTCTGCCCATACCACATAACTGTCTGCCAAAGATACCTGACCGTCAGGGTTTGTGAGGTTTGCAACATATACCGTTATCTCATCTCCCTGCGGTTCGACCTTTGGTATAAGCGTCATGTAATAGCTATCCCACCATTCACCGCCGAAATAGTTGTCTGCACCCACACGGTAGTTTAGCATTTCGTTCTTTTTGTCCTCATAGTGACCTCCGTCGCAGTATACAAAACTGTATTCGTCAGCATATTTTGCATAGAAATCAGATGTCTTTATATATCCGCCCACCTGCATGATGTCACCATTAAGCTGAACAAGACCTGACGAAAGATCTGCATTCTTTATCTCGTCAGACACAGTGTAAACTGCCATTTCAAGCTCGCCGTTTGAATTTGTGCCGCTTGCAACATCGTCAGTAACATCATCTTCATTATCTGTGTTTTCGTCAAGTTCGTTGAGCTTGTCCTCAACGTCCTTTTCATTTACGTCACCGTCAGCGTTTGTCTGAACAGCCGTCCTCGGTTCATCGACCTCCACCGTCTTATCTCTGTTCGCAAGCATCACCGCCGTGATACCTCCGCCTACTACTGCCACTGCGACCACACCTGCTATTACCTTTGACTTTACTGTTGAAAACATACCTTTTCCTCCCGATTTACTTATTGTAGTATTTTTATCGGGAACAACTTCCGTGGCTGACGCCTTGCTGAAAACGGATAATTTAGGCAGTTCAAGCTGCTGACATTCCTGCATGAATATCTTTGACAAAACAGGTATAGGAATAACAGCATGAAGTCTGTCGTTGTTTTTTTCCTCGTAAATAAGCACCGCCTCCCGTATCTTCTTTCTTGCAGCACTAAGACGGGACGTGACTGTGCCCACAGAACAATCCATTATCTCTGCTATCTCCGCAACGCTCATCATATCGAAATAATAGAGTATTATGGTCTGACGCTGTTCGTCAGTGAGAGCGGTGTCGATAATGTTCATTATTATCCTGCGTTTTTCCTCGCTGTCGGCATAATCGTCAGGGATAAGCTCGCTGTCGGGCATATCGTCGATTATCTTTTCCGACTCCTCCTCCGCATTCCGTGGATTTTTCCTAAAATACATTTTGCAGTTGTTCACGGCTATCCTGTTTACCCAAGCCGAAAAGTTCTCAGGCTCGTTAAGACTGTCAAGCTTTTCAAGAGCTTTCATGAAAGTGTCCTGAGTAATATCCTCCGCCTGCTGAGCATTTCCAAGAAGTTTCAGACAGTTGAAATATACGCCCCTGCCCGTTTCTTCATAAAGCTCACCGAAAGCCGCTCTGTCACCCTGTCCTGCCTGCAAAACAAGACTTCTTATCTTTTCCTTTTCCATGATTTTTTCTACCAAGCTTTCTTTTTGATTATCGTACAAAAATATCCGTTTTCAGCACTCGGTCATTGTTCCGACATCATATAGATGTTTGCTGAAAACGGAATATTGAGCAAATATAAAACTTAATATATTGTTTACAAAACGTTAATCAACATATTCTCTAACTCTAAGATGAATACCCACGCTGTCAGCAACCGCCTGAGATTTTTTTATCTCTTCTTCGCCGATTATATCCACAACAGTGAGCATTACCTCAGGCACGAACTCTTTCACTCTCTTTGCAAAAGAAAGCATTTCTTCAAAGCAGTTCACGCCCTTGAATGACGGCCTTGTTACCTCGTCATAAGCCTTTTCGTCAGATGCGTTAAGGCTTATTGAGATTATATCCACAAGTCCCTTGAACTCAGCAGGGGTTTCACGCTTGTTGATAAGATCGCTGAGACCGTTGGTGTTGAGCCTTACAGGCGTCTTTGTAACAGATTTTATATACTTTGCAGTTTCTTTGAGTATTTCCAGTTCACAGGTAGGCTCGCCGTAACCGCAGAATATTATCTCCTTGTAGCTGTCAAGGTCACGTTTCTTGATGTTATCTATAACCTCTTCAGCAGTTGGCTGGTGTTCAAGCCACAGCGGGTCAGAGCCGTATGCACCGTCGCCGTTGTGACGAATACAGAATGTGCAGTTGCATGGGCATTTGTTTGTGATGTTGAGATAAAGCTTATCGCCTATCTCATAAGAAATATTCATAGCTTTTATCATTATAATTACCTCTTTTTGTAATATATTAAAGTATAGAGTAAACGGGCGAACTGTTCGCCCCTACAGAGAGAAATATCATCGCCGTTAGGCGATACCTTAATTCCTCATTTCTCACTCCTAACTCCTCATTAATACCTATTCTCTTATCTGTCCGTTGCCTGAGATAAGATACTTTGTGGTGGTCATTTCTCTAAGACCCATAGGACCTCTTGCGTGAAGTTTCTGTGTGGAAATGCCTATCTCAGCACCAAGACCGAACATTCCGCCGTCTGTAAATCTTGTTGAGCAGTTTACATATACAGCCGCAGAATCTACTCTCTTCTGAAATTCCTGTGCCGCAAAAAGACTTTCTGTTACGATGCATTCGGAATGACCTGTGGAAAATCTGTCGATGTGTTCAAGTGCCTCCGCCATATCGTCAACGACTTTGATAGAAATGATGTAGTCAAGGAACTCTGTCGCATAATCGTCATCATCAGCAGGAGTAACGTTCTCAGGACCAAGTATCTGCCTTGTAAGTTCGCAGCCTCTTATCTCAACATGATGCTTGTCAAGCCTTGCTTTGAGCTTTGGAAGAAAATCCTCCGCAATATCCCTGTGAACAAGACAGCTTTCCACTGCGTTGCATACAGACGGACGTGAAGTCTTGCCGTTGTCAACAATGTTCACCGCCATGTTTATATCTGCACTTGCGTCAACATAAACGTGACAGTTGCCGGTGCCGGTCTCGATAACAGGCACTGTGGCAGACTGTATAACAGCCTTTATAAGCTGTGCTCCGCCTCTTGGTATGAGCACATCGATATAATCGTTTGCTTTCATCATATCAAGAGCAATGCCCCTGTCTGTGTCCTCCACAAGCTGAATGATGTCAGGACTGAACCCTGCCCTTTCAACAGCTTTTCTCATAAGGTCGGCAAGCATTTTGTTTGAGTTTATCGCCTCTTTGCCGCCCCTGAGTATAACAGCGTTTCCGCTTTTTAGACAAAGTATAGCACCGTCTACAGTAACATTAGGTCTTGCCTCGAAAATAATTCCGATAACGCCCATTGGCACTCTGACTTTTTCTATCTTCATACCGTTTGGTCTTGTTGAGCCTGAAACAACTTCTCCCACAGGGTCATCAAGCTGTGCAAGCTCTTCGCAAGCCTTTGCCATGCCCTCGATACGGCTGTCATTAAGTGCAAGTCTGTCAAGCATAGCCTCAGACATTTTTCTCATTTTTCCGTTTTCAAGATCCACCTTGTTTGCCTCTATGATATCGTTCTTGCAAACTCTCAGGATATGTGCGATCTCAAGAAGTGCGTCGTTTTTCTGTGTTGTTGACGCAAAGGCAATGTCCTTTTTGCAGGCTTTAGCCTTCTGTCCCAAAATATCGATATAACTCATTTTTACTATACCTCCCCGTTAGCTGTAAAAAGTGTTCCTATAGGTTTATTTTCAAAGACCTTATACAAATGCCTTGGATCACGTCCGTTCATGATGATAAGATCGATACCGCCCTTTTTGGCGATCTCCGCAGCCTTTATCTTTGTCGCCATTCCGCCTGTGCCAAGGGAAGAACCTGCTCCTCCTGCTATCGCCTTTATCTCCTCTGTTATCTCAGGCACAACAGGGATAAGCTCAGCGTCGTCATACTTGTGAGGGTCTTTGTCAAAAAGTCCCTCGATATCAGACATTATTATAAGAAGATCTGCATTAGCAAGCACCGCAACATTTGCCGCAAGTGAATCGTTCTCGCCCATTTCAAGTTCCAACTCATCTATGGATACCGTATCGTTCTCGTTTACGATAGGTATAGAACCAAGCTCGATAATGCGGTTGAGAGCGTTTTGTACATTTATGCGTCTGTCCTCAAGAAGAATATACTTTGTGAGCAAAAGCTGAGCTACATTAAGGCTGTATTCAGAGAAAAGATTGTCATAAAGATACATAAGCTCACACTGACCAACGGCTGCACAAGCCTGCCTTGTGGGAGTGTCCTTGGGCTTTTCTTTTATGCCCAGCTTTGCTCTGCCAAGACCTACCGCACCGCTTGATACGAGTATTATCTCGTGACCTGCGTTTTGCAGATCGGCAAGAGTTTTAACAAGCTGTTCCACACGGCGTATGTTCAAAAGTCCCGTGCTGTGTGTAAGAGTAGAAGTTCCTACCTTTACAACAACTCTTTTCTTTTTTGTCATGTCTATCATTTTTATCATGTCCTTATTTTATTTTCTATTGACAACGTTCTGCGGAGTGCCCTCTATCCACTTTTTCAGATTTTCTGCGACCGTTTCAAGCAGCCTTTCTCTTGTCTGCTTTGGTGCCCATGCTATGTGAGGGGTAACAGTGCAGTTTTTCACGTTTCTCAGTGGACAATCCTCACGCATCGGTTCATTCGTGAGAACATCTATGCCCGCACCTGCAATGACTTCATTTTCAAGTGCCTCAGCAAGTGCCTTTTCGTCCACAAGACCGCCTCTTGCAGTGTTGACGAAAAATGCTGACTTTTTCATCATTCCTAGACTTTTGGCGTTTATCATCTTTTCATTGTCCTTTGTGAGCGGACAATGGAGTGTTACAACGTCTGAGCTTTTCAAAAGCTCGTCAAGACTTACCGCAGGCGTGCCGTCAGTTATTTTCTGAGGCGAGCGTGTAAAAGTAATGACCTTCATTCCAAACGCCCTTGCTATCTCAGCCACTTTCTTTCCAATGTCGCCGTAGCCTACTATACCAATGGTTTTTCCGGCAAGCTCATAGGTAGGGATACCGAAATACGAAAACAGCTTGTAATTCACCCAGCCGCCCTCATCGACTTTCTGAGAATATTCTCTTATCTTGCTGAAATAATTGAGGATAAGAGCAAAAGTGTGCTGAGCAACTGCGTTTGTGGAATATGCAGGCACATTGCAGACCACCGCACCGTGCCTGTCAGCGGCACAAAGGTCAACATTATTATAACCCGTTGCAAAAAGCCCAACATATTTCAGGTTTTTGCATTTTGAAAAGACCTCTTCTGTTATAAGGCACTTGTTGCATATAACAGCGTCAGCGTCACCTATTTTTTCTGCCACCTGTTCATTTGGCGTAAAGCCATATACCTTGTGTTCACCAAGAGCGGTTATGCCCTCCAGCGACACATCGTTTCGTGAAACTGTTTCAGAATCAAGTATAACTATCTTCATTCTTCATCTTCCTTTACAGCGGTATCGGTCTTATCTTTTTCAGCGTTTTCCTTGGCTTTCTGAGCCTTTGAGAACCTGTGGGAAAGGAAAGCCGTTGCCGCAAGGAACATGACCTCCGCCCCGAAAAGCATACCGATAGCAAAGCTTTTTGTACAAAACTGAGTTATGATAGTAAGGTCGATAGCCACCATTATGGTAAGATAATGGTAAGAACCCTTCCTTATGAACTGAGTTATATATAAAAGCGTAGCGATAACGCAGAATATCATGTGCACCTTGAAAGGCAAGGGGGCATAAACGTTTTGCAGGGTCGCAGTTTCCGCTGCCAGTGTTTCTATCACAGAATCATCTCCTAAAGCATTATTATTTTATTATACCACAGTTTTACGTCATTTGCAATAGATTTAAGCCCCTGACACTGCCGCAAAATAAAAAGGCAGAAGTATTTTTTTTAATACCTCTGCCTTTTTTGGGAAAATTTCGTCGTGATCTTTAAATTATAGCAAATTATTACTTGTTTGCAAAATATCTGTCAAGCAGACCCTTGAATCCGCAGCCATGTCTAGCCTCGTCCTTAGCCATTTCGTGAACAGTGTCATGGATAGCGTCATAGCCAAGCTCCTTTGCTCTCTTAGCAAGCTTCATTTTGCCCTCGCAAGCACCGTTTTCAGCCATGTATCTCATCTCAAGGTTCTTCTTAGTTGAAGGTGTTACAACCTCGCCAAGCAGTTCTGCGAACTTAGCAGCGTGCTCAGCCTCTTCATAAGCAGCCTTCTCATAGTACATACCTACCTCAGGGTAGCCCTCTCTGTAAGCAACTCTTGCCATTGCAAGATACATACCTACCTCAGAGCACTCGCCGTTGAAGTTCTCTCTAAGACCTGCAACAACTTCCTCATCAAGACCCTCTGCAACGCCTACCTTGTGCTCGTCAGCCCATGTGATAGCTGTTTCTTCTACTTTATTGAACTTTTCTGCTGGTGCGTGGCAGATAGGACACTCCTTTGGAGCAGCCTCGCCCTCATAAACATAACCGCATACTGAACATACAAACTTTGACATAATTTTGTCCTCCTTATTTAGACTTTATTTTCATTCGATTTTTTTAATTGGCCGCAGACTTTTCTGCGGTGTTTCCTACAGCTTTTCCCTTGCTGTGATTAAAGTATACCACATCGGTACACATTTGTCAATAGGTTAGTTTTATCTAACAATATAAACTGTCTCTTATACACATCTCCGAGCCCAC
>UQAR01000029.1 GCA_900539095.1 uncultured Ruminococcus sp.
TACACCGTCTAATTCGTCGGCAGCGTCAGATGTGTATAAGAGACAGGATATAAATTTCGTGAGAAATAAGTTCAGGGTCAGGGGAGATGTGGTGGAGATATTCCCTGCAAATTCTACTGATACAGCTATCAGAGTGGAGTTCTTCGGCGACGAGATAGACCGTATCACTGAAATAAACGTGGTGACCGGTGAGGTGCTTTGCTCCCTTGCCCATGCCGCTATTTTCCCTGCGTCGCATTATATCGTCAGCCGTGATAAAATGCACGACGCTATCGAAGAGATAAAGCAGGAGCTTGACGAGAGGATAAAGTATTTCAAGGATAACGATATGCTCATCGAGGCTCAGCGTATCGCTCAGCGTACTAACTACGATATCGAAATGTTGGAGGAGATAGGCTTTTGCAGCGGTATCGAGAACTATTCCCGTGTGCTTGCAAGACGTCCTGCCGGCTCTACGCCGTTCACTCTCCTTGACTTTTTGCCTGATGACTTTGTGCTTTTCGTGGACGAATCACACGTTTCTCTGCCGCAGGTGAGAGGTATGTATGCAGGCGACAGAGCGAGAAAACAGACCCTTGTTGACTACGGTTTCAGACTTCCGTCAGCTTTGGATAACAGACCGCTGACCTTTGATGAGTTCTATTCTCATATCAATCAGGCGGTGTTCGTGTCCGCTACCCCCGGACCTATCGAGCAGGAAAGGTCACAGCAGATAGTGGAGCAGGTCATAAGACCGACCGGTCTGCTTGACCCTGAGATAATCGTAAAGCCGACTGAGGGTCAGATAGAGGACTTGCTCAGCGAGATAAATATGCGTACCGCTAAAAATCAGCGTGTGCTGGTCACAACGCTCACAAAGAAAATGGCTGAGGATCTCACAAATTATCTCAAGAGCTTTGACGTAAAGGTGAGATATATGCACCACGATATCGACACTATCGAGCGTATGGAGATAATCCGTGACCTGCGACTGGGCGAGTTCGACGTGCTTGTTGGTATCAACCTTTTGCGTGAGGGTCTTGACCTGCCTGAGGTAACTCTCGTGGCGATTCTTGACGCCGATAAAGAGGGCTTTCTGCGTTCTGAAAGTGCACTTATACAGACCATAGGCAGAGCCGCTCGAAACGCTGAGGGCAAGGTAATAATGTATGCCGACACGGTGACACGCTCAATGGAAAAGGCTATCACCGAAACAGAACGCCGTCGTGCAATACAGATGAAGTTCAACGAAGAGCACGGCATAGTTCCGAAAACTATCGTCAAGGACATAAGAGATGTAATAGAGATATCCACCAAAGAAGAGGTGGAATACGAGGCAAGGCAGAAAACAAAGCTTTCAAAGCAGGAAACTGCAAAGCTCATAGAAAAGCTCACCAAGGAAATGAAAGAGGCGGCAAAGCTGCTTGAATTTGAGCACGCCGCATTCTTGCGTGATAAAATTGCGGAGTTAAAGGGTGAGAAGAAATGACAGAGCTTTATTTATCCGATTTGATGAAGCTTGGCGGTATCGACCCTGACGAAGCAGTGCTTATAAGGCACTCTGTCGGCGACATAGCATTTGCAAAATGCTATGAAAACGGCTCTGAGAGCATTGAACAGTATACACGCCTGCAAGCGGAGCATTTTTCTGACGGCTTTAAATATTGGCTGGTTTTCATTGGCGAAAAGGGCAGAGGTGCTAGATTTTTCGGGGCTTATACAGTAAAAGGCAAACACCCTGCTACGCCTGATAATATGCCCACAGGTTTTCCTGTGCCTGAGATGTTTGAAAGAAACTTTTATCAATATGACCTAGAAACAAACGATTTTCTTTCGGATTATCAGGGAAGATTAATCATAGATTGGGGCAACGCCGCAGTTGCATGGCACCAAAAAGCCACAAACCCTAAGAAAATAATAGCTGTGAACTCACAAGATTTTGTGGGCTATGATAACTTGATATTGAGCTTTGGACAGCTTAAAGATATTGTTGAAAAGCCTAATGTCTATGATAAATACATCTCAGCCCTGAGTGCTGTAAAAGCTGTTTATCTTATCGCTGACCGAAAAACAGGCAAGCAATATATAGGCTCTGCCACAGGTTCTGACGGACTTTTCGGCAGGTGGAAAGAGTATGTAAAAACTTTTCACGGCGGAAACAGCGGTATAAGAGATTATCTTGCGATATCATCAGATAGCTACAAAGATTTTCAGTTTTCCATTCTTCAGATTTTTTCAAAGAATGAGTCCAAAGAGAAAATACTGAATTGTGAAACCTTGTGGAAAAATAAACTTCTGACCAAAGATTTTGGTCTAAATGATAATTAGTGAGAAAATGTAGGGGCGACCTGAGGTCGCCCACCTGCACACCAATATGTGATTTTTCAATACCAAAAGGAGAGTAAAGAATACCAATGCCAATTAACGAGATAGTTATAAAAGGTGCAAGAGAGCATAATCTCAAAAATGTTGATGTTACCATACCGAGAGATAAGCTTGTTGTTATGACAGGTCTTTCGGGTTCGGGTAAATCTTCTCTTGCATTCGATACCATATACGCCGACGGACAAAGACGTTATGTTGAGTCGCTGTCATCTTATGCGAGAATGTTTTTGGGTCAAATGGATAAGCCTGATGTTGACAGCATCGAGGGGCTTTCCCCTGCTATATCCATAGACCAGAAAACTACTTCCAAAAACCCACGTTCAACTGTTGGAACAGTCACCGAGATATACGACTATCTCAGACTGCTTTACGCCCGTATAGGCGTGCCGCACTGTCCTGTCTGCGGAAGAGAGATACGTCAGCAGACTGTTGACCAGATAGTGGATAAGATAATGGAGCTTGAAGAGGGCACTAAGATACAGCTTTTAGCTCCTATCATCAGAGGACGTAAGGGCGAGCACACTAAAGAGCTTGACCGTGCAAGAAAGTCGGGCTATGTGAGAGTGCGTATAGACGGCATAACCTATGACCTTTCGGAAGAGATAAAAATAGAGAAAAATAAAAAGCACACGATCGAGATAGTGGTGGACAGACTTGTTATCAAGGAGGGCATAAAGTCCCGACTGACTGACAGTATCGAAACTGTTTCTTCGCTTACAGGCGGTCTTGTGGGCGTTGACGTTATCGGCGGAGAGGAAATGCTTTTTTCTCAGAACTACGCCTGCCCTGAGCATGGCGTATCTATCGACGAGCTGACACCGAGAATGTTCTCGTTCAACAATCCTTTCGGTGCTTGCGAAAAGTGTACCGGTCTTGGCGTGTTCAAGAAGATAGACCCTGAGCTTATTATCCCTAACAAAGACCTTTCCATAAGGCAGGGTGCGATAAAGGCAAGCGGCTGGAACACCCTTGAAGAAGGCTCTATCGCCATGATGTATTTCAACGCCATTTCCGAGACCTACGGCATTTCCCTTGACGAGCCTGTGAAAAACCTCGACAAGGACGCTGTAGACATTTTCCTTTACGGCACGCAGGGTCAGAAACTTCACCTCAAGCGTGGTAACAAGTTCTATAAGGCTGAATATCAGGCTGACTTTGAGGGCGTCATACCGAACCTTGAAAGACGTTACAAGGAATCCAACAGCGATTGGGCAAAGGCTGATATCGAGGCTTATATGAGCGATGAGAAGTGTCCGTCCTGCCACGGTGAAAGGCTGAAAAAAGAGAGCCTGAGCGTTACGGTGGGGGGAATAAATATCGCAGAGCTTTGTCATAAGTCGGTGGCAAAGGCACTGGAGTTTTTTGAAAACCTTGAGATAAGCGACCGTGACAAGCTTATCGGCGAGCAGATAATAAAAGAGATAAAGTCACGTCTTGGCTTTCTTCAAAGCGTGGGACTGGAATATCTCACGCTGTCACGTTCCGCAGGCACACTCTCAGGCGGCGAGAGCCAGCGTATAAGGCTTGCGACACAAATAGGCTCGTCGCTGGTGGGCGTGCTGTATATCCTTGACGAGCCGTCTATCGGTCTGCACCAGCGTGACAATGACAAGCTTATCGCCACGCTGAAAAGACTTCGTGACCTTGGCAACACTCTTATAGTGGTCGAGCATGACGAGGACACCATGCGTGCGGCAGATTTCGTGGTGGACGTTGGCCCCGGTGCAGGCATACACGGGGGAGAGATAGTGTGTGCAGGAACGGTGGACGATATCATGAGGTGCGAGCGTTCCATTACGGGACAGTATCTCAGCGGAGCGAAAAAGATACCTGTTCCTGAAACACGCAGACAGGGCAACGGCAAGTTTTTGAAAGTCATCGGTGCGACACAGAACAATCTGAAAAACATAGATGTGGAGATACCTCTTGGCACTTTCACCTGCGTCACAGGCGTGTCAGGTTCGGGCAAATCATCGCTTGTGAACGAGATAATCTACAAGGAACTTGCAGGCAGGCTCAACCGTGCGAAGATACGTTCGGGAGCGTTCAAGGAAATGCAGGGCATTGAGCACCTGGACAAGGTCATTGATATCGACCAGTCGCCTATCGGCAGAACGCCAAGGTCTAACCCTGCCACATACACAGGGGTATTCACGGATATCAGAGAGCTTTTCGCACAGACTGCTGACGCAAAGATGAAGGGCTACGGTGCAGGACGGTTTTCCTTTAATGTAAAGGGCGGAAGATGTGAGGCTTGCGAGGGCGACGGAATAATCAAGATAGAAATGCACTTCCTTCCGGACGTGTATGTACCGTGCGAGGTATGCGGCGGAATGAGATACAACCGTGAAACGCTGGAGGTAAGATACAAGGGCAAGAACATTTATGACGTGCTTGAAATGACGGTAGAAGAGGGCGTTGAGTTCTTTAGTGCCATACCGAAGATAAGCCGTAAGCTTGAAACACTGTATGAAGTTGGTCTTGGCTATGTGAAGATAGGACAGGCAGCCACAACCCTTTCAGGCGGCGAGGCACAGCGAGTAAAGCTTGCCACAGAGCTTTCAAAGAGAGCCACAGGCAGGACGATATACATTCTTGACGAGCCTACCACAGGACTTCACACGGCGGACGTACACAAGCTTATCGAGGTCTTGCAAAAGCTTGCAGACGGCGGAAACACGGTGCTTGTTATCGAGCACAATCTTGACGTCATAAAGACCGCAGACCACATTATAGACTTAGGCCCTGAGGGCGGTGACGGCGGCGGAACTATCGTTTGCACAGGCACGCCTGAGGAAATTGCGGCTTGCGACAGGTCTTATACGGGACAGTATTTGAGGAAGATGCTGTAGCTGTAATAAGTGAGGAGTGAGGAATTGGCATAGCTGCCCCTTGCGGCTCTTCAGCATAAAGTAAATGTATGCACTGAGTTTATTCTGCTATGTAGTGCAGAGGGGTGCAGAAATGAAACTACCAAACTAAAAATAATCAAAGCGGTGTCGAGAAATAAAACTCACACCGCTTTTTCTATTATCACAAAAGCACCGGCAAAGAGCGTAGCGATTTTGCGGCAGTAGAACATTTTCCGAATAATCTGTAGGGGCGAACAGCCCGTGCTCAGAACTTGTACAAATTCAGAACTGTAGGGGAGCGACGCCATTTCTGTTTCACAGAAATGGGCGTCCCGCTCGGAGGGTTTACCCCGTGATTGCCACACCCCTGATGCAGAATTATTCGGGATACATTATTTTATCAAATACCGAATATAAATATCTCGGTGATGAACTTGTTTAAAATAAAGATAAAAAATACCACCTACGGCGTGTCGTTCAGTTTCTTTTTCGTCGTCGCACTTGTGTCTGTCTGCTCAGGTACGCAGGCGGATATGCTCTTTGTTACGCTTATGTGCTGTGCTCTCCACGAACTTGGTCACCTCGTGCTTATGACCGCTTTCGGCAGTTCTCCGCAGGAGATCGTCGTCTATGGCGGCGGTATCCGCATTTCACCTGATGATAAACAGCTGTCTAAATACCACGAGCTTGCTGTGCTTTTCGCAGGGCCTGCCGTGAACTTTATGCTCTGCCTGCTGTCATATATGGCGAATGGCGGCGGCTTTTTCTGTCAGGTGAACCTGCTGCTGGGTACGCTCAATCTCTTGCCCTTTCGCTATTTTGACGGTGGCAGGATACTCGCCCTGCTGGCGGACGGCAAGGTCTGCGAACTTTTCAGGGCTCTGTTTATCCTACTCTCAGCTGCGGCAATGATTTATATGATCCTCCACGGCACTGTGAGCGTTTCTTTTGCCGCAACTTTCTGCTTTATCGTCCTCTCGGAAGTCATATATTAACACTTTGCTTATTGCTTTTGTAATAAATTTTTGGTATAATAATGTGAAATGCTTATGTATCTGTAGGGGCGAACAGTGTTCGCCCGTTTCACCTCACTTTGTGTATTGCTCTCGCTTTACCGGGTGCGGTGAGATAGTACAGACATTCAATATCGGAGGATAAAACTTTGGAAGAACTGAAAAAGAAAATAGAAAAGCTGCTGCTTAAAGTGCAGCGTCCGTCTAGGTATATAGGCGGCGAGGTGGGCAGCGTGGTGAAGGATAAGGATAAGGTGGACGTGCGGTTCGCTTTCTGTTTTCCTGATACTTATGAGGTCGGTATGTCACACCTTGGCATGAAGATACTTTACGGTCTGAAAAACGCCCGTGAGAACTGGTGGTGCGAGCGTGTTTTCATGCCTGAAGAGGACTACAACAAGCTTATGCGTGAGAACGATATCCCTCTTTACGCACTGGAGAGCCTTGACCCTATAAAGGATTTCGACTTCATCGGCTTTACGCTCATGTATGAGCTTTCTTATAATAATGTATTGGAAATGCTCGACCTTGCAGGTGTGCCGGTGCTTGCTAAGGACAGAACTGAGCTTACGCCTCTTGTTATCGCAGGCGGTCCGTGTGCCTGCAATCCTGAGCCTATGGCTGACTTTTTCGACCTGTTCATACTGGGCGAGGGCGAAGAGGTCAACGTGGAACTTCTTGAGCTTTATGAGAGAATGAAACCATTAAAGCCTACAAAGCAGGAGTTTCTCAGAGAGGCGGCTAAGATTGAGGGCGTTTATGTTCCGTCATTCTATGACGTTGATTACAACGAGGACGGCACTGTGAAGTCTATCACGCCAAACGTTCCTGAGGCACCTGCCAGAGTGAAAAAGCGTGTTATCAAGGACTTTGACAAGGTATATTACCCTGAGGGATTTGTTGTGCCGTTCACTCAGATAGTCCATGACAGAGCGGTGGTGGAGGTGCTCAGAGGGTGCATAAGAGGCTGTCGATTCTGTCAGGCAGGCTTTATCTACCGCCCGTTCAGAGAGAAAAGCATCGACACCATAAAGAACGAAACTAAGTCACTTTGTGAGCATACAGGCTATGAGGAAGTGTCCTTGTCGTCTTTGTCTACCAGCGATTACACTGAGATAAACAAGCTTTTGGAAAATCTTGTGGAATACACTGACGGAGAGCAGATAAACTTGTCGCTGCCGTCGTTGAGAATAGATAATTTCAGCGAAGAGCTTTTGGAGAAGATAAAGTCTGTAAGAAAAAGCGGTCTGACCTTTGCTCCTGAGGCTGGCACTCAGCGTCTGCGTGACGTCATAAACAAAAACATAACCGAAGAGGAGATAATGCGTACCTGCCGAACGGCTTTCGAGGGCGGCTACAGCACCGTCAAGCTGTATTTTATGCTCGGTCTGCCGGAGGAAACTCTTGAGGACGTTGAGGGCATCGCAAAGCTTGCACAAAAGGTGCTTGACCTTTATTACGAAACTCCAAAGGAAAAGCGTGGCAAGAGCGTGCAGATATCAGTGTCTACAGCCACATTTGTGCCAAAGCCATTCACGCCTTTCGAGTTTGAACCGCAGGCTACCCCTGAGGAGATAAAGGTGAAACAAGAGCACCTTTTCAAGAGCCTAACAAGCCGCAAGATACGCCTTAGCACCCACCAGTCATACACATCTATACTGGAGGCAGTGCTTGCAAGGGGCGACAGACGTCTTGGCAAGGCGATATACACCGCATGGAAAAAGGGCTGCTATCTTGACGGCTGGAACGAGCATTTCAAGGCTGACAAGTGGCAGGAGGCATTTGAAGAATGTGGTATTGACACAAACTTTTACGCACATCGCAGACGTTCCTATGACGAGATAGCACCGTGGTCGCACCTTGATTATCTTGTGAGCCACGAGTTTTTCGTTCGTGAGAACAAGAAAGCACATCAGGCAGTGACTACAAGAAACTGCAAAGAGGGCTGTTCAGGCTGCGGAATAAAATGCGAATACGGAGGTGTTTACTGTGGCAAACGCTGAGCCGAAGAATGTAAATCTCCGTGTGGAGAGATTTGAATACAGGGCGGTATTTTCCAAAACAGGCAGGGCGAAATACATTTCACATCTTGACCTTATGAGAGCCTTTCAGAGGGTGTTCAAAAGGGCACATCTGCCTATATGGCACACTCAGGGATTCAACCCTCATGTGTACATAATGTTCCCACTGGCGTTGCCTTTGGGCACTGACAGCAGGGTGGAGATAATGGATTTTGCACTCACTGAGGATATCCCATACAGCGAGGTGCTTGAGCGAATGAACGCACAAACGCCTGTGGGACTTGAGATAGTGAGCGTTTCAAAGCCTGAGCACAAGCACACCGACATCACTGCGGCAGAGTATGTGGCAAGGCTCAAAACGGACAAGGAAGTTCATGAGGCGGCAAAGCTTTTCGGCGAGTTCATGGCACTTGACAAGATAGAGATAGAAAAGCTGACGAAGAAAAAGACCGTCAAGCTTGTGGACATAAAGCCGCATATCACCGTGCTTTATACCAAAGAGAATGAGGACAGCTTTGAGATAGGTCTCAGGCTGCCCTGCGGAAGTTCGTTCAATCTCAATCTCAACTTGGTCATAGACACATTTTGCGAGCGTTACGGCATAGAGATAAACGAGATATATACAGAACGCACAAAAATACTCATGGAGAACGGCGAAAATTTTATATAAATATCCTTGCAAAAGAGCAAGAGATGTGGTATAATATTTAAGCATTTGAATTACCGTCGGTTCTTCCGACGAGAGTTAATGCCACGCCTTTCAAAAGGGAAGGCACGACATTAAAGCGGACAGTCCTCTGGCTTTGCAGCGATAGCTGCCATAAAGCGTATGAATGTCTGAAAATATTAAGGAGGAATTTAAAGTGGACGCTTTAAAGCTTATTTCTGATCCAAGCCTTAAATCCGAGGCACCTGTTATCAACGTTGGTGATACAGTAAAGGTACACGTTAGAATCACAGAGGGTGACAAGTCAAGAATCCAGGTATTCGAGGGCACTGTTATCTCAAAGAAACACGGTGGTATCCACGAGACTTTCACAGTTCGTAGAGTTGCTCACGGCTGTGGCATCGAGAGAGTTTTCCCTGTACACTCACCGGTAGTTGAGAAGGTAGAGGTAGTTCGCAGCGGTAAGGTTCGCCGTGCTAAGCTCTATTATCTCCGTGACAGAGTTGGTAAGGCAGCTAAGGTCAAGGAATCTATCAGATAATTCTTTCTATAAAAACGAGTCGGCTTTGGTCGGCTCTTTTTTTATCTCCACGACTGAGTTGTTCGCACGATATACGGTAGGGGCGAACAGCGTTAGCCTGCATATATCGCCCGACAATTTTATGATATTCGTACATTCGTTATATTTTCACAAACCATGTAGGGCGTCGTCCCCTACAATTCTGAATTTACAGCAAATCCTGAGCACGGGCGAACGCTGTTCGCCCCTACAGATGTGTAAAAATCACATGACATTTCACCGTCACATTGCACAAAATATCGGTATTTGATTTATGCAAACAAATGATTTATATTTTAATTTGGCAACATTTTATTAATTGTTGCATTTTTTATGCAACAAAAGTGGTCTTTTTCGGGATAAGTAGAGGGGGATAAGTGCCCCTACTTCACAGAGAAAGGACAATAAAAATGGCAAAAGATTTTCACACAGACAACAAAGCGTTCATGCTTTATAAAGATTGGGAGGACATTTTTCAGGCACTTGACAGCAGCGAAGAGATAGGCGAGCTTGTCATGGCACTGTTTGCGTATGCAAAGAGGGGAGAAACTCCAAAGCTGTCGGGCGGAGCAAAGATAGCGTTTCTAATGATGAGGGCGGCTATCGAGCGTGACGGCATTGCATGGGAAGAGATGTGTGCTCAGAGGAGCGAGTGCGGTAAAAAGGGTGGCAGACCTAAAAAGTCTGATGAGTCTGAGAATGCAGATGAAAAAGTTGAGCAGTCAGAACCTGAGCAGGCAGATACACCAACAGATAAAGCAGAAGAAAAACCACAAGGTAAAAATGATATTTCAGAAAAACCAAAAGCTTTTTCAGAAACCAAAAGGTTTTTAGAAAAAGCAAAAAAAGCTGATAAAGATAAAGACATAGACAAAGATAAAGATAAAGAGATAGATATAGATAAAGACAAAGACACAGACAAAGATAAAGAGAAAGATATAGATAGAGAGAAAGACACAGAGGCGGCAAAGTCTGTCGTCCAGTCTTTCGGCACGCACAAAAATGTAATGCTCACATCCGGGCAATATTACGAGCTTGAGGACAGGTGTATGTCTGTCGGTCTGTCTTTAGACAGCTATATATCGAAATTATCTGAATGGCTGTTTGCCAAGGGCAAGCGTTGCACTGACCCATACCGCATAATCTCCAACTGGTTAGACAAGGATTCAAAGGGAAAGGCTGCGGCAAAGCCCAAGGACAGACCAAGCAGCGATCTGTCGTGGTATGAGGACTATGCGATGAATTTTGATCTGTCGAAGAACTTGTAGGGGGTTGTTTTGCTGTACTTGCTATATCTGCACAATGTATGTGTAGGGGCGAACACTGTTCGCCCGTCGAAGTAATAAGCCCACGGCAACAACAAGGTTCGGCAGCAAAAAAATTCTCCCCTACAATTCTGAATTTACAGCAAATCCTGAGCACGGGCGAACACTGTTCGCCCCTACAGATGTTGCCGATAGTTTCTTCTGCCGCAAAATCGCTACGCTCGGTGCTTGGTGCACAACTCTGTTCAGCTATGCTCATTCCTCACTCCTCACTTAAACTCCCCCTATTCCAAAGAAATTTCACTCACCCCCTTGTAATTTGTTTTAAAATTTGCTATAATAAATCTATATGAGTATTTGACGGCTTTCGTCGTCTTGGATAAAGGATAGAGGCTTTTATGGACGATAATAGAAAATTCGGCGATGTCACTGACGAGGATATGGAAAAAGCTAAACAGGCTGCCCCTGATGACCTTCAGGATAAACAGCCGGTCAACGTTAAGGACGAGATCTTTGAATGGGCTGAGTCCTTCGTTTTCGCTATGTTTATAGTGATATTGATATTTACTTTCTTCTTCAGGATCGTTCTTGTGCAAGGTCCGTCTATGCGTGAAACTCTTCAAAACGGTGACAGGCTTATTATCTCGCATATCAATTATACCCCACAAAAAGGCGATATCGTCGTCATAAACAGTGAGGCTCTTAACAAAACTATCATCAAGCGTGTTATCGGTACTGCCGGCGATAAGGTCGTGGTGGATTATAATAATAATACCGTCACCGTCAACGGCAAGGTCATTTCTAATGAGCATATCAAGGAGGCTATGTATAATACGAACCTCTTTGATAATGATTATGAAGTGGAAGAAAATGTTTATGAATATGACGTGCCAGAGGACAAGATATTTGTCATGGGCGATAATAGAAATAATTCCACAGACAGCAGAAGGATCGGCTTTGTCGACCCTGACGATGTGCTTGGCAAGGCGGTTTTCAGACTGTTCCCGTTCGAGAGTATCGGTAAAGTGCAATGAGAAAGACCGGAAGTAAGTCGGTGGATACCCTGTTCGACTTTGCGGAAACTGTGGTGCTGTCAGTGTTCGTGGTGGTGTTTTTCTTCACCTTCGTGTTCAGGATAGCTAATGTGGAAGGTCAGTCTATGCAGGATACCCTTTATGAGGGGGACAGGCTTGTGATATCTCACCTGCTTTATACACCAAAGCAGAACGATATCGTCGTGGCGGATTCTCAGGAGCTTGACACTATCATCATCAAAAGGATAATTGCTGTGTCAGGGCAAAAGGTGGAGATAGACTGCGACAACGCTGAGGTCAGGGTGGACGGTAAGGTCATTGACGAACCTTATGTTAAGTCTGACGGCAGCTTTGATGAGAATTATTTCAGCGAAGAGTATTATAATAAGGATAAGAATGTCTACGAGTATGACGTGCCTGAGGGATATTGCTTTGTAATGGGCGATAACCGAAACCATTCAACAGACAGCCGTGTTATAGGCTGCCTGCCTGAGGAGGATATAATCGGCAGAGTGATGTTCAGGCTCATGGCAGGCAATGACGAGGGCATTGGTAAGGTAGAGTAAGGAGGAAGATATGAGCGAGGTAGCACACGTTCAGTGGTTTCCCGGACATATGGCAAAAACACGCCGCATTATGGCGTCAAATCTTAAACTGGTGGACGCAGTTGTGGAAATAACTGACGCTCGTATCCCGTTTTCAAGCAGAAACCCTGAGATGAAACGTATCGTGGGTTCAAAGCCAAGGCTCGTGCTGCTCAACAAGGCTGATTCAGCCGACCCTGAGGTAACGGCAATGTGGCTCGACTATTACGCAAAGCAGGGCATAACTGCTCTTGCTACAGACTGCCGCAGCGGTAAAAATGTCAGCAAGTTCTATGGCAAGCTCAAAGAGCTGCTCAAAGATGATATAGAGAAATGGAACGCCAAGGGTATGTCAGGCAGACCTATCAGGATAATGATAGTGGGCATACCGAACGTTGGTAAATCTTCGTTTATCAACAGGCTCGCAGGGTCAAGGCTCGCAAAAGTGGAGGACAGACCTGGAGTTACAAGAGGCAAACAGTGGGTAAAGCTTGACGAGGGCTTTGAACTGCTTGATATGCCGGGTGTGCTGTGGCCTAAGTTTGAGGACAAGCTCGTGGGCGAAAGGCTCGCTTTCACAGGTGCGGTCAAGGACGATATCATGGATATGGAATATCTTGCCTGCCGTCTGCTTGAGTTTTTGAAAGAGAACTATCCTGAGCTTATCGAAAAGCGTTACGGTATCAGAACTGACGATATAGAGCCTGCCGATGAGGACGCTATAGGCTGCGTTGTGGGATTTGAACTCCTTGAGAGGATAGGCAGAAAGCGTGGATTTTTAGTGTCAGGCGGCGAGATAAATACCGAAAGGGCAGCCATAACCGTTATGGACGAGTTCAGAAACGGCACTCTTGGCAGACTGACCCTTGAAAAACCAAAGGGGTATTGATATGACGCTCAGTGAATTTGACAACGAGGTAAGAAAAGATTATAATATTGTGTGTGGCTGTGACGAGGCAGGCAGAGGACCGCTGGCAGGAGATGTCTTTGCGGCAGCTGTGGTCTTTGATAAAGACACGGTCATAGAGGGGATAAACGACAGCAAAAAGCTTACAGCGAAAAAGCGTGAAGAGCTTTTTGACGAGATAATGGAAAAAGCAGTTGACTTTTCTATACAGACCGCCACGGTGGCTGAGATAGAGGAGATAAATATACTTAACGCCGCAATGCTTTCAATGAAAAGGGCAGTGGAGGATATGGATATCAAGCCTGACGTCTGCCTTATCGACGGGAACAAGACCCCTGAGGGGCTTGAGTGTCCTGCCATAGCGGTGGTGAAGGGGGACGCTAAAAGTCAGGCAGTGGCTGCGGCGTCTATACTTGCAAAGGTCGCAAGGGACAGATATATGGAGCAAATGGCTGAGATCTATCCTGAGTATCAGTTTGAAAAGCATAAGGGCTACGGCACAAAGCTCCACTATGAGATGATAGACAAGTTCGGACCTTGCGAGATACATAGAATGAGCTTTCTTAAAAAGTATTATGCAAAGAAAAACGGAAAGTGACCATGCCCAGCGGCGTAAGGTCGGGAACATTGGCGAGGACGCCGTTTGCGGCTTTCTTGTCAGACATGGGTATGAGATATTAAAGAGGAATTTTACCGTCAAAGGCGGTGAAATAGATATTATTGCCGAAAAAGCTGACATCATAGCCTTCGTGGAGGTCAAAACTAGGGAGCAGGGCTCTCTTACCTCCGCTGAAGAGGCTGTCGATCCGGTCAAGCAGCGGCGTATCGTTCAGACAGCACAGGCTTTTTGTAAGGGGATTTTAGAGCCTGTGTGCTGTCGGTTCGATGTTGCGGCGGTGGAGCTGGAGAACGGCAGAGTCAAAAAGCTAAGATATTATGTGAACGCTTTTGACGCAAGCAGGAAGTAAAGACCTTGGGGCTCGTGCACTGATATACAGGGCATATGTAGGGGCGAACAGCGTTCGCCCGCTGTGCTGTGGTATCTTCGGGTGCGTGGGAACAAAGGGTCTGAAAATAGCCGACACCTGTCGGACATCTTAAACAGAAGGGTTGTTGTTTATGTTTTACAAAAGTACAAGAAACAGCGAAGTAAAGGTTTCGTCTGCACAGGCGATAGCACAGGGCATTTCTGAGGACGGCGGTCTTTTCGTACCGTCTGAGATACCTGCGATAACACTTGATGATATCAAGGCACTGGGCGAAAAAAGCTATGCCGAGAGAGCGTTGTTCGTTTTCTCAAAGTACCTCACAGACTTCACAGAGGCTGAGATACGCTACTGCGTAGAGGGTGCTTACAACACAAAGAATTTCGATACCGACAATATAGCTGAGCTTGCTCACCTTTTTGACGGCACTTATATGCTCGAACTGTGGCACGGTCCAACTTGTGCGTTCAAGGATATGGCTCTTCAGATACTGCCGTACCTGCTCACAACTTCTATCAAGAAACTTGGCGTTGACAAGAAGGTCGTTATCCTTGTTGCAACTTCAGGCGATACAGGAAAGGCTGCACTTGAGGGATTCAAGGACGTCGAGGGCACAGAGATACTGGTGTTCTATCCTGAGGACGGCGTTTCAGCTATGCAGAAAAAGCAGATGACAACTCAGGAGGGCGGCAACGTCGGCGTTTGTGCTATCAAGGGCAACTTCGACGACGCTCAGACAGGCGTTAAGACTATCTTCACAAGCAAGGAAACTGCTGACAAGCTGGCTGAGAACGGCATGATGTTCTCTTCTGCAAACTCCATAAACTGGGGCAGACTTGCACCGCAGATAATCTACTATGTATCTACATACGCTCAGCTGGTGGCTGACGGCGAGATAGAGCTTGGGGATAAGATAAATATCGTTGTTCCAACAGGCAACTTCGGTAATATCCTCGCAGGCTACTATGCAAAGCATATGGGCGTTCCTGTAAACAAGCTCATTTGTGCCTCAAACGCTAACAACGTCCTCACAGACTTTATCAAGACCGGCGTTTATGACAGGAACCGTCCGTTCCACACAACTATCTCTCCTTCTATGGATATCCTTATCTCTTCAAACCTTGAAAGACTTCTTTATCACCTCAGCGGTTCTGACGACGCTCAGATAAGAGAGTGGTTCGGCAGCCTTTCTAAGACAGGCAGATATGAGGTAACAGACGAAGTGAAGAAGGCTATCGCTGACGAGTTCTATGCAGGCTGCTGCGACGATGAGCAGACAAAGGCTTGCATCAAGGAGATCTACGACGAGTATTCATACACCTGCGACACTCACACAGCCGTTGCAGTAAAGGTATACAAAGACTATGCTGCCGCTACAGGCGACAAGACAAAGACTGTTATCGCATCAACAGCAAGCCCATATAAGTTCTCAGGCTCTGTTCTCGCAGCTATCGGCAAGGACACGAATGCCGATGAGTTCGGTCTTGTTGACGAGCTTGCAGAGGTTTCAAAGATACCTGTTCCTGCGTCACTTGCAGCCCTTAAAGACAAGGACGTAAGATTTACAAAGGTCATTGATAAGGCTGATATGAAGGATTATATCTACTCAGCACTGGGTATCTAATAACAGATGTGTGTATGTACCCGTCCGACTGTTGTCGGGCGGAGGTCAGTGCACAGCGTATGTCCGCTGACCGTGAGGGGGAGGCTTAGCCTCTTGCCTTGAATGTCTTGCACTCTGTTTCATCACAGCAGTTAGGGTCGGTGCAGGTGCAGCCTACATCGATCTTGCCTGCGGTACATTCGCAGTTGTTGCTGTTGTAAACACAGTTGTCTACGTTGCAGTGGATACCGTAAATTCTATCCTTCTCCATTTTTACATCTCTCCTTCCGCAGCTTTTTGCTGCAAGAGTATTATGTGCATGAGTGGACGGGATAATACATGAAGTTTTTGGATCGGAGGAAAAAACGTGAGCCTTTTTGCTATTGCCGACCTGCATCTGTCTTTGGGGACGGATAAGCCTATGGATATCTTCGGCGGCTGGTCTGACTATGTAACAAAGCTTGAAACCAACTGGCAGAGCAAAGTCCGCCCTGATGACACTGTGGTGATACCCGGCGATATCTCTTGGGGTATGAATTTCGAGCAGTCCAAAAAGGATTTCGAGTTCATAAACAAGCTCAACGGACGCAAAATAATCTCCAAAGGCAACCACGATTATTGGTGGAACACCAAGAACAAAATGGATAAATTCTTTGCGGAAAATGGTTTTGATACCATAAATATCCTGCATAATAATCATTACAGCTATGAGGGCTACGGCATATGCGGAACGAGAGGCTGGATAAGCGATAACGGCGAGCCTGCCGACCAGAAAGTTCTGGCAAGAGAGGCAGGCAGACTGGCGTTGTCTATCGAATCTGCACTGAAAGCTGGGCTTGAGCCTGTGGTGTTTTTGCATTATCCGCCGCTTTTCGGCAATAGCTGCAATTATGATATGCTGGAAGTGCTGCATAAATACGGAATAAAGAAGTGCTTTTACGGACATTTGCACGGCAAAGCACACGCTTATGCTATAAACGGTATCCGTGACGGCGTGGAATATCGGCTTATAGCTAGTGATTTCTTGCATTTTGACCCACTGGATATAACGAAAATTGTGCAAAGTGACAATTTATAAAAAAATGCTGGAAATGACAATATAATTGTGCTATAATGTATAAGATACATTTATATAATGGAGGAATAATAAATGAGTTTAAAAGCTACAAACAATGTTGACACCAATAAGTACGAGCTTGAGATCGAGATCTCTGCTGAGGATTTTGAGGCTGCTATAGAGAAAGCTTATCTTAAAGCAAGAAAGAATATCGCAATGCCTGGTTTCCGTAAGGGCAAAGCTCCAAGAAAGCTTATCGAGAAGGAATATGGCGAGCAGGTATTTTTCGAGGACGCTGTCAATCTTCTGTACGCTCCTGTAGTGAACGGTGCAGTTGAGGAGTCAGGTCTGGAACTTGTTACACGTCCTGAGGTAGAGGTAACAGAGATAAGCAAGGAGAACGGCGTTAAGCTCAAGGCTACTTGCATCACAAAGCCTGAAGTTGAAGTTAAGGACTATAAGGGTATAGAAGTTGAAAAAGTTGTCAATCCTGTAACTGATGAGGATATCAACAAGCAGCTCGACGCTCTTAGAGAGAAGAACGTAACAGTTGAAACTGTTGACGACAGAGCAGCTGAGAACGGCGATGACGTTGTTATCGACTTCGAGGGCTTTAAGGACGATGTTGCTTTTGAGGGCGGCAAGGCTGAGGACTTCACACTTTCACTGGGCAGCGGTCAGTTCATTCCTGGCTTTGAGGATCAGATCGTTGGTCACAATGCCGGCGAAGAGTTCGACATCAACGTAACATTCCCTGAGGAGTATCAGGTAAAGGAACTCGCAGGTGCACCTGCTGTATTCAAGATCAAGCTCAAGAGCATCTCAAAGAAAGTTATGCCTGAACTGGACGACGATATGGTAAAGGATTCAACAGAGTTCGACACAGTTGATGAGTACAAGGCTGACATTAAGAAAAAGCTTGAAGAGGCTAACGAAAAGCACGCTGACGCTGAGGTAGAGGCTAAGATATTCGACAAGGTGATCGAGAATATGACAGCTGAAATACCACAGGTAATGTTTGACAACAGAGTAAACGAAATGGTAGGCGAGCTTGAGCAGAGACTTGCACCACAGGGCATCTCACTTGACCTCTATATGCAGTATACAGGTCAGACTATCGACACTGTAAAGAAGGCATATGCTGAGCAGGCTGAAAAGCAGGTAAAGCTCAGACTTGCACTTGAGAAGATCGCAGAGCTTGAGAACGTTGAGGTAGCAGAAGATGAGCTCAAGGCTGAGTTTGATAAGCTTACTGAGGCTTACAAGCTTGACGTTGACCAGATCAAGCAGTTTATACATGATGACGACCTCAAGAAGGACATCGCAGTTGGCAAGGCTGTTGACCTTATCAAGGACGCAGCAGTTATAAAGTAAGATAATTTATGCTTTCGCCCGCATGACCTTATGCGGGCGAAAATAGATTAAGGAGGCAATTTTATGGCATTGGTACCTTATGTAGTGGAACAGACAAGCAGGGGAGAGAGAAGTTATGACATTTATTCCCGACTGCTCAACGACAGAATAATCATGCTTTGCGACCAGATAGACGACGCAGTTGCAAGCGTGGTTGTGGCACAGTTGCTCTACCTTGAGGGTCAGGACCCTGAGAAGGATATCGACCTTTATATCAACAGCCCTGGAGGAGTTATCACCGCAGGCATGGCTATCTATGATACTATCCAGTATATCAAGTGCGACGTGTCAACGATATGTATGGGTATGGCAGCGTCAATGGGTTCGTTCCTGCTTTCAAGCGGCACGAAGGGCAAGAGATTTGCTCTGCCTAACAGTGAGATACTCATTCACCAGCCTCTTATTGCAGGCGGCGGAATATCAGGTCAGTGCACTGATATAAAGATACACTCTGACCATATGGTAAAGACCAGAGAAAAACTTAACAGGATACTTGCACAGAACACAGGCAAGTCTATCGAGCAGATAAATATCGACACTGAGCGTGACAATTATATGACAGCTCAGGAGGCTGTTGAATACGGTCTTATTGATAAGGTAATAACTAACAGATAGGTTTGGTGAAATAAATGGCTAATGATACAATAAGAAAATGCTCGTTCTGCGGCAAGCCTGAGGATAAGGTGAGAACACTTTTTTCAGCAGGCACAAGCCACATTTGCGACGAGTGTGTACTTTATTGCTATAACGTTCTGGCTGAGCAGGAGGGTCTGCCAACTGCAAAGCAGCATGGCAAGGGCAAAAACGGTGCTGACAGCGGCATCACCCTGAAAAAGCCTGCGGAGATAAAGAAAGTGCTCGACGAGTATGTTATCGGTCAGGAGGACGCAAAGATAGCCCTTTCTGTGGCTGTATATAACCACTATAAGAGAATCTTGTCCCTCAATGACGATGATGATGTGGAGATCCAGAAGAGCAACGTCTTGCTCCTCGGCCCTACAGGTACAGGTAAAACTCTTCTTGCACAAACTCTCGCAAGACTGCTGAACGTGCCTTTCGCTATCGCAGACGCTACCACCCTGACAGAGGCCGGTTATGTGGGCGACGATGTTGAAAACGTGCTCACAAGGCTCATTCAGGCGGCGGATTATAACGTCGAGGCGGCTCAAAACGGCATTATCTATATCGACGAGATAGACAAGATATCAAGAAAGTCCGAGAACGTTTCTATAACAAGAGATGTCAGCGGCGAGGGCGTGCAGCAGGCTCTGCTGAAAATAGTAGAGGGCTGCGTGTCTAATGTTCCACCTAACGGCGGCAGAAAGCACCCTCATCAGGAGTTCATTCAGATAGACACCACGAACATTTTGTTCATCTGCGGTGGAGCTTTCGAGGGCCTTGAAAGCGTTATCAAAAAGAGAACAGAGTCCTCATCACTGGGCTTTGGCGGAAAGGTCAAGAGCAAAGAGGACGATAACAACATCATGAAGAGAGTAGTGCCCCACGACCTTGTGAAGTTCGGCATCGTGCCTGAGCTTGTGGGCAGACTTCCTGTTATCACCGTTCTTGACGAGCTTGACGAGAACGCACTGTGCAGGATACTCACAGAGCCTAAGAACTCACTTATCAAGCAGTATACAAAGCTTTTCAAGCTTGACAACATCGATTTCGAGATAACCGAGGACGCTAAGCGTGAGATCGCAAAGAGAACTATCGAGGAAAAGACCGGTGCAAGAGGACTGCGTGCTATCGTTGAGAAAATTCTCACAAAGCTTATGTTCGACGCACCTTCCGATGACGAGATAGTCGGCATAAAGATAACTGCCGAGTGCGTTAGAGGCGAGGCTGAGCCTGAGATAACAAGGGCTGTAAGCTCTCCAAGAAAAATGTGATAGGGTACAAAATTTTGTACAGCAATAAGAAAAGGCGACCGTAAAAGGCCGCCTTTTTTGCGTTATGTTTTATTTTCCAAGCTTGTCATCGTCTGTCCGCAAAATGAAAAGTGCCGCAAACAGACCGATAAGTGCGATAAAGACCGCCTTGGTAGACAAAAGGTCTGTGAGCAGTGCACCTATCGCCGCACCGCTGATAAAGCAGAGGATAATGCCGTAATACTGCAATGCGTTGCTGAGCTTTTGCCTGTCTTTGGTCTTGAGATATTGAAAAAGATTGTCCGTTCCGCTGCGGAGATTTCCTGTGCACATGGTGGTAGCAAAAGGCTTGCCGTCCATTTTACGAAACGCCTCCACCTGCATTGCACAAGTGAAAGATACCAAAATGTTCGCCAGCGTGTTCAAAGTGCCTGACGGGATAAATCCCACCGCCGTGAGCACCACAAGCTCAACGCCTATGACAACTCTGTGCCAGTGAATCTTCGGGTGCTCGTTGAATTTGGACTTCACCGTTTCAACTATGAGCACGCCAAGCATGAATGACAGTATCGGCATGAGATACAGAAAAACTTTCAGCCAGCTGCCCTCTCTTATGTTCACCGCCAGCAGCACCATGTTGCCTGTCTGTGCATTTGCGAAAACGTGGTCACGGGAAATGTAGGTGTAAGCGTCCAAAAATCCGCCGACCATGGCAAGCATTACGCCAACACCGTAAAATTCAGCTATGTGTCTGCCGTTTTTCATTCCGCCCCTCCCAGTGGCTCAAGCTCGTTCAGGTCATATGGAGTCTTTTGGTAAATACAGTAATTGAGCCAGTTAGAATAAAGCAGGTTAGCCGAACAACTCCAGTTGAAGATCGGCTTTTTGCTAGGGTCATCGTCAGGAAAATAGTTGTACGGAATCTGTATCGGCAGCCCCTTTTCCTTATCCCTGAAATACTCCTTAGCCAGCGTTTCACGGTCATACTCCCAGTGACCAAAGAGGAAAAACTGCCTCTCGGTCTTGTCGGAAACAAGGTGCACGCCTGCCTCGTTGGATTCAGCCACAACTATCAGATCGCTGCACTTCTCGATATCAGCACGGCGTATCTCAGTGTGACGTGAGTGCGGACAATGGAAAACATCACCAAAGCCCTTGAGGATAATGCTATCAGGGTAGTCGATGTGGTGCTTGAAATTGCCGAACATTTTCTCTTTAAGAGGGTATTTCGGCACACCATAGTGATAATAAAGACCAGCCTGAGCACCCCAACAAATGTGGATAGTAGAGAAAACATTAGTCTTTGACCACTCAAAAACTCTGCAAAGTTCGTTCCAGTAGTCAACGTCCTCGTATTCCATTTGCTCGACAGGAGCACCGGTGATGATAAGCCCGTCATAGCGATTGTCGCATACCTCGTCAAAGCTTTTGTAGAAAGCGAGCATATGCTCAGGGGAGGTATTTTTAGACATATGGCTGCTCATTTGGATAAGGTCGATGTCAACGTGGAGAGGGGTGTTGCTAAGGAGCCTGAGTAGCTGAGTTTCGGTAGCTATCTTGTCAGGCATGAGGTTGACTATAGCGATCTTGAGTGCACGGATATCCTGATGAGCGGCTCTGTCGTCAGGAATAACGAATATATTTTCATTTTCCAGCGTGTGGAACGCAGGAAGGTCATTAGGAATTTTGATTGGCAAAGAATATCCCACCTTTAAATCATACTCTAAAAGCTTATTATAACACGAAACATGACAAAAATCAACCGAGAAAAAGATTTATTCATACTTTATTGAGAAAAGAGCGGATATGAATGAAATTGGCATAGCTGACCAGAGTTGTGCACAAGCACTGAGCGTAGCGATTTTGCGGCAGCAGAAACTATCCCGAATAATCTGTAGGGGCGAACAGCGTTCGCCCATCGAAGGAACAAACCACGGCAACAACAAGGTTCGTCAGCGAAAAAATTTCTCCCACCGCACCAGTAGGGGAGCGACGCAATTTCTGTTTCACAGAAATGGACGTCCCGCTCGGAGAGATAACACCGTGACTGTCATATCTTTGATGCTGGAATTTTTTTGCCGACGAATGGTGGGACAGTGCCATGACTGCCATATCCCAATGCCGAATTATTCGGGGTACATTATTGTGATATCCTCTGATAATTCAATGGGCTAGAAATATCGGGCTGTCGAGGACGCCAGCCCCTACAGGTGCGGTGGGATAATTTTTGTTTTTATATCAAAATGTTGTAACCGTGGAGGTATTTCTTCGACAGGCGAACGCTGTTCGCCCCTACTGTACATTGTGCAGATACCTTCACTCCTCACTCAAAAAATTTTCCGTTGACAATGTCGGGAATATACGCTATAATAATAAGGAACGGTTTGTCCGTAAAAATTTTGACGATTGGAGTAATCTTTATGAAAATAATGGATACTATCGGCTTTGTAGAGAACGTCGATAAAGAAGTCGGAGAGGCAATGAAAGCCGAGCTGGCTAGACAGAGAAGAAACCTTGAGCTTATCGCAAGCGAAAATATCGTTTCACCAGCCGTTATGGCTGCAATGGGCTCTGTTCTTACTAATAAGTACGCCGAGGGATATTCAGGCAAGAGATATTACGGCGGCTGCCAGTGCGTTGACGTTGTGGAGGATATCGCTGTTGAAAGAGCCTGCAAGCTCTTCGGTGCTAAGTATGCTAACGTCCAGCCACATTCAGGTGCACAGGCTAATACTGCCGTGTATTTCGCTCTCCTTAAACCAGGCGATACTGTTATGGGCATGAGCCTTGACGCTGGCGGACACCTTACTCACGGTTCACCTGTAAACCTCTCAGGTAAGTATTTCAACTTCGTTCCTTACGGCGTAAATGACGAGGGATATATCGACTATGAGGCTCTCTATAAGCAGGCTAATAAGTGCAGACCTAGACTTATCGTTGCCGGTGCAAGTGCTTATCCAAGAGCTATCGATTTCGCAAAGCTTTCTGAGATAGCAAAGGCTGTCGGTGCATACCTTATGGTAGATATGGCTCATATCGCAGGACTTGTTGCAGCAGGCTGCCACCAGTCACCGGTACCATATGCTGACGTTGTTACAACTACAACACATAAGACCCTGAGAGGTCCAAGAGGCGGTCTTATCCTCACAAATAACGAGTACATAGCAAAGAAGATAAATTCAGCTATCTTCCCGGGCACACAGGGCGGCCCTCTCATGCACGTTATCGCAGCAAAGGCAGTATGTTTCGGCGAGGCACTCAAGCCGGAGTTCAAAGCATACGGCGAGCAGATAGTAAAGAACGCACAGGCACTTGCCAAGGGACTTCTTGACAGAGGATTCAACCTTGTATCAGGCGGTACAGACAATCACCTTATGCTTGTTGACCTCAGACCTTTCCACATCACAGGCAAGGAATTTGAGAAAAAGCTTGACGAGGTATACATCACAGTAAACAAGAACGCTATCCCTAACGACCCTGAAAAGCCATTTGTAACAAGCGGCGTAAGAGTTGGAACAGCAGCAGTTACCACAAGGGGACTTGTTGAAGAGGACATGGACGTTATCGCAGAGTGTATGTATCTCACAGCCACAGACTTTGACAACAAGGCTGACGAGATAAGAGCAAAGGTAAACGCTATTTGCAAGAAGTATCCACTTTACGAATAACAGTACGATTTTTTGCTGTCTCTTATACACATCTCCGAGCCCACGAGACTAAGGCGAATCTCGTA
>UQAR01000030.1 GCA_900539095.1 uncultured Ruminococcus sp.
TCTACACCGTCTAATTCGTCGGCAGCGTCAGATGTGTATAAGAGACAGATGTTAGACTGGCTGACGTCCAAAGGCGTGTCAGAGCCCATGCCCTGAGTTTTGAACACCTGAAGTGAAACCTTGTATTCTCCGTCCTCATAGTCAACGCCCATGGCATGACAGAGCACACGCTCCTCGATATCCAACTGTCTGCCGAAAGAGGAAAACAACAGCGTCACCGCCGCAATAAGAAGAATGACCGTCACCTGTATCTTACGCTTTTTCACTAGACCTTGCCCCCTTTTTCACGAATATCAGGCACAAAAGCGGTACAACTCCACCAAGAATGATAAGCGGCAGAGGGCTTAATCCTGCGTATATGATGCTCTCCCACTTGTGAGGCAAGAGCCAGAAAAGCGTTGCCGCCGCAGGTATCGCCGCAGTTATTATCACGCCAGAACCTGAGCCGAGCTTTGGGAAAATATATCTTACACACCTGCCAGAACAATGGAAATAAAGTCCCAGCTTATAGACCGAGAGCATTACCCACACGCCCATTACCGCAGCGTCATAGCGTTCGATAATAGCGGTGCGTGAAAATGCCGCAAGTGCGAAAAACGGCAGCTTTGCAAGCAGAGTGTAGTCGCCAAGTATCATTGTGATAAAACCTAAAACTATCTCCACCAGTGCAAGCCTTGTGAGAAGAAAATAAACAGAAGTCTTCGCGGCGTTGCCCTTTATGGAGGGCAAAAGAAAAACTATCACCGCAAGATATGAACTTCTTGCAAGCTCACTGACGGCAGAATGGAAAATGCCTTTTCCCACATTCTTCTCCGCAAGGTGAAAATCCACAAAGGTGAAATTTTCAAGAGAACTTATGACAAGGGTAGCGGTCACAAAGAGGAAAAGTGCAAAAAGCACCGTGCCGGTTTTTCCTATCGCCCCAAGCCCCGCAGTGCCGACATAAATGCCGCAGGCAGTTATGCTCAGAACTATCATCAGCCGTGGGATATAGTCGGAGAAATAATAATCCATAAAATAAGTGAAAGTGCCGATAACATAAAAAGATACTAAAAGGAAGTATACAAGATACACACCGCACACCACCCTGCCTGCCCACTTTGAACGGCTCACCGCAAGGGTGCATGGGTCGTCATTAGGGAAACGCTTGTGAAACGCCGCCATACAGCATATTATAACTATCTGAAAAACTGTAGACAGCACCGTTCCAAGCATAAGTTCAAGAGCATTTGCAGTGCTTTCAGGAAGAAAGGTCATCATTGAAAAGGCTCTTGTACAGATAAGCATTGCAAAAAGCTGCAATGGCGTAAACTTTTTCATTGGCTGCCCCCCTTATCGTCAAGCTTATATTCTTTAATGGTGCTGTGAGTTTTCTCATATGACCGAAAGCTGCGTCTTGAAATAACGTCCTTTATGCCCTTTGAGAAAAACGGCGTCACAGGTGCGGTGTAGGATATGGCAAGATCGTCCATGGAGTTTATATTTATCATCAAAAGCACCGTGCAAAGTGCAATGCCGTACAGTCCCGAACCGCCGCCCACCAGGATATAAACAAGCCTCAGTATGGCGGTCTGCTGATAAAGGCTCGGTATAACAAAAGAAGATGTGGTGGTTATTCCCACAACGATAAGCAGCGGAGCGGAAACAAGTCCGCTTTTTACTGCGGCGTCGCCAATGATAAGTCCGCCTACTATAGACACCGTGCTGCCCACAGGCTTAGGCAGCCGCAAGCCTGCCTCTTTCATTATCTCAAACAGCAGCATAAGAACGAGCACCTCCACCGTCAGCGGATAAGGTGTAGACTCTTCCGATACCGCAAGATTAAGCAGCAGTTTCAGTGTAAACACCTCAGGGTGAAAGCTCGCCAGTGCAACATACAGCCCCGGAAACGCCACCGCAAGAAAGAACGCAATGTATTTCAGCCACCGCATAAAGGTGACGTAAAAAGGCTTTTCCGCAAAATCGTCCATAGTCTGGAAGTTCTCTGCAAAAAGCGAAGGACAAATAATCACAAAAGGCGTGCCGTCCACAAAAATACATATCCTGCCCTGATTTAGCCTTGTGCATATCATGTCAGGTCTTTCAGAATACGCCATTTGCGAAAACACCGATGAGCCAAAGCCTTCGTCGATAAAAGGCTCGATATATCCGCTTGTGAGAACAGTGTCCAGCTTTATGCCTTTGAGCTGTTTTCTCAGCCTGTCCACAGCGTCAGAACTTGCCCTGTCGCTCATATACACCATGCAAACATCAGTCGAAGAACGCTTTCCTATCTGCATCATCTCAAACCGAAGTGACGGAGTTTTCATTCGGCGGCGGACAAGAGAAAGGTTTGTTCTTATGGTTTCCGTAAAAGAATCCTGAGCACATCTTATGGTCTGCTCGCTTATAGGCTCTGAAACTGACCTTTTGTCATAACCTTGGATACCATAAACGACAGCTTTTGAAAGCCCGTCTACAAATACTACGGCAAAGCCTGAGAACAAAAACTGGATAACGTCACCATAATTAAATACCGTTTTTCTTTCGGCGGCAAGCAGGCTTTCTTTTGTGAGAAAGTCAAAGACCTGTTTTGCACTGCCCTCAGGCTTTTGTGCAGAAAGCTCCGTTATAGGTCTGAAAATAAGTTCTGACATTGCGTCTGTTGAGGTCATTCCCTCTATGGATACCACGGCACAGCTTACAGAGCATATTTTCACATTCATTATGTTAAGGTCCATTGTGTTGCCTGTTATGGTCCTCAGCGAGGTCATGGCGGCGTCAATGCCTTTATCTATCTCAGCGTCTTTGTAATTTCTGAAATCGGGTGTGTTCATCATTTTTCTCCTACATGAAATTTTGTTGTATTTATTATCTGCGGCTGTTGTCAGAATATTCTGCATGAAATCTGCAAAAAATAGCTGCAACGATATTGGAGGAAAACAAAATGCTGATAGTTTTTTTCAGAGCGGTGATACTTTATATACTCATTGTCATAAGCATACGCCTTATGGGCAAAAGGCAGATAGGTGAATTGCAGCCCTCAGAGCTTGTTATAACGCTGCTGCTTTCAAATATTGCCACACTGCCTATAGAAGATATGACCATACCAATGTCAATGGGCATCGTGCCTATCTTCACCCTTGTGTGCCTTGACGTTATCCTTTCCCAATGCTCGCTTAAATTCAGAGGACTGCGAAAGCTTATATGCGGCTCGCCGAAAATAGTTATCTCTCACGGAGTCATCGACCAAAAGCAGCTCAAAGACCTGCGTTTCTCAGCTGACGATCTCCTTGAATCCCTCCGCAGCATGGGGATATTCGATATAAACGAGGTGCAGCTTGCAGTTGTAGAAACCACTGGCAAAATATCAGTCTATCAAAAGGCACAGTTCCGCCCTGTCACAAACGGCGGAATGAATGTAAAAGAATCTCAGACCGACCCGCCGCAGCTTATTGTAGACAACGGCAGGATAATATATTCAGCCCTTGATTTTATCGGCAAGGACGAAAGCTGGCTGCAAAAAAAGCTCAAAGAGAAAAATATTCCCCTCAGCGAGGTCTATATCTGCACCGCCGACCCCTCAGGACAAATAGTCGCCGTGAGAAAAGATAATGGCAAGAAAAAAGTGTAAAAATATAAAGGAGCAAGCACCATGAAAAGACTTACCGCCTGCATGATCATTCTGACCGTTATAGCGTCCATGTCGGTGCTTTCCGTATGGGCGGTAAAGCGAGAGAACGATAGGTTCATATCCCTTGTGAACGCCGCTGAAAGCAGCTACAGACAAGAAAGCGATGATATGAATGAGCGGCTTGAAGAGCTTGAAAAGGGCTGGAAAAAATACTACACCCGTGTGTCATATATCGCACAGTCCTGCACCCTTGACGATATATCCTACGCCGTCGCAAAACTCCCTGCACTTCTTGAAAAAGGCTCGGAAGAATTTCTGTCAGAATGTGAGAGCATACGCTCCTGGACAGAGAAGATATATAACACTCAGTATCCCCATTTATATTCCGTTTTTTGACATGAAAAATTTGTGTCCAAAACGTTATTAAAATGTATGTTTTTTTCTTTTGTAATTGTACAATTCTACAAAAATCATACACAATAAGGCGATTTCAGGGAGTTTCCCTTGACATTTCTTTTTACTGATATTATACTTAGAATGTATGAATAGGATAAAATTTTTTATTCTGTTTTATAAAGAAGTATTAATGGAGGTAAGAAATGAACACTATCAAGTTTTGTGCCAAATGCGGAGCTCCTATAGGACCTGAAGAAAAGTTCTGCGGCGGCTGCGGTGCGTCCGTCCCTGAAATGGAGGCTGAGGCAGGTATCCAGTCACAGCAGGCAGCACCTGCACAGGCACCCGTACAGCAGGCTCAGCCTGTTCCACAGCAAGCTCCACAGTTTGAGCAGCAGTCTGCACAGCCTGCTAACAACTTTGCTCAGGCAGCAGCACCGGCAGCTGCAAAGCCAAATCCGTTTGCTAAACTTGGCGATTGGGTAAAGGGTCATAAGAAGATAACTCTTATCGCTGCTGCGGCACTGATCGTTGTTATCGTTGCGATAATCATTATCTGCAACATTCTCAAATATCAGGTCATCGACGCTAAGGATCTTTTCAAGATCGAGTTCAAGGGCATTGACGGCTGCGGATATGTTGAGGCTGAACTCAACTGCTATGACACTGAGTATTACACAATGTCAAATGCAGCAGACGCTCTCAGCGACTATGATCTCGGCGATCTGGGAGATCTGAGCGACCTTACAGATTATGCAGATTCAGATGACCAATCATCAAAGGTGAGCAAGTATTTCTCACTTGACAAGAAAACTCTTACAAAGGCTTTTGACAAGGCAGAGGATTTTGCTGAGGCAAAGCAGATGAGAAACGCACTTCTCAAAACTGATAAGGACGGCAACTTCAAGATCAAGATCAAGTTTGAGAAAAACGCTAACAAGAACCTTAAAAACGGCGACAAGGTAAAGTGCACAGTTAAGTATAACGAAGATTCTCTGAAAGACAAGAACGTCAAGCTCAAGAACACTGAGTTTGAGGTAACTGTAAAAGGTCTTAAAGACGGCGAGCAGATAGACTTCTTCAAGGGCGTGAACGTCGAGTTCTCAGGCTTTGATGGCAGCGGCTCTGCAAACGTTACATTTGATTCAACATATCCATTCATCTACTATGATTATGACTACAGGTCTGACCTTAAAAACGGCGACAAGTACACTGTTACAGCTGATATCGATGCTTATGATGCTGAAGAGAGCGGCGACATGACTTGGTTTGAGTATGACGATAAGTATTATACATACAAGACAGCTGACGTTAAGGACGGCGAGGTAACAAAGGACTTCACAGTTGAGGGCCTTGAAAAGGCTCAGGAAATCGACCCATTTGAGGGTATCGAGTTCGAGTGCACAGGCGGCGTACCATTTGTAAAGCCTTACTCAGTTAAGAGCGAATCTATCCCTGAGGTACTCAAGGACGATGTTTACTACTCAGTATCATGCGATGATTATATCGGTATCGGCGGCAAGTTCAAGGTTACTTGCAGTGCTTACTCATCACTGGCTGACAAGGGTGTAACACTTACAGGCGACACAGAAGAAGACGACTGGGGCGATACAGTTTACGTTAAGGAGATAACTGTTGACGAAACATTCCCAGCATATGTAACAGCTGAAAACGGCAAGGCTGCAATGGATAGCTATCAGTCACTTATCGACGACAAGATCGAAGATCTGAGAAAGGATATCAAGGATCACTATGCTCCATATCCTGCTGACTTTGACGGCAAGGTAACATCTATCGAATCAGTTGACTATGTTGACACTTATGTTTCATTCACAAACAAGAAGAACTACGATTCTTGGGAGAACACAAACGAACTGTTCAATCTTTACAAGATAACAGTAAAGACTGACAAGGAAAAGAAGGCAGTTACATTCTATGCCTCTATCTCCTGCTCAAACATTGTTGCAACAGGCGATAAGTTCACAGAAGATCCTTCACTCTCAACCAATTACTATAACAAGGAAGACGACTTCACGAAGAAGGTAGTAAAGGCTGAGGGCTACACAACAACTAAGGCCGGCGACACAGCTGCTCCTACAACAGACGATTCTTCATCTGCTGCATCAGCAGAAACAACGACCACCACAACAGCAGCTCCTGCAACTGATTCTGCCGCATCAACAGAGTCAACAACTACAACTGCAAAAGGGGCTGAAACAACAACTACAACAACTCTTGTTCCATAAGAGATATAACAGAAACGCCGCAGAATTTCCTGCGGCGTTTTTTTGTTGTGCATACGGTTGACAGCTCTTGAAAATCATGTCAGAATGTGTTATAATAAAGAATATATGAAAAAACAGTCCTGATATCTCAGAACTGTTTTGTATTTACTTTCTTTTGTCATTTTATTTAAGACACTGTGCACCGTTTTCAAACAGCACCCTATTAAGCTCTGCCACATCGATGCCCTTGTTTATGGCATCTATAAGGATACAGTCACGGGCGTTCTTTGCGTAAAGCTGAGGCTCTCCTGCAAGGGTCAGCAACCGCTGAACAGTGTCAACATCAAGTTTCATCGCAAGAGCAATGGCTATTATCTTGTCTTTTCCCGGCAGCCTTGTGCCTGCAAATATCTGATAACCGTATATCTGATTGAGCTGTGCCTGCCTTATCACTTCTATCTTTGTGGTTTTATGCTCTTTAACAAGCCTGCAAAGATAGTCCGCAAAGCTCTGAGTGTCAAGAGATTCTTTGTTTTTGCTGAGAAAAGCACTGATATCTTCACTTCCGTTAAGTTCATTCATAAGTGCTGATGTTGATTTCATGTTACCTGTTTCCTTCCTATAATTTTTATTCTATATTGGAGATGAATATATGTCTGAAAAAAGCTTGTATGACCTTGAAACCGAACAGATAGGCAAAATGTTCGACTGCAAAAACTATCTTTTAAAAAACAGCAAGCACGAAAAGGTTATTCTTGAAAATGAATTTGGAACAAAAATGATACGCCATACCCTCTACAAGCCTGCTGACGTTTCGGTGTATCAGAAACTTGCAAGGATAAACAATCCTTTTCTCTGCCGCATATACGAGATCTCCCAGAACGATAAAGCATTTGTTATATATGAAGAATACTGCGAAGGAATGACCCTCACCGAGTATGTGAACGGCGGAACGCTTTCTAAATACACAGCCGTGAACATAGTCTGCTGCATATGTCAGGGACTTTATGCCCTTCACAGCAGCGGTATCGTCCACCGTGACATAAAGCCTGATAATATTATAATATGCGATGACAATAATGTCAAGATTATTGATTTTGATATCTCAAAAATTTATAAGACCGATAAAAATGCAGACACACAAGTGCTGGGCACAGTGGGCTTTGCCGCACCTGAGCAGTTCGGATTGCAGCAGTCTGACGCAAGAACAGACATTTACTCACTTGCCATTCTTCTGAACGTGCTCATAACAGGCGAGCACCCGTCTATAAAGCTTTGCGAAAACAAAAAGCTGCTTAAAATAATAAAAAAGTGCCTGTCCATAAACCCTGATGACCGATATCGTTCAGCCGAAGAGCTTTTTAAGGCACTTGATAAAGTAAGGAGGCGGCTCAAGAAGTGAAGAAATGTCCAAACTGCGGCAGAGAACTGCATGATGACGCAATTTTCTGCTTTGGCTGTATGAGCGAAATAAATCAACGAAAAGATATTGAGCTTAGGACCCAAAAGAAAGTTACTATCAGACCTAAATTGGCTGCCCCGATCGCAGCAGTAGTAATGGGCTCTGCGGTTGTGTTCGGTGGCTTAGCATATAACAGCAGTGTCAACAAGAACACCGCCGTCCAAAAAGATGATATTCCACCCCAGCCCACTACCACGGTGACAACTACACTACCGCCTGCTACTACCACGACCGCTGCGACCACTACCACAAAACCTGAGCCTGACAAGTCTGCACTTGCGTCAGATATTGCAGAAGGGGCGGCATTAGCAGAGTCAAAAGCCGCCGCAGTCACCACCACTACCACTACAGAAAAAGTGACTGAGCCTGAGATACAGCAGGATATACCGCAGGAAAACACAGAAAATACTCAGCAGGACGAGCCTGTCGAGCCTGAATATTACTCCCCTGATGGTGCAAGTCAGATGACCCTTGACCTGCTCGATTATGTAAATCCTCTCCGTGAGAAATATGGTCTGAAACCACTCCGTGCAAGCGGACAGCTTGATGAATGTCTGCAAAAGAGCCTGTATCAAATGGACGACTACTGCCAAGGCATTGGCAACGTATACGAACATCTCTCTGAGGTCGGTCTGCCTAACAACAGCAAAATACGACAATTCACAGCAAACAACAGCTGTGTTTCAGACTATGACGAGGCATACACAGAGCTTTTTACTTGGTTAAAAAATAATGCAAGCTTCGGTCTCTCTTACGGTGACAATCTGATCAACGGCTTGGAAGATTACACATATCTTGGTGTTTGCTTTTTCCATGATGATATAGTTCAGGAAAGAAAAGACCATATGTGGAATGACCCAGATAATGATGAATACGAATCTATGCCGCTATATCAATGCTATGTTTATGTTATGAAATAAGACGACAATATCCGACTTGAAAAGTATAAACAAATGTGATATAATAAAGGCAGTGCCGCACGATCTTGAGCGGTGCTGCCTTTTAACTTGGACGTAATAAAACTATTTACAAAAAGAGGATATTTATGAACGATCAGATAAAAAACAATAACGATCCCCAGAATGTGAACGAACAGCCTGACGAACACAACGAATATTCTGACGAGGAATATGAAAAAAAACGTCGTGAAATGGAAAAACGTCGTGCAGAAAGACGTGCCGCAGATCACAGACGTGTCATGCGTAACCGTGTTATCGCACTTGTTGCACTGCTGCTGATAATAATAATCTCAGTGAAAGCCTGCGGTGGAAAGTCTGACAACGGCAACGCTCCGTCAGCGTCATCATCTCAGAGCGACAGCGTAAAGCAGGCAGAGGCTAAAAGCACTACCACCAAAAAGAAAGCCTCAGACAGCAGCAAGGCGACCCCTGAAAAGACCGAGCATAAAATTGAGCAGTCAAACGGCATGACTTTTGTTGACGGTATTCTTATTGTGAACAAGACCTATTCCCTGCCCTCTGATTACGCTCCGGGTGTGAGCACAGTGGCACAAAACGCCTTTGACGATATGGCAGCTGCCGCCGCAGAGGACGGCATAACGCTGTTTGTGAACTCAAGCTATCGCTCATATCAGGATCAGGAATCTCTTTATAACTCCTATGCGTGGGAGCGTGGCACTGAGGCTGCCGACGAGGTTTCCTCACGACCGGGACATTCCGAGCATCAGACAGGTCTGACCTTTGATGTAAACACCACCGAGAACAGCTTTGCAGGCACTCCTGAGGCAAACTGGCTCGCCGAGCATTGTGCTGAGTATGGCTTTATTATCCGCTATCCTGAGGGAAAAGAGGACAAGACCGGCTATGTGTACGAGCCGTGGCATATCCGCTATCTCGGCAAGGAAAAAGCTCAGGCGGTAACAAAGAGCGGTCTTTGCCTTGAAGAATATCTTGGTGTCACATCTGATTACAAATACGCCGAAGATCAGAATTGCTCAAGCCTGAGCGGTTCCGATACGCAAACAGACCAGCAGGGCGGCTACACGGCAGATAACTATTATCAGGACAACACATATTACAATTATTGATACAAATACAAAGCGGACAGCCATTCGACTGTCCGCTATTTTTATTTGTTTTCTGAATTTACCGTACTGTCTGTGCTATCTGAACTGCTGTCATCATAATGAACAGGCTCAGTGGTCAAGCCCTTGTCGCCTGCCGCCTCGGCTTTCTCAGTCATATCGTCAACTATCCTCTTGAACACCTTGAATGACTTGTCATAATTCTCCTGCATTGTTTCCTTTGAGTCACCAAGGGTCTGCACTGGCGTTCTCATGCAAAGATGAACATCATTTGGCATATTCTCATAGTTAAGAGCCTCTGCCATGACTTCCATGTTCCAGCTCATGCCCATGTCATCAACATACTTGTTGTTCGGGAACTCTTTCGGCAGGTCAGGGGTCATGATCTCCTTGAAATCCTCGTCAGTGTTTGAGTCTGTTATAACAAGTATAGATTCGCCGCCCTGTAGCTGAGCCATAAACTTCGTGCTGTTCACATTCTGCTGCTGATAATCGTCGCTATGGGAATTTAGCGGTATAATGATAACATCAACGTGAACATAACCGTTGCCGTCAAAATCGTCTGTGTATTTCTCAAAGAACTCCTCCAACTCGTCCTGACGTGCCTCAAGACCGTTATTCGCTATCATAAGCACCGTGAGGTCAGCCTTTTCACGCCTTGCAGCGTCAATAGCAATAAACGCCGTGACCGCTATTATAAAAATCGCAAATATTATCCACACCTTGTTGTGATAAAAAAAGTTCGATACCTTTTCAAATCCGTGCAGCTCTCTTATTTGGTCGTGCTCTTCCTTTATGGTGGACTCGCTTTCGTCAATAACGCCGCTTTTGAGTTTCATAAGTTCGATACGTTCCTGAGCGAGCCTGCGTTCACGTTCCTTTTCTTCCTGACGTTCACGCTCACGCTTTTCAGCCTCCGCCTGCTCTAAAGCCTGACGCTCACGCTCCTCTGCCTCACGCCTTTGCTGAGCCAGTGTGCGTTCATATTCAGCGTCATCAGCGTCCTCCAGCAGACCCTGACCCTCCAGACTTTTGTCAAGCCTTGATATATTAATGTCCTTTTCTTCTTTTTTTGACATATCACTGCCGTCCTTTGCAAAAATTATTATATTAGTTTAGTATAAACCAATAATATTAACTCCGTATTAACAAAAACAAGTCGGCATTTTCATGAAAAATGTCTATATACAATTAAAGATAAATTGTGTATAATATACATAAATCAAATAAATTAAGCTATGCTTATAACAATTTGAGAAAAAAGGAGAAACAAAAATGCTTGAAAAAGTTATACAGAAAAATACCGAAAAGGCGGAAATATCCGAACAGCTAAAAGAACTGAAAGAGCAGCTTTCCATGCTTGAAAACAAAATAAAATCCGCAGGCGTGCCTGTTATAATCACCTTTGACGGCTGGTCAGCGGCAGGCAAAGGCTCAATGATAGCAAAGCTCATACGCTCTCTTGACCCACGTTTTTACAAGGTGGTTTCCTACCGTGCACCGAATGAGCAGGAAAAGCGTATGCCATGGCTGTGGCGTTACTGGCAGACGCTGCCGAAAAAAGGCGAGTTTCTTATCCTCGACCGCAGCTGGTATCGTGACACCGTGAACGCTTGTATGTACGGCGAGATAGACAAAGACACAAGAGATAAAAGGCTTGATGATATCCGCACCTTTGAAAGACAACTTGCTGACGACGGCTATGTTCTCGTGAAAATCTTCCTGCATATCACAGAAGATGAGCAGAAAAAGCGTATCGAAAAGCTGGAGGATTCCACCGTGACAAGCTGGCGTGTGGAAAGCCACGATATAAAGAACATGGAAAAATACGATAAGTTTTTCCGCAAATATGATAAAATGCTGGAAAGCACGAATACCGCCTTTGCACCTTGGACCTGCGTGGGAGCAAACGAACGTGCCTCCGCTGAGCTTGAAGTGCTCTCGGCGGTCACAAATGCAGTGAGTGCAGCGGTTACTGCAAAAGCAAACGGCAGCCGCTATGAGCCTGAACCGCAGTTTGATACCTGCGGATACAACTATCCTGAGTTCAAGACCGTAAAGGCTCCTGCCATTAAAGACGTTGATATGGACAAACAGCTTGATGAGGAAGAGTATGAGAAAAAGCTAAAAAAATATCAAGACAAGCTTTTCAAGCTGCAAAATCTCTGCTATCAAAAGAAAATACCTGTGATAATATGCTATGAGGGCTGGGACGCAGCAGGAAAAGGCGGAAACATCAAACGCCTTGCCGCCGCCCTTGACCCACGAGGCTATGAAGTCCACCCTATCGCCGCTCCCGAGCCATCAGAGCTTGCAAGGCATTATCTGTGGCGTTTTTGGACACGCCTTGAAAAAAACGGTCACTTCACTATCTTTGACCGCACATGGTATGGCAGAGTAATGGTCGAGCCTATAGAAAAGCTTACCCCTGAAGAGCGTGTGAACATGGCATACCGTGAGATAAACGAGTTTGAAAGCCAGCTCCATGACTGGGGTGCAGAGATAATAAAGTTCTGGGTCAATGTTGACAAAGACGAGCAGTATCGCCGATTTAAGGAACGTGAAAACACGCCTGAAAAGCGTTGGAAGATAACAGATGAGGACTGGCGTAACCGTGAAAAGTGGGATACCTACGAGGAATATGTAGACCGCATGACGTCCCTCACCTCCACCGAGATAGCACCTTGGACCATACTTGAGGGCAACGATAAAAAATATGCCCGCATAAAAGCACTTAAAACTATCGTAAAACGCCTTGAAAAGCGTCTTGAAAAAGAATAAGCAGAAAAAAGCGGCAGAGCGTAATGCTCCGCCGCCTTTTATTTGCCGTCAGATCAGCATCCGCAGCCGCCGCAACCATTGTCACAGCCACAACCGCCGCAGCCGTTTCCACAGCCACCGCAACCGCCGCAACCGTTTCCACAGCCACCGCAACCACAGCAGCAGAATATGAGAATAAGGATAATGATCCACCAGCAACCGCCAAATCCACAACCGTTCATAAATGAAATCTCCTTTTTTGTTAAGATTTATAAAGCAGGAACTTTGCTCCGTTGCTTTATAGTACAGTTTATGACGCCGCCGAAAATGTGTTACAAAAATAATCTGCAAGCAGAATTTGTCCTGTGCATAAGAATATAAAAGCGACTGATAAGCGTCAGGAATATTAAGATGCAAAACTGTCAAGAATGTAGCTGAGGCAGCAGCCTTGAACATTTTTAAGGGGTGAACTTTATGAACGATCAGTTTTTTGATAGCGAAAGCTTTACACCACGGGCACGAGAGCTTGTGAATAACGCCGTCACTCTGGCTGGCAGCTGGGGTCACACTTATATCGGCACTGAACATATCCTGCTCTCTGCCGCCTATGAGGAAGATTCCACAGCCTGTGCCGTGCTGCTGCGGCACGAAGTTACGGCACAAAGGATAGAAGAGCAGATAGAGTACATCATTGGCAGGGGCACGCCATGCCGTCTGACCAAAAGCGATATCACGCCAAATGCCTCGGCAGTGCTGCGTGGTGCACAAAGGCTTTGCGAAAGCATGGGCGGCGGTATCGCAGGAACAGAATACATTCTCGCCATGATGCTCCGCCGCAGCGACTGCTGTGCCTTTGAGATATTGCAGCAGCTTGGCGTGAACTGCAACAAAATGTATAACGACTGTGCACTTTCGGGCAACGAGCCGAATATCTTCACCGACAGGAATTATCCAAAGCTCAAGACCCTTGAACACTATGGAAGAGAACTGACACGCAAAAGCGAGTGTGAAAAGTTCGACCCATGCATAGGTCGAGAGGCTGAGACCGAGCGTATAATGGAGATACTCTGCCGCCGCACAAAGAACAATCCCTGCCTTGTTGGCGAGGCTGGCGTGGGAAAGACCGCCGTTGTGGAGGGGCTTGCGAAAAAAATAATGCTTGGAGAAGTTCCGCCGTCACTGTCCTCAAAGCGTATTTTTTCACTGGATATGACTACCCTGCTTGCAGGTGCAAAATACCGTGGCGACTTTGAGGAGCGTCTGAAATGCTGCATGGACGAGGCGGAAAAGGCTGGGAACGTGATACTTTTCATTGACGAGCTGCACAACATAATGGGTGCAGGAGCAGCCGAAGGGGCGATAGACGCCGCAAATATACTAAAGCCGCAGCTTGCAAGAGGAGGTCTGCAACTTATCGGTGCAACGACCTTTGAAGAATACCGCCGCAGCATAGAAAAAGACTCTGCAATGGAACGCCGCTTTCAGAAAGTAAAAATAGAAGAACCTACCCAAAGCCAGACCTGCCGTATCCTAAGCGGACTTACTGACAAATATGAGCAGCACCACAGCGTTGACATCTCCCCTGACCTTATCCCATATGCCGTAAAGCTTGCCGCACGATATGTCACCGACAGGTTTTTCCCTGACAAAGCTATAGATATCCTCGACGAGGCGTGTGCCTGTGCGGTGATAGAGCACAGCGGAAACAATTCAGGGGAAAAGATATCTGACGCTTTCAACGATTATGTAAAAGGCAAACTCACCCGTGACGAATACCTCACCGCCATAACAGAGTGCCGACCAAAGCGTATCCCCCTTGAAAAAAGACACATCGACAGCGTTGTTTCATCGCTCACAGGAATAAACTGTGCAGATATCGGTCAGGACGAGGCAACGCTGCTCAACGGTCTTGAAAGCAAGCTGAGCGAAAGCATCGTTGGTCAGCAGTCTGCCATAAAGTCACTTTGCTCTGCGGTACGCCGCTGCCGTTCAGGACTAAAGGGCAGCGACCGACCTGTGGGCAGCTTTGTGTTTCTCGGTCCAACAGGCGTTGGAAAAAGCCAGCTTGCAAAGGATCTTGCCAAATCACTTTTCGGCAGAGATGACGCCATTGTAAAGCTTGATATGTCAGAATATATGGAGCGGCACAGCGTTTCAAAGCTTATCGGCTCGCCGCCGGGATATGTGGGCTTTGACGAGGGCGGCAGGCTCACCGAGCAGATACGCCGCAAGCCATACTGCGTTCTTCTCCTTGACGAGATAGAAAAGGCTCACCCTGACATCTACAATCTGCTTTTGCAGATACTTGAAGACGGCTGCCTGACCGACTCTTCAGGGCGAACGGTGTCATTTTCAAACGTCCTTATAATAATGACCTCCAATATCGGCGTGAAAAAGCTTTCTGAAACCAAGACCGTGGGCTTTTCAAGCAGCAAGACCGACCAAAACGCAAAGAAAAAAGCCATGCTCGCCGAGCTTAAAAGCTTTATGTCACCCGAACTTCTGGGCAGGATAGACGAGGTGATAGTTTTCAACGACCTGACCCTGACCGACATGGAAAACATCACACGCCTTGAGCTTTCCGCCCTTGAAAAAAAGCTTGCTGAACTTGACTGCTCCCTAACCTGCCAGCCTGAAGTCTATCCTTTTATCGCCTCTCAAGCCCTGTCAAAAAGCGGTTCTGCACGAGAGATACGCCACATCATCACCGCCATGATAGAGAACCGAATAAGCGATATGCTCATTTCCTCAAGCTGCCGTGACTTCTCTGTATCTATATCTGAAAATACCCTCACCGTCGCTCAGCTACGCAAACAGCTGTGTTCATAAAAAGTTTACAAAACTCATTTCATGGATGTTGAACAAAAGCCTGCTCATATGTTATAATATTCTCAGATACTGTTGCCTAGGGCAAAGGAGGATAAAAAATGTCTGACAGAAAATACAAACTTTATTCCGACTCTACTTGTGACCTGTCGGAGGATATATTAAAAAATATGGACGTCACCCTGCTGGACTTTTCATTTGAGGTAAACGGCGTTGTGAAAAGCAAAGACGAAATGACTCTGCCTGAGTTTTATTCTGAAATGCGAAACGGTGCAGTGACAAAGACCGCACAAATCGGTCTTGCCGAATATGAAGAGGCTTTTGAAAGGGAGCTTGCCGCAGGCTATGACGTGCTTTATCTCGGCTTTTCATCAGGACTGAGCGGAAGTTTCAACACCTCCTGCATAGCACGGGACAGCGTAATGGAAAAATATCCTGAGGGAAAAATAATTTGCATCGACTCCCTCTGTGCCTCAACAGGCGAGGGACTTCTTCTTATAAAGACTGACGAAAAGAAAAAGCAGGGGCTTTCCATTGACGAGCTTGCAAAATGGCTTGAAGATAACAGACTTCACCTCTGCCATGTTTTCACAGTTGATGACCTGAAATATCTCCACCGTGGAGGAAGAGTTTCAAAGACCGCCGCCGTCGCAGGCTCGATTCTTGGCATCAAGCCGCTTTTGCACGTTGACAATGACGGTCATCTTATCCCTGTGGGCAAAATAAGAGGCAGAAAACAGTCTATCGACAAACTCGTCGATATGATGTGCGAACGCATGGGCAGCTGGGATAACTCCACTGTGGCTATCTGTCATGGCGACTGCCTTTCTGACGCCGAATACGCCGCCGACCTTATGCGAAAAAAGTTAGGCAAAAAGACCACCGTGCACATCTGCTACACAGGTTCAGTCATAGGTTCACATTCAGGGCCGGGAACACTTGCACTGTTCTTTATGGGCGATAAACGATAAAAAACAAAACGGACGAAGTTTCAAAACCTCGTCCGTTATTTTTGTTATAGACCCTTTGCCTTGCTGAGGGTCATTCCATTGTCGCCAAGTGGTATCGCATGGTCAAGACCAACGAATTTTCCGCCCTCCTGCCAAAGAACTTCCTTGACAAAGTCATACTTTTCCTCGTCCCATGTGACAAAGTCGTCCTTTACAAGTCCGCCCGTGTCGCCTGAGTTTGCGTTAAAGCACCAGAATGTGTGGTTCACATGATTGTCCTTTATAAGCTTTCTCATGTATGTCATCCATGTGAGGTTAGGCTCTGTCATAAAGCCGCCCCACTCGCCAATGAGCAGCGGTGCGATATTGTCCTCCTGAATGTAGAACCAGTTGTCCTTCCAACAGTCTTTCATAAGGCTATTGTAGGTATAATCCCCCTCGAACCACGGCTGCTGATAAACCGTCGGCCCGTAATCGTGCGGCGAATACACCAACTTATCCTGATACTTGCCAAGGTCGATAGGATAGTCCTTTACTCCCCTGAGGTTTCCGCCCCACCAGTTGAAGTAATAATCATCACTGTTTGTTGAAGAATAATCGCCGTTTTTCTTGATGTTCTTAGGATATATCTCTGTACCCTCCACCATTATGAGCAGGTTAGGGTTCTTTGCAAGCACCTTTTTTGCTGCCGTTTCAGCAACATACTTCCAGTTGTTTGCGTCCTTTGAATCGTTCCATATTGCCGCAGCGTCACCCTCGTTCGGCTTGCCGTGAGGTTCATTTTTCAGGTCGAATGCGATAATAGTGTCATTGCCCTTGTATCTGTCAGCCAGCCACTCCACAGCATGGTAGTAATCCTTCACAGTGACCTTATCAGTGCACCAAAGATTTACCGTGTGACCGCTTGCATTTGTTTCAGCCGAATGAATATCAGGCATTACCTTCAAGCCGTTTTCTTCCGCCAGTTTGAGGAAATAGTCAAATATCTCAAGGCTGTTCATTGAGTTGAGCTCTTCATTGTAAGCATTATTGTAGTTCGCCTGAGGATATTCTCCCTCCGACCACTGATTTATAAGCTCCGCCGACATAGGCACTCTTATAAGGTTAAAACCGTGGTCAGCGATAGCCTCCACCGAGGACACAAGCTCGCTGTTCCAAAGACCGTCAAAGGTGTTCGTGCCCGTGTTGTAGCCGAACCAGTTCACACCGGTGAGCCAAACCTCCTTGCCGTCCTTGTCAAGTATCTTGTTTCCGTCAGTATGCAGCCAGTCGTCACCCTGTTTGGCCTTTGAAGTACGCTCCAAAAGCTTTTTAACGTCCTTTTCCGTGACCTTTTCGTCGCCGTTGTTCTGATTATTATTGTTATTATTGTTATTGTTCTGAGCCACCTTGCCCTTTTTCACCGTGCAGTCCACACCGTTAAGCTTAGCAGACTTCACATTAAGCTTTGTGCCCGTGCCGATATTACAGCCGATAGAAGTAGAACCACCCTTTGCGATCTCTCCATTATAGTCAACATTCGTGACCGTCAGCTTGTTGCCTTTGACCTTAAAGTTGCCGTTCCAGCCGTCACAGCTTTTAAGCTCATCTATCTCAAGCTCCAGCGTCCATTCCTTCACAGCCTCATCGGAGTTGTTTTCAATGCCTATCTCCATGCCGGTCATGACCTTGTCACCGTCCTGCCAGCTGTTGTCACCTGAATACGAGATTATGAAACCCTTTTCCTTTTTATCGTCCTTGCTCTCCTCAGAGCTTTCGTCCTCCCCATCAGGCTCAGACTCGTCTTCACTGCTATCAACCTCGGATTCCTCATCACTGCTGTCCTCAGCCTCAGAAACTGCCTCCGAACTGCTCTCAGCCTTTGATACTGAGCTGTCATTGTGCTTGCCGTTCGATGTCGCCACCAGTATCAGTGCGATAACAAGCCCCACTATAACAGCACCCATGCCCGCAAAAGCGATAAGCAGCTTTTTGTTTATGCCCTTTTTGCCGCTCTCCTCAGGCTGGTTGTTCAAGTCTTTTTTCTCATCATTCATAAGCTTTCCCCTTTTTACTTTTTGATATTATCATCTTACCATATTACATAAAACCGTCGGGTTACACGCCCGACGGTCAGTGTCACTATGAGCCGTTACCTAGCCACATTGAGCTTTTCGTTAAGGAACTTTTCCTCAAATTTGTCAGACGGCATAGGTCTGCCGAAATAATAACCCTGAATAACGTCCGTTTCAAGGCCTTTGAGTATGTCGAACTGTACCTGCTCCTCAACACCCTCTGCACAAACTGCGATATGCAAGTCATGTGAAAGATTTACTATCATCTTCACAAACACCGCAGTATTAGGATTTTTCGCAATGTCGTCAATAAACGACTTGTCTATCTTTATAGTATTCAGCGGCATTTCCTTTATGCAGTTCAATGAAGAATATCCCGTGCCGAAGTCATCAAGTGCGATCTTTACGCCCTTGTCTGTGATGTGCCTGAGCAGCTCTTTCATTTTTTCCATGTCGTTGATAGCAAGGCTCTCTGTTACCTCAAAGCAGATATTCTCAGGCGGTGCACCCGTTTCCTCAAAAAGCGAATCTATCTTGTCAAGAAAATCAGGCTCGATAAGCTGACCTACCGAAAGATTGATGTTCATTTTCAGATCAAGTCCTGCGTCTACCCATTTTCTGCACTGCTTGCCTGCTATTCTTATCATATTTTCGCCCAGCAGGTTGATATATCCCAGTCTTTCCGCCATAGGAATGAACTCAGACGGGGAAACCTGACCGAACTCAGGTGGATTCCACCTCATAAGAGCCTCACAGCCCACAAGTTTCTTTTCCAAGCTGCTGAATATCGGCTGATAATACGCACTGAAATGTGCAAATCCGTTTGTGATATCCTTGTGCATAAGCCTCTCAAGGTCTATCTGTCTTGAAAGTATCCTGCCGATAGTTTCGTTATAATTTATCGTGCAGTTCTTGCCCTGCTTTTTAGCATAGGAAATAGCAAGGTCTATCCTCTTGAGTACCGTGTTTACAGTATCGTCAAGCTTAGGAAACTTAGCGACGCCCATTGAGCAAGTGCAGTAACAGGAACTGTTTGCTATCTGCCACTCGCTGTTGAACTTGTTATGTATCTTCTTGCATATCTCGTCGATCTCAGTCTGATCCTGATCTCTTAACAGCACAACGAACTCATCACTGCCGAATCTGAAAATACTGAGTTTCTGATTGTTCTCAGCAAAGGCAACAAAGAAATTGCCTATCTCCTTGAGCAGTCTGTCGCCGTTGTTATGACCGTAGCTGTCGTTTATATTCTTGAAGTTATCAAGGTCAATAAGCATAACAGTGCTGCTTTCATCGCTTTCGATAATGCCATGTATGCTCTTGTCAAGGCTGAACCTGTTAGGCAGCCCCGTCAGATTGTCATAAAACACCTGTTTCTCAATAACTCTCTCGTAGTTTATCTTCTCAGAAATATCGTTTAGCGTGCAAAGTCTGATAGTTCTGCCGTCATGCCACTTAATAAGCTTTTCCGACACATTGAACCATTTGTCCATGATCTCGGAGTAATACTCTCCGCCGAAAAGCTTGCCCTCCTGATGTGCAGGCAGGTTGCACCATGTTTTGCAGAACACTTCCCTTTCCTTTTTGCCAACTATATTTCCGAAATACTGTTCAAAGCCCTTGCTTGCAAAAACTATCTCGCCGCTGTCCTCAGCCACCGCAAGGACGTATGAATTCATGTTATCCATAACGTCAGTGAGCGTTCTTGCCGTGCTTTCAGCGTGCTCAGCCGCTCTTCTGGTGTGGAGCATACCGGAAAGTATGTATGTCAGCCGTGACGCCAGCTTTATCTCTTCCTCAGACCACACCCTTTCAGGGTCGCTGGAGAGAATGTTAAAAAACGCCACATATTTATTTGAATCCTTCACCGCACAAGTGAGCGAGCAAGGATACACCACCCCACGCAGAGAGATCTCCATTTCACCCTGAGGGTGAGCCTTGTCAGTAACATGGATACCAGTCTTTGTAAGGGATATTTTCATTGCCTCATATTTATTACTGTTAAAAGCCTTATCAAAAGTGAATACCGAATATTTTTGCGTGTCGGCTATCCATTCATAACTCAGGGGCTCAGAATTTTCATAACCTGAAACAGTTACCGTAGCCGCCTGAACATTTAGTGTACCGCAAATGCTTTTCAAAAAATTCTCGCATACATTATCGAATCTGTCATCACTTTCGAGTATTTTCAAAAAGCTTTCAAGTGTCTTATTATATGTTTCAGATGAAATATCCATTTAAACAGCCCTCCTTCACGAAGATAAATATGACCACTGTTATTATAACATATTTTCCGTAAAACCACAAGAGTAATTATGAAAATTTATTTATAATGTACAAAATGAACTATCAAATTTATATATTATTAAAAAACAAGCCCCGACAATTAAGCTTAAAAAGTTTAACTGACGGAGCAAATGTGACCGAACCGATAAGCCGAGTTTTGTCGAGTGCGATAATCTATCTGGACTGTACGTCGCCGCACAGCTCTAGCCACCTATAGTCCCAAGTCTGACGAGCAGCCATTGACTTGCAGGCTACCATTGGTGTTGCATCGGATAAGGTTTACATAGCAATGACATCTCTGCCATTCTGGTGGGCTCTTACCCCGCCTTTCCACCCTTACCAATAAATTGGCGGTATATCTCTGTTGCACTGGCTCTAAGGTCACCCTCGGCTGACGTTATCAGCTATCCTGCTCTGTGATGCTCGGACTTTCCTCATAAACCTAGAACGTTTACGCTATCGCATAGCTCGCTCACGCTCTAATTATACCACAGTTTTTCACTCTTGTCAAACGCCGCCGGCACAATAAAAACACCCCGCATCATACGACACGGGGTGAAATTTTTATTATCTGTTCAGAATTGCACTAAACTCTGCAAGAATTACTTCTTGTCAGCAATAGCAGCCTGTGCAGCAGCAAGTCTAGCGATTGGCACTCTGAATGGTGAGCAAGATACATAGTCAAGACCGATCTTGTTGCAGAACTCAACAGATGTTGGGTCACCGCCGTGCTCGCCGCAGATACCGCAGTGGAGCTTTGGATTAACTGGCTTACCAAGCTTGATAGCCATTTCCATGAGCTTGCCTACGCCGTCCTGATCGAGCTTAGCAAATGGATCGTTCTCGTAGATCTTAGCGTCATAGTAAGCATTGAGGAACTTACCAGCGTCATCTCTTGAGAAACCGAATGTCATCTGTGTAAGGTCGTTAGTACCAAAGCAGAAGAAGTCAGCTTCCTTAGCGATCTCGTCAGCTGTAAGAGCAGCTCTTGGGATCTCGATCATTGTACCAACTTCGTACTTGAGGTCAGAACCAGCAGCCTTGATCTCTTCGTCAGCAGTCTCAACAACTACCTTCTTAACGTACTTGAGCTCCTTAACATCGCCAACCAGTGGGATCATGATCTCTGGCTCAACTGTCCAGTCTGGGTGATTCTTCTTAACGTTGATAGCAGCCTTGATAACAGCCTTTGTCTGCATCTTTGCGATCTCAGGATATGTTACTGCAAGACGGCAGCCACGGTGACCCATCATTGGGTTGAACTCGTGGAGTGATGCGATGATAGCCTTGATAGTCTCAACAGACTTGTTCTGTGCCTTAGCAAGAGCCTCGATATCAGCCTCTTCTGTTGGTACGAACTCGTGAAGTGGTGGGTCAAGGAATCTGATAGTTACAGGGTTACCCTCAAGTGCCTCATAAAGAGCCTCGAAGTCAGCCTGCTGCATTGGCTCGATCTTAGCAAGAGCAGCCTCTCTCTCCTCAACTGTATCTGAGCAGATCATCTCTCTGAATGCAGCGATTCTCTCAGGATCAAAGAACATATGCTCTGTACGGCAAAGACCGATACCCTCAGCACCCAGCTCTCTTGCCTTCTTAGCGTCAGCAGGAGTATCTGCGTTTGTTCTAACCTTCATTGTTCTGAACTTGTCAGCCCAGCCCATGATTCTGCCGAACTCGCCAGCGATTGTAGCGTCAACAGTTGGAATGATACCATCATAGATGTTACCTGTTGAACCGTCGATTGAAATATAGTCACCCTCGTGGAACTCCTTGCCTGCGAGTGTGAACTTCTTGTTAGCCTCGTCCATAACGATCTCTGAGCAGCCAGATACGCAGCAAGTACCCATACCACGAGCAACAACGGCTGCGTGTGATGTCATACCGCCTCTAACTGTCAGGATACCCTGTGAAGCCTTCATACCTGTGATATCCTCAGGTGATGTCTCAAGTCTTACAAGAACGACCTTCTCGCCCTTCTCGTTCCAAGCCTCAGCGTCATCAGCTGTGAATACGATCTTACCACAAGCAGCTCCTGGTGAAGCACCAAGGCCCTTGCCCATAGGAGTAGCAGCCTTCAGAGCCTTTGCATCGAACTGTGGGTGGAGAAGTGTGTCGAGGTTTCTTGGGTCGATCATTGCAACAGCCTCTTCCTCAGTTCTCATGCCCTCATCAACGAGGTCACAAGCGATCTTGAGAGCAGCCTGTGCAGTTCTCTTACCGTTTCTTGTCTGGAGCATATAAAGCTTACCATGCTCAACAGTGAACTCCATATCCTGCATATCTCTGTAGTGATCTTCAAGTGTCTTGCAAACCTTGTTGAACTCAGCGAATGCCTCTGGGAACTTCTGCTCCATCTCAGAGATGTGCATTGGTGTACGAACGCCGGCAACAACGTCCTCGCCCTGTGCGTTTGTAAGGAACTCACCGAACAGACCCTTAGCACCTGTAGCTGGGTCTCTTGTGAATGCAACACCTGTACCGCAGTCGTCACCCATGTTACCGAATGCCATGGACTGAACGTTTACTGCTGTACCCCATGAATAAGGGATATCATTGTCTCTTCTGTATACGTTAGCTCTTGGGTTGTCCCATGAACGGAATACAGCCTTGATAGCTCCCATGAGCTGCTCCTTAGGATCAGTTGGGAAGTCTGTGCCTATCTTGGACTTGTATTCAGCCTTGAACTGGTTAGCCAGTTCCTTCAGATCGTCAGCGTCCAGCTCAACGTCCTGCTTAACACCCTTCTTAGCCTTCATTTCGTCGATAAGCTCTTCAAAATACTTCTTACCAACTTCCATAACTACGTCAGAATACATCTGGATGAATCTTCTGTAGCAGTCCCAAGCCCATCTTGGGTTACCTGACTGAGCAGCGATAGTATTAACTACTTCTTCGTTCAGACCGAGGTTAAGGATAGTATCCATCATACCAGGCATTGATGCTCTAGCACCTGAACGTACAGAAACGAGGAGTGGGTTCTCCTTGTCGCCGAACTTCTTGCCTGTGATCTCTTCCATCTTTACAATGTACTCGTTGATCTCTGCCATGATCTCTGGGTTGATCTCACGGCCGTCCTCATAATACCTGTCTCTTATACACATCTCCGAGCCCACGAGACTAAGGCGAATCTC
>UQAR01000031.1 GCA_900539095.1 uncultured Ruminococcus sp.
CCTGATAGGAACGTTTATCGGAAGTTAGGATCACCCCTGCGTATGCGGGGAAAAGGTGGGTTATCCGCTTCCCCTAAGTACATATACAGGATCACCCCTGCGTATGCGGGGAAAAGAGTTTCACATTAGGGGCAATGATTATAGGATTGGGATCACCCCTGCGTATGCGGGGAAAAGTTGAGGCACAAAGAATGTCATAATCACTCACAGGGATCACCCCTGCGTATGCGGGGAAAAGAGATCACTTATCCTAATTGCCAAGGAAATCCAAGGATCACCCCTGCGTATGCGGGGAAAAGCAATTATATTTGACTGGCTTTCTTTTACCTCTGGGATCACCCCTGCGTATGCGGGGAAAAGCGTGACGAATGTGCAAGCACGATCGTCACGTAAGGATCACCCCTGCGTATGCGGGGAAAAGTTAATATATTCATTCGTTAAGATACTTTAAATAGGATCACCCCTGCGTATGCGGGGAAAAGCGATCAGAGCGACTTGTACACCGAACACCCCTGGGATCACCCCTGCGTATGCGGGGAAAAGTCTTGTCCGTACGTTGTTCGATAAAATCATTGAGGATCACCCCTGCGTATGCGGGGAAAAGACTAAAAAGATCCCGTAAAATCGTGCTTTTTAAAAGCACGGTCAACCATTTTCATTTAGTTTGCAATAGACCTGATACAGCAAATGACAATCTTCAAGGGCTCGGTGCTGCTGCTTGGTTTTAATACCCAATCTCTTGGCAACTGATTCGAGCTTGTAACTTCTCATGCCTTTGAGTTTGTTTTTGATAGTCACCATTACGTCTGTAAACTTTACCTTTGTGATATCCATGCCCAGTTTGTCGCACTGGGCTAACAGAAACTCACGGTCAAAATCTACATTATAGCCAACCACTTCACTATCGTTTATAAAGTCTATCAAGCTTGGCAACACCTCTTGTATCGGCTTGCCATTTTCATTTATCTGTTCTTGTGTAATGCCTGTTAGAGCACTTATATTCTGTGGGATTTTCTTGTCAACACAGATCAGCTGCTCATATTCCTCGGCTTTTTTTCCATTTACGACACGGATAGCACCTATTTCAATTATCTCATCAGTTTCAGCTGACAGACCTGTCGTTTCAATGTCAATAATAACAAATGAATTATCCCTATTGGCAGCTTTTTGTCTGCTCTTTCTTAAACCCATTTGACGCTTTGCCGCGTTGCTGAAACCAGATTTGAGCGGCTCATTCTGATCGTATGAGGTTCTTGGATGTTTCATAAGCTTGATGCCGTCAAGATCAACAGGCTGCCAGCTGGTATTATGCACATAAAAGTCCATATGCTGCTCATTATTAGCAGGGAAAACCATTGTCGCTTGTCCATCTTTAATGTTCTCACAGACCCTTTTCCAAATCAGCTCACGAACTCTTGCATTAACATTGCCAACGTACACTCCTGTATTGATCTCAAGCAGCCATTTAGACAGATCACCTCTCAGCTTAGGCGGACAGTTCGTCATTGTAAGAACTACCATTCTTCGGCCTCATCATCTTCATGTTTACCGTATGATATGCCATATTCAACGTGGTCTTTAAGATCGTCCCACAAATACACGGCGTCAATGTCATCCTGCTCCTGAGTATCATTTAAAAGATATTTTACGTCCTTTACCATTCGTTCGATAAGGTGCGTTTGAGAAAATACCGTGCGTACACGCCGCCTCATAACATCAGGCAGATCAGGTGAATCTTGTGAACCAAGTTCAAAGGCAAGGGGTATGGTTATTTCCGCTTTGTAAAGGTCGGCAATGTCATATGCAAAAGAAAACTCATGACCAACGTGTATAAAGCCAAGGCCTACAGAGCAGCCAAGTGCTGTAATGACTGCCGATGCAAGTCCATACAAGCATACGTTTCCTGCTGAAAGTGCTTGATTGACAGGGTCGCCTGATGAGAAATCTTCAGCATCATATCTTCTTCCGTCCCAAGGTACATTCCACTTCTTTGCCTGTTCACGATAGATCTTCCTCATTCTTGAACCTTCACGGCCACGGAGCTGCTGCAAAGTCAGACCTGAAGTGTCCTCATCCTCAAACCTCATTTCATACATTTTCCGCACAACATTAAGGTGACTTCTGACGTTAGAAAAAAGCTTTGCCTGCTTTTCAAGCATTGTGCTGTGTGAATTTAACGCCCTGCCATGGGCATAATACCGAACCCCATGCTCACCTACCCATATCACACTTATGCCCATGTCGCCGATAAGTTCCATTGCACGGTGGGACACGTCAGTGCCCGGACCTAACAGCAGCACTGTTATCGCTGCCGCAGGAATATAAACGGTGCCGTCAAGATCTGTGGCAGTGACTGCACCGTTTTCACGGCTTACCTTGCAATGTTCAAGATAAATAAACGTCATTCTGTCGCTTATAGTAGGCAGAGCATGGAGATCAGGTTTCTTGATGCCATTTTGTTCTGCCATTATCTTGCTCCAACTATCGTCAACATTCCTAATCCGAATGCCTTTTCACGGCCTATGCCTTGTACAAGTGCTGCCTTAAAAAGCTCTTCGTTGGTTACTGTGAGCAAGCCTTCATATGTTACAGAAAGTATCCTCACATGATTTCTTCCGCTGCCCTTTTTGAAATCATACCACTTTGATTCTGTTACGAGCCACAGTCCGTCCTCTAGGGAAAAGCCATTTCTCAAAGCCTGCTTTTTCAGCCATTCTTCCTGCTGTTTATTGCCGACAAGTGCTATAGGTTTTCCCCTGTCGGTCTTTGGATCTTTCTTATGGATAACGGGATTTGCTTTAAGACGAAATCTCCATTTGCCGCCGTTTTTTACTCTTTCAAGAAGAGTGTCATAGCTTTTAGACTGTGGTTTTTCTGAACCGAACTGCTCAGAAACGTTTGAAAAGTCAAATGCTTTTTCAGATAATATCAGCAGATATTTTTCTCCGCCAAGCTCGTCTATTCTCCAAAGTTTTCGTGTTCTGCCTTCAGGTTCAGCACTTTCGATAGCACCATGAAACTTACTCGGACAAACCAATGCCTGCATTGTATTTGTTTTGGTCATATCAAGTTTTATTCTTGTTAAATACATACTGCACCTCACAATTCAGAAAATGCGTCATGCTCTGCATTTTTATCCACGATAAACAGTTCTTCACGTTTCATTCGCCAGCCATGCTTTCTGTGGAGCTGTGAAAATGACAGCGGTACGTCCTGCACCATTGCCCCGCCTGATGAGACTTCATACGAGATACGGACGTTTTTGCGGCGGCCATTTTCATACAGAAACGGCTCATTTTTCAGAGCGGTAAGCATATCCTCATCTTTGACCCCAAGAACCACGGGCAGTGTAGGCGGACACGACTTTCTGCCAAGATACAGCGGATAAACAGGCTTTTGCAGTGCAGCTGCTATTTCTTCCAACAACTTCTTATCATCACATTCAAGGACAGCAAGAAAAACTGCGTCTGAAAGATAGTAACGCTCAGTAACATCTGCTATTTTATAACCATGCACCATATGGAAATCCTTTAACAGTATTCCTTCTTTGTCTGCACGAACGCCAAAACGCAGCTGTGCAAGAGGTGCAAGCTTTTTAGCATCATCATTACGCTGTATACCCATAGCAGCCGCTATCATTCCTATAACTCCGCTTTTGGTAGGTTCACGCTCAGTTGAACGCACAATGAACTTTGAACTGCTGCCCCACGCTTGCAACGGTGCGGCAAGCCTCAGCAATAATACTGCCATTGCCTTTACGCCTTTCCTGTCTGCTCACTGATATACATGGCAAGCGTATCAAGAAGTTCAGGAAATGACTTCTTCTCGGCTATCTCAGAAAGCTTGTCACCAACACAGAAAGATACTTCCGGCTTTGCTGCAAAGTTATCATATACCTTTTTAGCATACTCCACGAGCCTGTTTTCAGACTCTGCTGCATAACCCTCTTCTGAGGCTCTTACAGGTCTTTCAAATGCTCCGCAAAGGTTTACAGGCTGGTCATTACGAACTGTCACATAAACAGCGTCAGGGAAAGTACGGTTTGCAAAGGTATTTTCCTTGCCTGTCGGCATTGAGAGTACGAAAGTTTCAACGTACTTCCTTACAACATCTGCTGCGTCAGACACGCCGTCAAGGGTCTTGGCAAGCTCACTTACATTTACGTTTGCGTAGCGATAGAGTGTGGAGGAATTAAATTCAACTGTTCCAAGATGTCCTGCACCAGCGTTGTCATCGTCCTGAAGGTCATCAACTGCGGTGAAATAATCATACTCGTTCTGTATAGTATGTGTAGAAATAGCATGAGCCACCTGTGCAGCGGCATCATAGTTGAGCGTAGGGTCACTTGCTGCCATTCTTCCGAACAATGCGATATCTACTGACGGATTATCTTTCAGAGCTTTTTTATAAGCATTTTTATCTTCTTCGCCGTCGCACACAAGTTTTGCGATCTCTTTTGCCTGCTTATTGCTCATAAAGAACAGTGCGTCTGCTTTTTCTATATCGTCATCTTTCGTTGATTTGATACTTATTCCTGCGGCTTTAAGAGCCTCCGCAGCTTTCTTGTTTCTTGTCTTTTCGCTGATAGTGCTGTCTATTGCAGCTATCTCGTCAGCAACAAGTGATACGACTTTAAGAGAACGCACGCCAAGTTCTTCTGTGGCAAACATTTTTCTGAAATCGCCTCTCATGGCGTGTTTCCAAGCCTGTGATGATACCCTTGCTCTTGTTGTGCCGCCATAAACGGCTGTTTTTGGGCTGCCAGTATCGTCACGATTGACGCAGCTTGGCGGTACGGTCTGTAAAACGTGTATATCAACATAAATACTCATGATAATTCTTCTCCTTTTTCATAATAAAAATCCTGTCCCCATTTAAGCTGGACGTTTTTTCTCTTGTTAGTATCTTGAAACCAATACAGGTCCTCTGCAAGTCTGACGTAATCGAGCTTAACACCCTTTGCCTTGAAAAGCTGCACTAGACCTCTTATATGATGCGAAAGTTCAGGCATATCTTTGGCAGTAACAACAGGTCCAAACCTCCGCATGATACGTTCTCTGCTTTCATCAGTTTTCTCTTCCATAAGATCAGCAGCTGCACGTCCAAGGAATCTTCCCTCACAATGAACTGTATCGGAACTTCCCTGCTGATGAAGAGCAAACATAGTCAGCGAAATATATATTGCCCATTCAGCCCTGCTTGGTTCACCAGTTCTGCTGAAAAGTTCAGGGGACATTTTATTTAGAAACACTCCCCACAATTCAGGCATTTCACCCGGCTTTTTGCCAATGCCACGGCGTAGCTTTGCCAATGCTGCTCTACCGCCGCTTGTGTTTTTTTGCCTGATAAGCTCCTGCACTCTTTTGTACATTTCTTCTCTTACAAGTTTTATCTCTTCCATATTTTCACCTCGCTTTTATAAACATCATATTTTCTGATATATCTTTGAAACATCACGCAGAAAGCTGTTATAAGCCTTTGGAGCTGAATATATCGTCTTATCTATCATATGCCCGACCATTGCGGCGTCACCTGCTGCCGCAACAAGCTCTTTGCCAAGATCAAGAGTTATCTTCTTTGCAGTATCCTGCCACTGTTCAAACTTTTCCTGCTTATTATCACTTTCAGGGTCAAGTGAAGAAAGCCAACTGCGGAAAGGCAGGTCAAGGCGATAGTATAGCTGTGACTTTGCGTTTGCTCTTGTACTTCTGTATGTTTTATCAGGGCTTGCCTTGCTTCCGCTCGTTCCGCCTGAGGAAAGATACAGATTGCCGGCAAGCCTGCTTATCTTATCAGCAAGCTCTTCACATCTGCTTATCTCAAACTTAATTTCTTCACGATACGCCCTGCCTATGTCTGTGAGTATTTGGGAGTTCATTTCAAGGGAGTCGCCAAAAACATTCTGCACGAAAAAGTCTTTGTCACCATATTGTACAGACACAATAGATGTAGTCATTATAGGCAGCTTAACTTTTGCAGATATGAATTTGAACCACTTGATAATGCCTGCCACATGGTTGTTGTCTGCGTTATCATAAAGAACAGAAAACTCTCGCCACATTTGCTTTGCTGAATCATGCCGTTTAGGATTATATGGGTCAGTTGCCTTGCTAGGCGTTCTCCATACTGTCATAGGTTCAACAAAAGCATTTTCTTTTGCGAAAAAGTCGCCGCCAATAAGATAATAGCCAACGACATGGTTGTCCTCACGTTTCAGCAACATACGTCTTGACTGCAAAGTATAAAGCTCTGCAAGGTCAGTAGGATAAGGTATTTCTCTTCGTTCTGCCGTTGGTGGAACATCACGCTCCCACAATGGGTGTTCTTCTTTCTCAATGTTATCATTGTTGATAAGCACAAGATTTAACATGAGCGTTTCAAAAAGGTTCTTTCCATTAAGATAAACTATCCCAAGTTTACCGAGCCAGCCTGCACCTGGTGACGACAGCTTTCCGCCTGCCTTTTCCTTACCCTCTTTAGTAGGCTTAGCAGATGTATCATCAAATGAGTTTACATACAATAGCCACCTAGCAGCCTGAGCATATGTAAGACGGCTTTTTTGTTCTCCTGAATATGCAGAAAATATTCTTGTTTTGTTGCCGCTTTCAGATATCTCACCATTAAGCTTTGGTGCACCATATTCTGTTCCGTATGTCAGCCCTGCCATTTGCCCAAATGGTCTTTCAGGGTGAAAAAGCCAAAAACGGTCATGCCATTTTTCAAGATACTCTTTGACCGGCTTTTCAGGTAACTTCTTGTTGTTCCATAGGCTCTTCCACATATCCACTGCATCATCTGCGTCCTCAAACTCAGACTCATCGCCGTCAATATCCACCCTTGAAAAGACAGTATGCACAACAGCCAGCATAAGTCGAAGTATGACTATATCCTGCGTTGGCATCTCGCCCTTTAAGGCTTTATATTCGTGTGCGTTCAATAGTGCATCTTCAAGAGAAACTTCTTTTATCTGACAGTCGCTGTCCATTACTCTTATCCATGGTTCGTCCAGCAAATTAAATTCTATCTCATTCATTCGCACTCCTCCTTTTTAGTAAATTCAAGACCTTTTTCAAAGCTGTAATGCAGAGAATACCCAAACAGTTCACAGTTAAGATCATCATCAAGAAACAACACCAGCTGACCTTTGAGCCACGGTGAATTTTGCCAGCTTGTTATATACTTACTGCACTGATTTTCCAACTCTGCTATATTTCTATTGATATTCCATGGCTGACAAAACATAGTTGGAAGTCGCAGTTTTTGTTCAGCTATTCGGCGACATTCTTCATCATCAGGACACTCTGATACCTCTGCACCGCCATACTGGTCAGGCAGAAAATGAATTTTCTCATCAGCACTTAGCCGCATAAGCAATACGTCAAATGAAGATATACCGTCACGCACTGCCGCCTGTGCAAGCTGTTCATCAGCAGTTTCAACCGGTTTTGAAAGCAGACCGTGGATACTATCGCCCTTTGGCTTACTGATCCTGAAACTGTCTGCCCTGCCCATTCTTTTCTTCTGATCGTTAATGTAATCATCATAATACTTATCATCGCTTGCTGCACTATAAACCTCTTGAACAAGCGGTGAGATATCGTCAGGCAGTGTGATGCTGTCTGGCAAAGTGTCAGCCGTTTTATTGATAAGCCAATGGCTGTATATTTTTCTTGACGCTGATTCCATATTTGTATACTCATCTGTAATAACATAGCAGACAGGCGTTTTTGCTGTATCAGGCCGCACTCCACGTTCATGTCTGTGAAGTCTGCCCATTCGCTGCAACAGCAAGTCCATAGGGCACATATCCGTGATGAGCATATCGAAATCAATATCAAGGGATTGTTCAAGCACCTGCGTGCCCACGACCACAAGACCGCTCCTGCTTTCAGGCGTACTCTTTTTGCCAACAAGTTCAACTAGCTGTTTCTCTTTTTTTGCACGGTCAGGCAGCAGGAACTGTGCATGATACAACAGCACATCACCGCAGTTTTGCAAAAGTTCGGCAAACATCTGTGCACGCCTTACGGTATTCACTATAACACCTACACAGCCGCCATTCTCTGTTACATTTTTCACAAGCTGCACAACATCGTCACTAACGCAGGTCTTGACTGACACAGTTTTATGTGCTCCGTCATAGCTCAGTCGCTGCTGACAGATATCTTTGCCGTCTGTCCATGTGAGCAGAGGATAGCCCTGCTCTTTTTCAAATTTATCATCAGACTTTCTTATGCCAAGATAGGCACGGACAAGTGCCATTCGTCTTGATGACGGCAGTGTTGCAGACAGCAGTATAACAGGGGTATTATAGCGACCGAGCCACTGCAATGCCATTTCAAGATACTCGCTCATGTAGGCATCATAGGCATGGACCTCATCAATGACAACGACCTTTTCTGACAATCCAAGGTGAAGTAGCATAACGTGTTTTCGTTTCAAAGCAAGCATCAGCATTTGGTCTACCGTTGCTGTTACAAAATCTGCAAGACACGCTTTTTTGCTGTCACAAAACCAATTATGTATTATCAGTCCGCTGTCGCTTTCCTCCTTAGGTATGCCCCTTTGTATGTTCTGAAACAGAGGATTGAGTGCTGCACTTCCGTGGGTAAGCTGAACAGAGTGATATAACTCCGTGGACTGCGTTTCTGCCCAGTTCAGTATTCTTGAAAAAATACCATTTGCAGTCGCCTGAGTAGGAAGTCCAAAAAAAACGCCGTTTTTACCGCATTTTGCTCCCAACATCTCGCTTGCAGCAAGGACTGTTTCTGTCTTTCCGCAGCCCATTGGTGCCTCCAAAATGTATATACCGGGCTTGGCAGTGTTTTCAACTATTTTCAGCACCTCTGACTGTACCGAACGTGGTTCAAAGCCAAAAGTTTCTTTGAAATCCTCGTTAGATATTACTGTTCTCTCAGGATTCCACATCTGTGGAAAATCAAGCTTTGCCCAAGCGTGTTCAGCCCTAAGCTTGTCGTCAGGTTTGAGGTCCTCCACAGACAAAAGAGGAAAAAGCTTAGTGTTGCTTGCAAGCCAATCCGCCATTATCAGCAGACCGCACAGCAGCATTTGTGACGAGCGTCCTATTTGCGGCAATTCGCCGACATCTGAAAGTCCTGCAACATCAAGAGCCATATCCAAAATCATCTGCCAGATACTCTGAAAGACCTCAATGTTACCTTTGTCATAGCCATAATAATTTTCATATAAAACAATATCTCTTGCAGGCTGTGACAGATCTTGTACACTTTCCGCCGGCACACCATGGTGAGCACCGACTACCGCACTTACACATTCAGGACAGCCCAGTAAGTTGAGTATCTCCTCGCCTGCTAGAGCATGAGGAGTTTTAACTGCATTTTCCTTAACATAGTAGTCAGGAAATACAATGCCAGCTGATTCCAGTGCCGATCTTCTTTCAGGCAGATTTTTTCCTATCTTATATTGAAATACCTCTGTCGCTTTGCCGATATCATGGACTGCAGCCAGAAAAATAACAAGCTTTCTAAACTCGTCCGGTTCTAACCCGCAAGCTTTTGCAAATGAAGGTGAAATAAATTCATCACAAAGATAGCTCATCATGTCCGCAGTATCCTGCAAATGCTGAATCAATGGCAGCCATTCAGATGAGTTTTCTCCTGTTTTAGCCATAAGAGAATACAATGTTTTCTCCGTAATGTTCATTTAGTTCACTCCCCCTTCAGCAAAATGCCAGTAATGTTTTATTTTGATATCTCTGTCTAATTATAACACATTGCTAGATATTTTGCAATAAATTATCTAAATATTATACAAAATACCCCTAACTTTTTATCTACATTTTTCGACATTAGATACAAAAAAGCGGTACTATGAAAGCACCGCTTTTTATTTTCGCCCTATTTATTTTCGTCCTCAGACGTTTCCGCCTTGTCTTCCTGAATTATCGGCATTTCAACTGTCGCCTTGAACATATCTCCGTCTATCTCTATGTTGAACGTGCCGCCGCACGCCTCTGTAAAGCTCTTTGATATTGAAAGCCCAAGACCGCTGCCGCCGTCGGTTCGTGATTTATCTCCACGCACGAACCTCTCTAGTATCTCTTCTTCCGTGAAGTTTATCGGCGTTGCCGAAATGTTCTTCTCGGCAAATACTATCCTGTCCGTTTTTTTGTACACATCAAGGAATATCCTTGTGCCGTCCATGGAGTAGTTCAGAGCATTGTCTACAATGTTTTGGAACACTCTGTAAAGCTTGTCGCCGTCGCCCATTACCATTGCACTGTTGGCATTTATGTTTATCTTTACTGTCTTGCCGCTGTCAGCTATCTTATCCTCTGCGTCTGCAATGCACTGATTTAAAAGCATTACAAAATCAAGCTTTGTAAGGTTCACGTCAACGCCGCTTGTGGCTTTTGCGATACTGAACACGTCAGATACGATACCCTTGAGTTTCTGTGCCTTTTTGTCAAGTATCTTCACATAGCTTGCAGCCTCATCATCGAGGTCCATTTTCTTTAGCAAGTCAATGTAGCTGATAATGGAAGTCAGCGGCGTTTTTAAATCATGTGAAACGTTGGTGACAAGTTCTATCTTCAAACGCTCAGACTGTATCTGCTGCTCAACTGACTCTCTCACCTTATCTTGAACAGAGTTGAGTTTTTCATATTCTGCGTAAACAGGCGAAGTTTTTCTTATCTTGCCCTCATATGGCTTTTCCTCACCAAGGCTGTCTATCTGTTTGCTGAGTTTTGAAAGCTGTGAGAAGTCACGAAGCGTTGATATACACAGAACAATTTCTACCGCCAACAAAATTAACATCGTCAATCCACTAGACATCACAACAAAAATTCCAACGAATATAAGTATGAACTTCCAAGTAAGCTTTACTCCAAGTGGAAGACCATGAAAATAGTGATACAGTGATGTTTCTTTGTATTTGTGCCACAAAAATTTGCAAAGTCTGCAAATAAGACTTTCTTTGAATATGCTTTTGGTCTTTATTTTGCCTACGATCTGTGTAAGCGAACCAAAGCCTGCAAGATATGCCAGTGCAAACAACGCTGCTGCCAAAACATTTCTGAATGTAGCGTTTGCAAACGCACTGCCGAAAACATCTTTTGTATTGCTTACATAATAGTTCCAGCTAACAAAGAAACCGATAGCAAAGGTAATTGTCAGTGCCATTATGATAAGATACACTTCTGTCGGCACTTTTTTCAGAAAACTGTTCTGTTTCCAGCGTTCTTCGCTTTCAGGCTCTGCATTATAGGCACATATTGTGAGCAGATAGCACACAAGGATAAACTCGATACCACCGAGAATGACCATAAGCAGCTTTGCACGGTACATATCATTCAAAGCCTCGGTATATTCTTTTTCCATTGCCGTGAGCCTTTCGGCTTTAGGTGCAAAGAACACCGTTATCCCTGTATCATCATTATCTGTTGCCTTATAGTCAGACAGGTCGTAAAGATTTTCACATTTTGCCCATGCGTTTCCGTAATCGTCCTCATAAAAGCCATAGTCATAATCTTCATCATAATAGTAATTACCGTCGCTGCTGTAATAATTCCCGTCTGTTTCGTCATCTTGCAGTCTTTCTGAATATTTCAAACCATTTCTAAGGTCAAGACCTTTTCTTGCATTGTATGATGAGTCAACATTATAAAAAGCTATTGGATCATAATTGCCATAATTGTAGAAATATCTGCCGTAGTTATCATAATAACTGCCGCCCACAGGTACAAGGTTGTCGGCATAAAATTCCTCGGTCACAGCGTCAAGATACTCAGCGGTGTTGTAATAGTAGTCAACTATTTGCCCTGATGAAGTTCTGTCGCTCATTATCTCGTTATTACGGCGAAGTATATAGTTCTTGTGCGACGATTTAAAAGCGTCTATCCTATCCGTTTCGCTGTCATAGTTTTTTATATCTTTTATATTTGACAGATATCTTGTTTTGCCATTTTGAGTAATTCCCACATAGTAATCAAACTGACTGTCTACAAGCCGTATACCGTCTTCTGTCTTTTTGTATTTATAGCGGTTATAGTCAAGATAGTTCAGATAGTCATTGAGCAGGTGTTTAGGCTCTGTGTAATTCCACTGGTCGTCAACATATCTGAGATAGGCTGACGCTGTGACGCACAGCTCCTCATACATCTCATTAGATGCGACTTTATAGCTTTCTGATTTAAGATAAGATTTGCTGCTGTTGTCAGCGTGGCTGTGAGCATAAAGCACCACAGACAGGCAAAATCCACCTGCAATAACGCAGGCAAGAATAAATGCTATAGTCCTTGTCTTTTTAGCCGATAAAGCTTTAAACCAGTTCGCCTGCTCAAATTTTCTCGATTTTGTAGCCAATTCCCCACACCACCTTCAAGTATTTCGGCTCTCTAGGGTTTATCTCTATTTTCTCTCTGATGTGACGAATATGTACCATTACCGTATTTTCAACGGCATAAGCGTCCTCGTTCCATACCTTTGAATAGATCTCCTCGGCAGAAAATATCCTGCCTGCGTTTTTCATGAGCAGCTCAAGAATTTTAAGCTCCGTAGCGGTGAGCTTGACAGGTTCTCCGTCAACCTTTAGGCTTTTCGCCTGAATGTCAAGCTCCAGTCCGCCTATTTCTATAATATCCGTTTTGTTTGCCGTATCGATAGCACCAAGTTGCATATATCTTCTCAGATTGCTCCTGACTCTTGCCACAAGCTCCATTGGGTTATAAGGCTTTGTGATATAATCGTCTGCACCCATTGAAAGCCCCAGCACTTTATCTGTATCTTCTGATTTTGCAGAGAGCACAAGTATCGGGATATTTTCCGTTGCCCTTATTTTCATCATTGTAGAAAGTCCGTCCAGCTTAGGCATCATGACGTCAATGAGTATAAGCTGAACGCTGTTCTCTGTGAGCTTTTCCAAAGCCTCCAGACCGTCATAGGCTTTTATTACCTTATAGCCCTCCATTTCAAGCAGCTTTGCGATAGCTCCAACTATATCTTTATCATCGTCTACAACAAGAATCACAGGTTCTTTAATATCCATATCGACTTGGTCCTTTCTTTTACGTTTATTATTATAAGGCACGTTCATTAAAAACAGCTCAACATATTTCTTAAATAATTCTTAATGTGCATATATGATTATATCACATTTTCTTTTACATTACAACAAAAAAAGACGGGCGAAATAAATTCCGTCCGTCTTTATATGGCAAGTTATATTACTTATTCTTTTCCAAATATGCGTGATACTGCTCGTTGAGAGTTTTAAGCTCTGAATCAACAGTGCCCTTATACTGCTCTTTGAGCTGTGTCCATGTATACTGTGAGCCGTTCTCGTCTGTCTTCATAACTGAAGTATACAGATAAGGGATAACAGCCTCCTTAGTATCATTTGTTGCAGCGTCGTTATCTGACAGAGTGGTGGAGATACCATAGCCAGGGTCAAATATCTTAGTGAACTTGTCTGTAACAAGGTCAACGTAAGCTACGTTATACATATCTTCTGTCCAGTTAGGATTGTTTACAAAGAACTTTTCCTTCTCGATATCCTTATATGTATCCTGAGTATAAACTATCTTTGCACACTCGAGCCAGCACTTCATAGCGTCGTTCTTTGTTGAACCCTTTACCCACATATACGCATTCATATCGATAGTTGTATAAAGCGTATCAGAGTTAGGATCCTTTGGCATTGGAACTACGCCCCAGTTGTCGCCGTCCTTAGGTGAATGTGTACCTGTTGACGCCCATGGTCCCATTGCATAGAAGAGGATATTCTTCTTGAATGCGTCGCCAGCCTGTCCTACCCAGTCAGAATAGTACATACCGTTCTTTGCTATATCATAGAGCAGATCAGATGCTCTTACAAAGTCAGCGTCATTCAGATTAGAAACATACTCGTCCTTATCAGCGTCATAAGTGATAAGAGTCTTACCTGTCGACTGGAAGATAAATGGAGCGAACCAACCGTTTACGCCGTATCTCTCCTCGTCAGCTGACGCACCCTCGCAATACTCTGACATCATATCATACCAAGTGTTCCAATCCCACTCGCCGTTCTGATAAAGCTCATATGGATCGTCAAGACCGGCAGCGTCGATCATGGACTTATCATATGTGATAACAGAACCAGGCAGGAAGTTGATAGGAGCAACAAAGTGCTTGCCGTTAAGAGTGAACTGCTCGGCAACGTCCTTTACATCGCTCCACATTGCACTGTCGAAATCAACGATATCATCAACAGGCTGGAACATTTCCTTGATACAGTTTGCAGGGAATGTCATTGACTGCTCATACCAGAACATATCAGGTGGATCGTTTGACATAAGTCTTGCTGCAAGCTTATCGTACTTATTCATTGAAGAAGTCTGAGAATACTTGATCTTTCCGCCCTTTTCCTCAAAAAGTGTAAGGTCTGTTCTCTTCTCAGGCTCTTTCTTAGTTGGGTTGATGTCAAAATAAGAAAGCCACTCCAACTCCTTTTCCGAACCATCAGGGATAGTAGCAATATCATCGGTGCTTGCTACTTTTACCTTATCAACATAAGAGCTGCTTGAGCTGCTGCCTGATGAGCTGCCGCATGACGCCACGCTCACTGCTGACAAGAGAGCCATTGCACCGGCAATAACACGCTTGGAATTTTTCATTACTATATAACCTCCGTTACAGATCGTTTTCCACACGAAAACGTTTCCTTAATTCTTACAAAGTTATTATATCACTGAATGTAATCGTTGTCAACAAAGTTACAAGCACTGTTACCCTCTTTTAAATACTTTTGGTGATTTTAACAAATAGCCGCTGTCTTTTTTGGTGATAAAGTCCACACAAAAAAATGCAGGACCACATTCAGTAGTTCTGCATTTTAATAAACACTATATCTACGCTTTTGCAAGCTTATTTATTCGTTTAGCCCTTGAATATTTGGCGACATACCGTCGTGTATCCTTACTTATAACGCCGCTGAGTGCCAGCAAAGCTATAAGGTTCGGCAGAGCCATAAGACCGTTGAAGATATCTGCTATAGTCCAAACAGCGGAAACAGTCATGTAAGGGCCGATGAAAACTGCTAGGATATAAAGGTATCTGTACACCATAACGACCTTCATATTGCTGTTGAAGAGATACTCCATACATCTTTCGCCGTAATAGTTCCAGCCGAGTATAGTTGTGAACGCAAAGAACACAAGGCAGCCCATAAGAATGAACGCAGGTATCCTTGACGGCAGGAATGAAAAGCCGTTGCGGAAAGCATGGTCAGTTACCTCAACGCCCTCATAAGGCTTGCCGGTAACAGGGTTGATAGCCTTAAAGCTGCCCATCATGACGATAGCAAGACCTGTCATTGTACATACGACGATAGTGTCAATAAAAGTACCGCACATTGAAACAAGTCCCTGTCTTACAGGCTCTTTTGTCTGAGCGGCTGCGGCTGCGATAGGTGCAGAACCAAGTCCTGACTCATTTGAGAAGATACCTCTTGCGACACCTTTCTGTATCGCAATGAAGATAGTCGGCAGTGAACCGCCTGCAACAGCCTTAAAGCTGAATGCTTGTTCAAAAATAAGTGCAACTGCATGAGGCAGTTTCTGAATATTTATAAGGATAAGCGACAGGCAGGCAACGATATAGACCACAGCCATGAATGGAACGACTACCTGAGAAACGCTTGATATTCTCTTTATTCCTCCGATAATTACCAGTGCGGCAAATATGGTTATCATAAGACCTGAGATTATCACAGCCCATGTGTAATCAGCACCGAATATTGTTACTGTGTGCTTTTTCTCAGGGTCAAAAAATGCCTGAACAGCAGATGAGATACCGTTTACCTGTGAGAAAGTACCGATACCGAACAGACCAACGCAAGCACCAAAAAATGCAAAGACTTTAGCGAGCCATTTCCACTTTTTGCCCATGCCGTATTCTATGTAATAGAAAGGTCCTCCGCAGACGTGACCGTCAGCGTCCATACGGCGGTATTTTATCGCCAAAAAGCCCTCGGAATACTTCGTTGCCATACCAAGGAGAGCTGCTATCCACATCCAAAGAAGTGCTCCAGGTCCTCCTGAGAGAACGCCCACGGCAGTAGCAACGCCGACGATATTTCCCGTACCTATGGTAGCGGACAAAGCAGTACAAAGTGCTGCAAAGCTTGATATCTCGCCCTTACCGCTGTTTTCGTTCTGAAACATGAATTTCAGAGCCTTAGGAAGGTGGAATATCTGTAGCAACCTCAGTCTGAACGTAAGGAAGATTCCCACTGACATGATGAGTACGATAAGAGGCAAGCCCCAGACGTAGCCGTCTATCGTTTCAAGTATTTTTGTAAATTTCTCCATACCCTAAAAAATCCTTTCTTACAGAAAATAGGCAGTTTCGGAAAAACTGCCTCATTTCTCCCCTATAAGTTTTTCACATTGGTCAGTCGCCTGTGGACTGTCTTAGAATTATCTTATGGTCAACAGTATAATAATGATTATCCTTAGTGGTCTTATTCATATTCTCGATAAGCTTTGCAACAACAAGCTCGCCCATTTTAGAACACGGCTGCTCGACAGTTGAAAGTGTCGGGACTATCCACTCGCACATGGAAATATTGTCAAAACCCATTATAGCGATATCTTTGCCTACCTCAACTCCCATATCTATAGCCTTATGCATTGCAGAGATAGCAAGCAGGTCAGACACTGCAAAAATAGCTGTAGGCTTTTCTTCAAGAGAATTAAAGTGCTCGAAAGCTCTTTCTCCGCAGTCATAATCATATGACTCCTTATAGAAATAATCCTCCCTGACCTCGATGCCATGTTCTTTCAAGGCTCTGATATAGCCGTTCTCTCTTGCAGTTGAGGACACAGCCGCAGTTTTCGTGCCTATAAAGCCGATCTTGCGATGACCCTTTTTGATAAGCGTTACCACTGCGTCAAATGCAGCCTGTTCGTCATCTACCGCAACAGTGAGCACATTCGCACCCTCAACGCCCTCGCAGCAAAGAGCGACGTTATAGTTCTCAGCAAGCTTGTTCAGCGATTCAGCGTCATACTGTGTACCGAGAAGAACTACGCCGTCAACAGTTCTGTTGAAAAGCATATTCATCTGTCTTGTTTCGGCAGTTGAAGTTGAATAGGAAACAGCAGTTATGATATCATATCCGACTTTACCTGCATAATCCTGCATACCCATAACTATCTTTGAATACAGAGAATGTTCAGATGTCGGCATTATTACAAGAATGACATTTGTTTCGCACTTTCTCAGATTTCTTCCCAAAAAATTCGGGGAATAGTTCAGCTTTGCGATAGTTTCATTGACTTTCTTTGTGGATTCATCAGAAACGTTGCAGCTGCCGTTGAGAACTCTTGAAACTGTTGCAACAGAAACACCTGCCTCTTTTGCAACATCTTTAATAGTAACGCTCATATATTTCGTCCTTTCTGCGGCAATAAACCGCTGAAATAGTCATACCATTATCAATTATAACATATTTTGAACAATTCTCCAATATACATTCCTTACAAATTTGTAAACGTTTTTTAGGTTAATTTAATTAAGATACGTTAAGACTGCTTGAAAAATCGGCTGCGATATGATATAATATCATAAACAAATGATTTTTGAAAGGAAAATAAGCAATGCTCCACGGTTATTTTGATATACCAACGTTCCACTATTTTGAAGAAAAAAACACATGGTCGGGCAGCAACTACACAAATTTCAGCTACCGCATAGACCCTGTTCTCGGCGATGAAAAAGAACTTTACGTCAGGGTATGGTACGGCACAAAATGCGTTACTGAGGTAAAAGACTTTGTGGCTGAATATCACGAGGAATACTCTGAAAAAGGTCTTGAAAATGTTCTCGCTGACCTGACGGAAGAATTTGAAAAATTCAAGCTCATAAGAAAAACGCTCTAGTAAATTTAACAAAAAATGGCGAACACCGTTTTCTCTGCTTTTGCAGAAACGAACCGTGTCCGCCTTTATTTTTTGCTTATTTTTAGTACCACTCGTTTTCCTGAGTGTTGTAAACATCATTTGATGTATCCGTCTGCATTGGCTCTGTCATAGCGACGGCAGCTGATGAAGAGTCACTGTTGTTCACAGGCTTTTCAGGCGAGATAAGCTGGTCTGACATAAGCCTTTTACCGCTTTCGTCCACAAGACCAACATCTATTGCAGTCTGAACTATACCGTCAGCTACAGCCTGTCCATACTCTGTGAGGTGCTCGTCAAAAAGCTTGTTGTCTATCTCCTCAGTTATAAAGCCCAGCTCAACAAGACAGCTTGGCATAACAGTATCTGCGTTTATGTAGTAGTTCACGCTAGGATTGCCCACATAGCCGTACTGCACTCCCCTGTTTTCGGATATACCAACCTGTGCAAGGTTATTGAGGATATTCTCCGCCAGTTTCGTGTCATAAGCAGGCTCAGAATTATTTACCCACACCTCAACGCCTGAAATATCGCCGTCATAGCTGTTTCGGTGAAGTGAAACGTACATATCCGCCTTAGCGTTATTCGCCTTTTCACATCTTTCGTCAAGTTCAAGGAATGAATCGTCATCTCTTATCATGACAACATTCACGCCGTATTTTTCAAGATATTTCTGGACTTCCAGTGCTATCCTCAGGTTATCGTCCTTTTCATATCTAGTGCCTGCGGCGTCAGTAGTGCCGCCGTCATAGTCGCCGTGACCAGCGTCTATGCACACGGTAAAGTCCATATTTGAATATTTCGCAGGCGTATCGTCCTTTTCTTCTTCCGAAGATGTATCCTTCTCCGCCTTGCTTGAAGATGTATTATTCAAAACTGTGTTTGTGTTCTGTGTATTGTCCCCTCTGATCTTTGATACTACCAAAGCTGTCAGCTTTACCAGACCTATTATAATGCCGATAAGTATTATCAGTGCTATTATTATTCTGTTCCAGTATATCTTTTTCTTTTTCACTCTTCTGACAGGCTTTCGTCCGTAAATCTGTTCAAACTCCTCATCTGAAAGTGTATTCATTGATCAAAGCTCCTGTAAAAAAATTATCCTTTAAATTATACCACACACGGGTCTTTATTTCAAGGCTGTTTGTTACCATTATGTAAGAATTTCATCACTTTAGACAGTCATATGCACTATCGTCACATCAATACATACAATCTGCACAATAAAAAACAGGGCACACACAGACTGCCAAGCAGCCTATGAATACCCCATTTATAAATTTATTCAACCAAGGTTCTCTCGTCGCAATATTCACACACAAGCGTTGTTCCGTCGCCCTTGAACCAGTGCGGCAGATATTTTTCATGGTGAGTGATACAGTTAGGATTTGAGCAGTCAACGTGCTTATGCACTCTGCCCTTCATAAGCGGCTGTGAAACTCCGTCGCCGTTTATTACTGTGAGTATCAAAGCCATTCTGATATACATTCCGTATTTTGCCTGCTTGAAATACATTGCTCTTGGGTCGTCGTCAACCTCAATAGCTATCTCGTCAACTCTTGGCAGCGGGTGAAGTACGATAAGGTCAGGCTTTGCCATTGAGAGCTTTCTTGTGTCAAGTATGTAATTTCCGCTCTGTGCCTGATATTCTTCCTCGGACGCAAAACGCTCTTTCTGTATTCTTGTCATGTAAAGCACATCAAGGTCGCCGATAACGTCCTCAAGGTCAGTGACTTCCTTATATTCCATGCCTGCCGCCTCAAGGATATCCTTGACATACACCGGCAGTGCAAGCTCAGAAGTCGAAACGAGCACGAACTTATTGTTCGGGAAACATACCATTGCTTTTATAAGAGAATGGACTGTTCTGCCGTTTTTAAGGTCGCCGCAGAAACCTATGGTCAGGTTATCAAGTCTGCCCTTTTCTTCTCTCAGTGTAAGCAGATCGGTAAGGGTCTGTGTTGGGTGAAGGTGTCCGCCGTCGCCTGCGTTGATAACAGGACAATCAGCCGTGAGTGCCGCAGCTTTTACTGAGCCTGCGGTCGGGTGACGCATTACCATGATATCGGCATAGCCCGATACTATCTTTGTGGTATCCTTGATATTCTCGCCCTTTGCAACGGAAGATGTAGCAGGGTTATCAAAGCCGATTATCGTTCCTCCAAGACGGAGCATAGCGGTCTGGAATGACATCTGCGTTCTTGTTGACGGCTCATAGAAAAGAGTACCCATTATCTTGCCCTTGCAAGCCTCGCTGTAGGCGGCAGGATCCTGAACTATCTTATGACCAAGGTCAAGAAGTTTCAGCCACCATGATACGGGATAATCGTTAAGATCAATAAGATCAAGTCTGTTTTTTTGCTCACTCACATCAAACACCCTCTCAAATATTCAGACATACATTATGCCGCACATTCCTTGCACGGCATTTTCTTTATTATATCACACCTGCTCCATTTTTTCAAGTACATAGCCCATATTATTTGAGCAGATCAAAATTAGTTTCGTCTGCAAACTGGTCGCAGTCATACATGAACAATATCTGGTCATATCCACTTGTATCAGCAACGTCAGAAAGGGTCTTGCCCTCTTCTTTCAGCTTATCAGGATCTACCAAAGTTATCTCGCTATAATGTGGGGTGAGAAACGGCACAAGAGTATTCGCATAGCTGCCTTTGATGATAAGCAGCTTAGGAGCGTCCTCGACAGTTGTCTTTACGGTCGCCTTCGTGAAGTTATCCCCCTGCAAGAAAATAGCCGTTTTGTCAGAGGTCTTGAGAGCCGACCTGAAATACACCGAGTTTGAAGTCAGCACCTGATCTCCTCTGTATATCTCAACAGAATCCACCGTGGTCTTATACTTTGAACGAAAGATGTTCACTCTGTCAGCACCTATCCTGTTATAGCAAAGCTCGCTGTAAAGTCCGCCATAATACGAATCGGAAGTGTATTCCTGATCGTAGTTCGACAACGCAACAGGTTCAAAGCCAAGCTCCTTTATTCCGTCTGCATAAGCAAAATACGCACCGAACGAAGTCCATTTTCTGTCTGTGCGGTAATAGACATAATTGCTCCTTGCGGAGTACATAGGATAAAACGTATCTATAGTTTCTATCTTGCTGTCAAGGTCATAATAGATATTGTCTATCATTTCACGCTGGTCTGTTTTTGCAGCATAAGCCGGAAGTTTAGACGAATAGACGCCTGCCGCTGTTGGTGCTAACATGACATAGACCGGCGTATCGGTATTCTCAGAAAAATCGTTCAGCTGAGCTATATTCTTTTCAAGCCTGTCTGTATCATGCTCTGCGGTCTCCACAAGGCGGTTATTGAGTATGTAGATATCGTCAAAATTTTTCTTGCCTGTCATGACAAAAACTGTGGTCCTGAGAGATCTCCAGTTGGAACTCAGTGGAAAATTCTCGCTGACATAGCACTGGGTGTTATGCCTGATATTTTTTTTATCAGAGATATCGTCGCCGTTTCCAAGCCTGCTGAACACAAGAGTATAAGCCGCAAACATTATGACGATTATAAAAAATGCACTCACTGCGATATAATCAGCAGCCTTTTTCATTAATGTTCACTCCTCTCGCTTATTTCAGAAACAAATTCATAGGCGAATGTCCTCCGCCACCGACTAAAAAGGCGGTGCAGAGAAGAAGAAAACCTATGGTAAGCATCGGTTCGATTATGTACACGATATTGGTGTTCAGCTGCATTATCCTGCGTTTGAGATATCTTCCGATACCTGTTGCAAAAAAAACGCAGATAAGATACATCGCCACACCTGTCTTTATCACATAAAGTGCAAGAACATCGCCTGCAAAGCTACCGCCGCCGAACATTGCCGCTACATATCCGCAAGCCTCCGACAGGTCGCCGATAGCAAGGAATGGCAGACCTATGAGGAACAAAACGTTCATCACGGCACATCTCACACCGGTCGGCACTGCTGCAAGCACCTTTTTAAGAAGATATTCTATGCCAAGCATAAGGCAGATAAACGCAGCCCAAAGCATTGTATGCCTGCCGAATCCATACCACAGCGAGCCTAACAGCACTGACAATATCAATGCCCAAAGGCACACGCCGTCTTTATTTTTGCACAATGGTCTGTAAAAATAATCTTTTATCCAGCTGTAGAGGGTGCAGGCAAAGCGTTTTATAAACTCGTTAAAGCCTGCTGACATAAACGGCAGGTCGAAGTTGTCAGGAAGTTCAAAGCCAAGCATTGAACCAAGACCCTTTGCGATATGGGCATAGCCCCTCAGCTCGTAATAAAAAGCAAAGGAGAACGCTATGATGCCAAGCCATGCACAGGCGGTGGACAGTGAATCTGTGCTCACCTCTCTTATGTGCTGCCACATTTCATACATCGAGTCTGACAAAAACAGCTTTTCAGCAAAGCCTATGAGCATAAGCTTTATTCCCTCGGCAAGCTTATCAGAAGATATGTCAGACTTTTTCAGCTGCTCGCTCATATCAGAAAATCTCAGGATCGGTCCGCAGCTAAGGCATGGGAAAAAGCATATATACTGCGACACCAGCAGAAAATTTTTCTCAGGCTGGATATCCCCTCTGTAGATATCGATGCAATATGAGATACCGTGGAGAGTAAAAACTCCTGCTCCCCACACAGGGAAAAGCTTTATGACTGCTCCCTTGCCTGTGAAGAGCGATGTTATATCATAGTTACTGTGACCACTTCTTACAAAGATGAGGAACACGGCGATATTTATGACAAGAGATATTATGAGCCACAGCCTTTTCAGTCCTTTTTTATCTGCAAAGCGGTATATAAGCCTGCCGCAGACATAGGAAATGACTGCACACACCGCCATTGGTATTATGCTCCATGGAGATATCCAAAGGCATAATGCCGCTGTGCCAAGCAGGAACACCGCTTTTCTAAACCGCACTCCTGCGACTGCATATACTCCCATAAAAACAGGAAGAAAGAAATATAATAATTCAAGACTAACCAACGCTATTCTCCTTGTCTTTATCGTTTTCTGCGGCTATCTCGTCAACAAGTGCCGCAAGCTTTTCCTTGTCAAGCATCGTATTCACTACCTCAAGCAGGGCGTTCGCCGTAAGCTTTGAAGGCAGCGACAGCTTTTCACACACACGCTGTCTTAACCTGCTGCTGTCAGGTCTGCCGCTCAGACCAAATTCGTAAAGGTCGGTCTTTGTCATAAGCGGTCTGTCTTTGACCTTTTCGCCTATAATGCCTGCTTTTTCAAATGCCTCTCTGATGATATCCGCAGGAACGCCCTCCACTCCAAGCAGACCTTCTTTTGAAGGCTCTGTTTTACGCTTTTCCTTGCCGAAGATCTCAGGGACATACACATTCACTATATCTCCATTTGGCACAATGCCCTTAATATGCCCTCTGATACGAAAGCCGGCCGTGTCGGAATCAGTAAGAATGGCTACTGTCTCTTATACACATCTCCGAGCCCACGAGACTAAGGCGAATCTC
>UQAR01000032.1 GCA_900539095.1 uncultured Ruminococcus sp.
AGCGTCAGATGTGTATAAGAGACAGGTGCAACGTTACATAAAATAAAAAATAGGCTTCGCCTATTCAGCTCCCCTTCCCCTCAATCTTGAGGGGTTAGGGGGTTTCTTTTTCTTCCTTTTTCCTGCATAATAGACTTATGAATATCTTACAAAGAATCTTTACCGACTATTATGAAGAAATTAAATATACTCTTCATCCCAGAAAGACTGAGATGGAAAATATCGATAAGATGTTGGGCTGTGGCGATCCTTCCTTCGGCGGAGCTATGTATGTCTGCACCCATTGTGGCAATTTTAAATTTGTCCCTTTCCGTTGTCACAGCCGCTTTTGTCCCACTTGTGGTAACAAATATGCCATGGAACGCACTACCAATATGTCTTTTAAACTGGTCAATGTTGCTCATCGCCACTGTGTTTTTACCATTGATGAAAATCTCCGTGATTTTTTCCTCTATGACCGCTCCCTTCTTAACTGTCTTTTTCATGCAGTTAACAGCGTCATTTCCCGTATGTTTTTCAAACTTAATAAATCCAAAAACTTCACTCCCGGCTTTATCATGGTTTTACATACCTTTGGCAGAGACCTCAAATGGAATCCTCATATCCATTGCCTTCTTTCAGAAGGTGGGTTTAGTGATGATGGCTTCTGGCGTCATGTCAGTCATTTTAATTATTCTTACCTTCGCAATGCGTTCCGCACTGCACTCCTGAATGAAATGCATTCTAAAATTGGACCTTCTTTTAAAAAAATCAAGTCCAAATGTTACAACGACCATAAGCAGGGCTTCTATGTCTATGCCAAACCGAATCTTTCTGATTCCAAAACAGTCATCAAATACATTGGACGTTATCTTGGTCGGCCTGTAATTGCTACATCCAGAATAGACAACTATGATGGTGATACTGTTACCTTCCATTACAATCGGCATGAAGATAATAAATATATTGTAGAAACTCTCCCGGCAATTGATTTTATCAAACGATTAATTCGTCATATCCCTGAGAAGCACTTCAAAATGATTCGATATGGTGGCTTATATGCCAGACATCGAAAAACAGACGAAAAACTTTATCGTGCGATCTCGAAAAGCAAACATCGTATTTACCGGAGTTTCAACCAATGGCGCACTGCCATTCTTTCTTCTTTTGGTTATGATCCTTTAGAGTGTCCGAATTGCAAACAGAAAATGGAGCTTTTGGAACTCTATTATAATCATAAGCGCGTATCCCTCGAAGAACTCTATGAGAGAGCAATGTCCAAATCTTTCGGAAAGCGTTCTTCTGCATGATTTCTTTTTTCACGTTCTATGATATAATCCTCTCAAAGGAGGAATACTACCATGAAATCTAATATCGAGGAATTACGCAAAAAATACATGGACAATCCACCAGAAGGAATGACATCTAAGGACATTCGCAATATGAGCGAGGATGAACTTCTGGATATGGATTTCTTTTTAAACGAAGATGATTTATTTGCCGATGAGGCTGGTATAGAAGGTTTTTATATCTTCTAACGAGCGTCATCTTGTTCTCATGCCCGACTTTGTGCGGGCTATTTTCATTCATTGTTCCAACAAAAATCGGAATTTCCTATTATACAAAAAATATCGAAAGCTTTAAACTTTCGATATACTTTAAAGGCGCCAACCAGATTTGAACTGGTGATAGAGGTGTTGCAGACCTTTGCCTTACCACTTGGCTATGGCACCATAATAAGAAATGGAGCGGTAGACGGGGCTCGGACCCGCGACCTCCACCTTGGCAAGGTGGCGCTCTACCAACTGAGCTACTACCGCATAATATGTGTGCCTTGGGGCGGAATCGAACCACCGACACGCAGATTTTCAGTCTGCTGCTCTACCGACTGAGCTACCAAGGCGAAAGATAGCGACCCGGAAGGGGCTCGAACCCTCGACCTCCAACGTGACAGGCTGGCGCTCTAACCAACTGAGCTACCGGGCCACTTGAATGATGGTGGGAACAACAGGGCTCGAACCTGTGACCCTCTGCTTGTAAGGCAGATGCTCTCCCAGCTGAGCTATGCTCCCAAGTAGCTGTCGTTTCGAGTTGTATCTCTCAGCGACGATATTTATTATACACTATTCAAAGCCATTTGTCAAGAGTTTTTTTGAATTTTCTCAAAAAAGTTTGAGACTGTAAACCCTTTATTATTGGGCATTTGAACAGTGTACATAAAATATTCATTGAATGTTATTCTTTTATTAACCCTAAAATTTCTTCAGGAGTGAAATGATATTTCTTGTCGCAGAAATGACATTCCACATCTGTTCCGCCGTCCTTAGAAAGGTCTTCAAGCTCTGCCCTGCCCAAAGAAATAAGAGCGTTCTCTACTCTTTCTCTTGAACAATCGCAGCGATAATTCACCTCAAAATCATCAAGAACGTTCGGCTCAAGTCCCTCCAAAGCTTTCATAGCAATATCCTCTGTTGTCATGCCGCTGCTTATAAGCTTTGTAACAGACTCCATACCATTTATATTCTTCTCTATCTGATCTATCGCTGACTCAGGAGCAAAAGGCAGCAGCTGAATAAGAAATCCACCTGCACAATTCACAGTCAGATCAGGATTTACAAGTACGCCAAGAGCACAAACACTTGGTACCTGCTCGCTCACAGCAAGATAGTTAGTTATATCCTCAGCAATTTCTCCTGAAACTATCGGCACTTGTCCGCAATAAGGCTCTTTAAGTCCCATATCCTTTACCACGCTGAGTGTACCGTTTGAGCCTACAGCTCCCCTGACATCAAGCTTGCCCTTGTCATTCAGCGGCAGCTCTACCACTGGATTTTGTACATACGCCTTAACGTTACCCATGCTGTCTGAAACGCATATAAGTGCACCAGTAGGACCGTCACCGTCCATTTTCACAGTTATGGAATCATCCTTACCTTTCAGACCAAATCCCATAAGCGAAGTGCCCATAGCAAGTCTGCCCAAAGCAGCCGTAACAACTGCCGAAGTCTTGTGTATCTCCTCAATACGAGAAACTATGTCTTTACCGTCTATAGCACTGCATACTACCGATGCGTCTTTACTTATTACTCTTACTATTCTTCCCATTAGATCACCCTCTGTTCAATCTCCTGCACACATACAACACTCTCTGAGTATCATCACCCACAGGCTTATCTTCAAAGCCGTCGAACTTACCAATGAGTTCAAAGCCGTTATCAGCTATAAGCTTAGTCAAAAATTCATCTGAATATATACGTTCAGTAAAATCCTCACTGAAACGGCAATACGAACCGTCCTCCTGCTCTTCAAAGAAGTCAAGGTATATGCTCACGCTGTCATCATCGCCAAGTTCATTCTGCCATGCACAGAAAAGCCCGTCAAGATCATAGCAAAAAGCATTGTCTGCAAGTATCTTTCGATGCTTGTATACTGTGTTTACATCAAATATAAAAAGTCCGCCGTCACAGGTATACTTTGAAACGCTCTCAAAAGCTTTTCTTACAGCCTCCTCATTTTCCAAATGATTTATGCTGTCAAGTACACAAACAACAGCGTCCACCGCACCATACAGATCAAGTTCAGTCATATCCTGCATAAGATACTGTATGTTCAGACCGCTGTCATAACGCTTGTCCATAGCCTCTTCAAGCATTTGCTCAGACAGATCAACGCCTACTACATCATAGTTTAGCCGTGCCAACGCCTCGCTGAGCGAACCTGTACCGCAGGCAAGGTCAAGCACCACCTCATGTTCAGAACTATATTTTTCAATAAGCTCATGACACCGTGACGCTATTTTTCCGTAATCGACATTTTCGGTAAGCCTATCATAATAATAAGCAAATCTACCGTAACCGCTCATTATTTATCTTCCTTTTTATCCAGTCTGTCAAAAACGATATTATATCCACCGCTGCCGTCATATGAAAGTGAGCGGTTTACACGGCTTATGGTAGCAGTTGACGCACCGGTTTCGTTTACGATATCGCTGTAAACATGATCCTTAGTGAGCATTTTTGCGACCTGAAAACGTTGTGACAATGCTTTCAACTCAGGTATAGTGCAAAGATCCTTAAAAAACAGTCTGCATTCCTCAACAGTTTCAAGGCACAGAACTGCCTCATAAAGATCGTCTAAATTTTTGATCTCAAGTTTTTCTTTCATGTGAAAATCTCCTTTACGTTTCATGGTGTAAAGTGTTAAACCATAAATATATTTTAACACAAGCCATGAAAAATGTAAAGGAGATTTATGAATTTTTTATTTATTTACTCTTAATTTTTTCTTCTGTTAGGTGTAAGAAAGCCACCAAAAGCTTTTGGCTCATCAGGAATGTCCTCGTCCACATCATCATCAAAGTATTCCGCCTCAATATCCCCCTCAAGCTCCTCAGGAGGCGTTATTTCAGCACCCTCAGATATGTCATCGATTATCTCTCTCAGCTCTTCTACGCCCTCGCCAGTGACCGCAGAGAATTCCACACAAGTGATGTCCTCAAAGCATGGTATCTCCGTCTTGAAAGCCTCCATGCGGGCTTTTCTTGCGTTAGGCTTGAGCTTATCCGCCTTTGTGAACACTATTATAAACGGTATCTCAGCGTCTATGAGATAATTTATCATCATAAGATCGTCTTTGCTCGGTGGGTGACGCATATCTATAAGCTGAAAAACAAGAGCAAGCTGTCTGCTGCCGTCATCAAGATAACCGCCTATAAGGCTGCCCCACTGTCTTTTCTCAGACTTTGACACGCTGGCATAGCCGTATCCAGGCAGGTCAACGATATAAATATTTTCCACAGAGAAAAAGTTTATAGTCACAGTCTTTCCCGGCATGGAGCTGACTCTAGCCAGATTCTTTCGATTGAGCAGCTTATTTATCAGCGAAGATTTTCCCACGTTAGACCTGCCTGAAAAAGCAAATTCAAGCCTGTCAGACCGAGGTATCTGCGAAAATTTACCAAACGAGGTATAAAATTCAGCTTTGTTATAATTCATATGCTGCCCTTTCTATACAGTAAGTTTCTGACGCTCAGGTTCATTTTTGCTGAGGAGTTCAAGAGGCACGCTGTTTTTCTTGTCAATGACCAATGCAACGTCCAAGACGTCCTGAATGGTCTTAGCAAAAACAAACTCACAGCCAAGCTTTACAGCCTCGTCAACTTCATCAAGGTCACCCTTGTTAGCAAAAGGCACTATGATAGTCTTGACGCCCGCCTTGTAAGCCGCCATTGTCTTTTCACGCAGACCGCCTATAGGCAGCACCTTGCCGCTGAGCGTTATCTCACCTGTCATAGCAACGTCACTGCGTACCTTTATGCTGCCCAAAGCAGAGATTATACCAGTTATCATGGTAACACCTGCGGACGGGCCGTCCTTAGGCACAGCACCCTCAGGAGCGTGTATATGAAGGTCTTTTTTCTCATAAAAGTCCTTATCAATGCCATACTTGTCTGCGACACTTCTGCAATAGCTTACAGCTATCTTCGCAGATTCTTTCATTACGTCGCCAAGGGAGCCAGTAAGCTCTATCCTGCCCTTACCGTCAAGCACAAGCACTTCCAAAGGCATAACTACTCCGCCCACTGACGTCCACGCCAGTCCGTTTACAGAGCCAACAGCGTCCTTGTCAGATATAACATCTGGGAGATATTTTTCATGACCGAGATACTTTTCAAGATTATCCGCCTTGAAAGTTACCTTTTTAACGCCGTCCTCAACTATCTCCTTGGCTGCCTTTCTGCAAAGTGAACCTATCTGTCTTTCAAGGTTTCTTACGCCAGCCTCTCTTGTATAGCTGTCGATAAGCTTATAAACAGCATCATTGCAAATGCGTATCTGAGCTGCTTTAAGACCGTTCTTGTCCTCCTGCTTTTTGATAAGATGCTCCTTTGCGATATGGAACTTCTCTTCTCTTGTATAGCTTGAAAGCTCTATGACTTCCATACGGTCAAGGAGCGGAGCTTGAACAGTTTCAAGAGTATTTGCAGTAGTGATAAACAGCACGTCGCTAAGATCGAAAGGCACTTCGATATAGTGATCTCTGAAAGCGTTGTTCTGCTCACTGTCGAGAACTTCTAGCATTGCAGATGACGGGTCGCCTCTGAAATCATTGCTCATCTTGTCTATCTCATCAAGAAGAACGACAGGGTTTTTACTGCCTGCGAGTTTCATTGCGTTCATTATTCTGCCCGGCATTGCACCCACATATGTCTTTCTGTGACCTCTTATATCACTTTCGTCCTTAACTCCGCCCAGTGACACACGGACAAACTTACGGTTAAGTGCCCTGGCGACCGACTTAGCCACAGATGTCTTACCAACTCCCGGAGGGCCAACAAGACAGAGTATCTGACCCTTTACGTCAGGCGTCAACGCTCTCACCGCAAGATTTTCGAGTATTCTCTCTTTGACCTTTGTCATGCCATAATGATCTTTGTCAAGGATCTGCTTAGCTTTTTTGATGTCAGTTCTATCCTTTGTGACAGTATTCCACGGCAGTGCAAGCACAGTGTCGAGATAATTTCTCAGCACTACGCACTCCTGTGACATCATACCCATTTTAGACAGTCTCTTGACCTCGCCCATGAGTTTCTCATGGACTTCCTCAGACAATTCAAGAGCATTTATCTTATTGGTATACTCTTCTATCTCGCTGCCCTCAGAGCCTTCCTCATTCTCACCGAGTTCGTTCTGAAGAGCCTTTATCTGCTCACGGATATAATACTCACGCTGGCTTTCTTCTATCTGTGAGTGCACCTGACTATGTATCCGTCTTTCAAGTTCCAGCACATTGGTTTCCCTTGTAAGAATAGAAAGCATGAGCACAAGCTTTTCTGACGGTGACGGAGTCTCAAGAAGTCCCTGTCTGTCGGTAAAAGGCAACGGGATATTAAAAGCAATGCTCTCAAAGAGCTGTGTTGGCGTTTTCGAGCAAAGTATCTGAGTATAAAGCTCCTCAGGCATTTTAGGCACGACTTTAGCGTACTGCTCAAACTCGTCCATAACAGAACGGAAAACAGCAAGCTGTTCTTCATCGTCAAGTCTGTCCCTAGAATAATTAGGCACGAGCCTTACATCAGCCTCATAGCAGTCATCATACTGAAAAAACTCAGCAAGTCTGGCCTTGCGGACGCCGTCAACAAGACACCTGTATATACCGTCAGGTGCTTTAACTATCTGCCTTACCCTTGCCACAGTTCCCACCTTGAACATATCCTTTTTCTCAGGCATTTCAAGGTAGACGTCTTTCTGTGCACAAAGAAAAACAAAGCCGTCGCCGTCCATAGCATTCTTCATGCTCTTGATAGTTCTCGGTCTGCCAACATCAAAATGCATCGTCATTCCCGGAAATACCACAAGATCTCTTGTAGGAACGCAAGGCATAATATTATTTATTTTAACATCAGTTTTATCTTTCATAGTTGCTCCATTTCCTTACAGCTTAACAAATACTGTAATGCTTAGTTATACAGCTTTAGTATATAATATCACATTTGTGATACATTTGCAAGCCCCATTCAGAAACTTCCCCTTAGACAAAAAGGAGGTACCTATAAAGGTACCTCCAAATAGAAATCACTATTAGTCAGCTACATATGGAAGAAGTGCTACGTGACGTGCTCTCTTGATAGCTGTTGTCAGCTCTCTCTGATGATAAGCACAAGTGCCTGTTACACGTCTAGGGAGGATCTTAGCTCTCTCTGTCATGCACTTTCTGAGCTTTGCGATATCTTTATAGTCGATTTTTTCAGCTCTGTCTGCACAGAACATACAAACCTTCTTACGACCTCTCTTCATAGGTCTGCTTGTATTTCTTTCCTTTTCCATGGTAAATTTCCCTCCTTCGAGAAATATAGTTCAAAACTTCTCTGCTTAGAACGGTACTCCGTCATCGTTCAATACTTCTTCAAAATCTGCAAGGTCACCAATAGACAAAGCGTCATTTGACGGAGCATTGTTATAGTTATTCTGATTAGAATTGTTTGCAGGCTGTGAATATCCGCCGTTATTCTGCTGATAGCCGCCATCGTTCTGCTGGTAATTATTCTGCTGATAACCGCCGTTTCCGTAGTTATTGGAATAGTTACCTGTTCCCTGCTGCTTTGGTTCACCTGTGAAAGATACGCTGTCAACATTAACTTCTGTAGTATAATGTTTTACACCGTTCTTATCATCATAAGAGCCTGTTCTTATCTGACCTTCAAGAGCGATCATTCTGCCCTTTGAAAAGTATCTGTTTATAAATTCAGCTCTCTGTCCCCATGCAGTGCAGGTAATAAAATCAGTCTGCTTTTCAGCACCCTGACGAACTGGTCTGTCGACTGCAACATTGAATCTTAAAACTGCGTTTCCACTAGGAGTCTGTCTTACTTCAAGATCCTGAGTGATCCTACCCATTAAAATAACTCTGTTAAGCATAACTTTTCCCTCTTTCGCAGTCTTACTTGATCGTTACTAAGAAACGGATAACGCCGTCTGTAATGCCGAGGATTCTCTCGAGCTCAGCTGGAAACTCAGGCTTAGATGTGAATGACCACAGTACATAAGTACCCTCTGTTTCGTAGTTGATAGCATAAGCGAGCTTACGCTTGCCCCAGTTGCTGAGTGTAACGTCGCTTGCGTTAGCCTCGATCAGGTCGTTGAACTTAGCTGTGAGTGTGTTTACAGCCTCCTCGTCAAGCTTAGAGCTGAAAATTACCATAGCCTCATAAGACTCATTGATTTTTGCCATTGCTTTTGCACCTCCTTTTGGATTTCGCCTGTGCCGCAATTTGCACAAGCAAGGATAACTCAATTATTATAACACAAGACAGAATTTCTGTCAAGGGTCATCGACATTTTTTTATGAACTTTTTGTAAAACTCACGCAAATATCTTTGTGATGCCAAAGATACCGAATACAACTATTGCGGAATATACAGCAAATCCAAGGAAAACAGCACCCCATGATGTGCCGCCCTTTGCTGATATCTTCTCAGCTATCTCCTGTTCCGTACCGTCCTCGGCCCTTATCTCACGTATCTTTTTCTGTGCAAACTTATAATACATATAGTTGCCGAAAAAGCCTGCCACAAACTGAAGTGCCATGGAAACATACCATGCTGCGGCGGAAATGCCTTGAAATACTTTTCCTGTGACGTTTATGCCGATATCCAGTGAAAATCCCATTGTGCCTGAGCAAAGATACTCGATAGCGGTCGGTATATTGAGCAACGCTGTAGCTATCAGCATGACGATACCCACAAGATTCATTTTTCTGAACAGAAAATAAAGATGTGGAAAAAGAAAAGCCGCAAAATTTATTGATACCTTTCCGCCGAATTTTCCGAAACGAATAAAATTCGAGAGAAATATGAGCGGATTTGTTTTCACAAATTTCGCATAATCATCAAGCTTTATGCCCTCAAGGTCAGAATCCTTGTCAAATACCACCTGTCTGCCAAACGGACCAAACGGCTGTCCGTCAGGACCTGCCTGCTGACCGCCGTTCTGAGCACCCATATCGTTGAACGGACGCTCTGTGGTATCATTCTTCATAAGCGGTGTTCCGCACTTTTCGCAGAAAAGCTTGTCAGGCGGATTTTCAAAGCCGCAGCGTATGCAACGGATATTCTCGTTATCCGAACTTTCCTGCGACTGCTCCCAGCTTTGTCCGCTTTCGTGGAGCGTGTCATTTATACATTTTCCCTCTTTGAGGTAACATTCACGGTGATAAGGCGTGCCACATTCAGGGCAAACAACGATATCGTCACCGTCTTTAAAAACCTCTCCGCAGGAAATACATTTTTCTCCTGTATAATTAGCCATATCAGGTTTCCTTTCTTATTGAAACAGACTTTACAAGTCTTTGGATAACATTATAGCACATCTTTAAGGAAAATGCTATAGTTTTTTTATATTTTTCCTTTACTTTTCACAAAAAAAGTTTTATAATATATAATGATATAAAATAAGGAGAAAAAGATATGGTATTTCTAGAAAACTTAAAGTCAGAGCTTGAGGCTCTCAGACCTGTCATCAGTGAGCTGCATGACGTATACGATATTGAGCGTTCTCAGGAAAGGATAGCCGAGCTTCACGAGAAAGCTGCCGAGCCTAATTTCTGGGACGACATGGAGAAGTCGCAGAAGGTTTTACAGGAAACAAGAAATCTTGAGGGCAAGCTTGAAAAGTACAACAAGTTCAAGACGTCCTTTGAAGATATCGAAGTGCTTATTGAAATGGCAGCTGACGAGGGCGGCGAGGACATGATAGATGAGATACAGTCCGAGCTGAAAACTCTCAAGGACGGTCTTGACGCCGCACAGCTCGATACGCTGCTTACGGGTGAATACGATCACAACAATGCTATCATCAATTTTCATGCCGGTGCAGGCGGAACTGAGGCTCAGGACTGGAGCGAAATGCTTTTCAGAATGTATCACAAATGGTGTGAGAGCCATGGTTTCAAAATGACTACCCTTGACTATTTGGAGGGTGCAGAGGCAGGAATGAAGAGTGCATCTGTGATAGTAGAGGGCGAAAATGCCTACGGTTATCTCAAAAGCGAGGCAGGAATACACAGACTTGTGCGTATCTCACCTTTTGACAGTTCAGGCAGCAGACACACGTCATTCTCAGCAGTTGATGTCATGCCTGAAATAGATGACACTATCGAAGTAGATATCCGTCCTGAGGACATCAAAATGGACGTATACCGTGCAAGCGGTGCAGGCGGACAGCACATCAACAAGACCTCATCTGCGGTAAGACTTACCCACATACCTACCGGTATTGTTACATCATGCCAGACGCAGCGTTCGCAGTTTCAGAACAGGGACTATGCAATGAAAATGCTCAAGGCGGAACTTATCAAGATAAAAGAGCGTGAACATCTCGAAAAGATAGAGGATATCAAGGGCGTTCAGAAAGAGATAGCATGGGGTGCACAGATACGTTCATATGTGTTTATGCCTTACACTCTTGTTAAAGATCACAGAACAGGCTATGAAAACAGCAATGTAAACGCTGTTATGGACGGCGACCTTGACGGATTTATAAACGCTTATCTGAAAGCACTTTCACTGGGCGAGATCGAAAAATAGCAATACAAAAGGACAGTTCAAATGAGCTGTCCTTTTGTTATATTATGAAATTGTTTTGCCTTTTTTTCTGCTAGCCTTTGTCTTGACAGGAGTTTCCTCAGCTGCCTTGTCCTCAAAGAGCTGCTCGTCAGGATCGACCTCTTTATAAGCAAACTCAGGATTGCTCTCACCACGCTGATCGTAATAAGGCTGGATAACGTGCTTTCTTATTACAGGATAACAGTTGAAACAAGTCACAAAGCATATAAAAGAAAGCGGCCAGAATGGCATAACGAAAAGTGAATACGGCAAGAAAAGATACATCAAAACTATCACTATCAGTGATACCAGCAGAGTCCACAAAGACTGCTTGATGCCAAGGTTCACAAGATAGAATGAGTTCTTTATTATCTGTTTCAAATTCAGATTTGTTGAGCTTATCATAAGATAAATATAGAAGTGCATCATAAAGAACACGATAAGGCAGCTTATGCAGATGATAAACGGAATGTATATCATTGAGTTCTGTTCCGCCCAGTATTTATACATTGGTATTCCAACAATAAAGCCTATGGCAAAGATTATGTCTATTGCTCCCATTATAGTGCCCTGCTTGAAATTCTTCTTGAAAGAATCCCAGAAATCATGCAACAGGAATGCGTTTCTCTCCTGCGAATAATTTCGACAGACCTTAGTCATTGCAGCCGTAGCAGGTCCGACGAGTACTGACGGTATCGCAAGGACAAGCCATGCAGGATTTGATGTCATAAGCAGCAATATCACCATAAGTGTCAGCGGTATGCAGAAAATAAAATACAGCACATTAAGCTCCATAAGTTTCCACATATGTCTGCCATATACCTCAAAAAATTTAAAAATACCCTTTTTCTCCTGAGGGGCTTTCAGCACACCTCTGCCGGGGGTATTGTAATTACCGAATAAAGACATTACACCGCTCCTTAAAATTAATAGTCCCCGAAAAAATCCCGAATTTTATTTCATTTGTTTGTATACTAAATACGTCCTGCAAAAATAACAGTCAGCAGACATTCAAGACCTGCCGCCACTGCCGCAGCCGCCTCAAGCACAAGAAACTTCACCGCATATAACCGCACAGTCTGTCTAAGTCCGTTATGCTGTCTATCAGAAAAAACAATGCACAGCAATATGTTTGACATAGCCACTGATTCCCTCGCCGCTATCATAAGTGCAGCCGCAGTTATGACCGCAGGCAAAAGCACGAACACGACTGAAAGCAAAGCACCACGGCTGCCATAAAGGCTGTAAAGCTGCGACATTGCCGCACCCCAGCCCATGCCTCGCAAAAGCAGCACCGCTGCTGCCAACGGCTGTCCCAATGCAGAAAAGCCTGACAAAAAGACCACCGCTATAAACACTGTGGAGCTGACAAAAGATCTCACTAGTATCTCCCCAAGATCACCTGACGACCTTACGTCAACAAAACTGTTTGAAAACACCGACAATCTTGACAATTCATCGCTGCCCATAAAGCAGAAAGTCACAGTGCCAAGAAGTGCACCAATAAGTATGACTCCTGCAAAGAATGCCAGCACTCCGCTTTTATATATGCCTGTCCCGATGTTCATTATACATCACTCCTTTGAGTAATGTATATGCCATGCATACGAAAAAATAACTACTTTGAAAGCTCGTATGCTCTCTTTGTGCAAGCCTTGCAGCACTCCTCAACAGCCTTTGGCAGACCGCCCTCACGGAGTTTTTCAAGACCGGCAATAGTTGTACCGCCCTTTGACGATACCATTTCAATAAGTTCGTCCAGTGACTTGCCACTGTCAGTTATCATTTTAGCTGAGCCGATAAGTGACTTAGCAAAAAGATCTCTTGCAACAGTTTCATCGATATCAACGCTCTTTGCATACTCAACAAAAGCCTGAGCGTAAAGATAGATAAACGCAGGAGATGAACCGTTTATTGCGATTATCTCTTTCATTTTGTTCTTTGATATCACAGCATACATTCCGCATGAACCAAATATGTTGCAAACGAGGTCAAATTCCTCATCAGTAACGCTGTCAGAGCGTGAAAGTGCCGTTGCACCCTCTCCCAAAAGCAGCGGAGTATTTGGCATAACGAGCACCACTTTTGCACCTGAAACAGTCTTTGATGCGATATACTCGTCTGTGATCCCTGCACAGATAGACACAATGACAGTATCCTTAGTCACAACAGAAGCGATCTCATCGAGCACCTCGTCAAGCTGCTGAGGCTTTATTGCAAGAAAAACATACTCAGATTTTTCCACAACTTCAGCACAGCTGCCGCATTTCACTGTTCCCAGCTCATCAAGTCTGTCAAGGATAGGGGCATACTTATCATAAGCATAAAGCTGGATATCGCTACCCATTTTGCTGCCTGCAATGCCTTTCATGATAGCATAGCCCATGTTTCCTGCACCGATAAAACCTACATTTATCATACGATCAAGACCTTTCTGAATAAAAAGCGAAGATTCGCCTTAAAAATAACTTAATTTTAATTATACACTAAATCTCTGCGGATTTCAAGTGTTTCACCTAAATTTCACAATAACAACTTATTTTTCTTGTATATTTTCACGCAAAAAGCGGCAGCATTTCTGCCGCCGCCAAATATCAGTTGTTTGTCGCCCTGTGACCAAACTGTGACCTTACTTTTTCATATGCAAATTTCACAGCCGGAAGGAATATCATAAGCAATATCAGATCCACGGGGAGCTGGATAAGATTCTTAGCTATTCTAGGAGTGCAATATGTAAGAAAACCGCTCACACCCTCTTTTGTAAGGTTCGTGATACCAAAGGTCTTGTTTACATAAAGAGTATACAGAAAATAGGAGTTAAGTCCTATATTGCAGAAAAGTATAACGCTGCCTCTTGCAATGGCTATCCTTATAAAGCTCTGCACCTTCTTATTGTTGAAATCACACTTATACAGCAGGCAGCCGTAAATGATACCTGAAATTATAACGACCATTGCAAGCTGTGGGCTGTAGGCTCTCGGTGATTTGTTCTGCACTAAGTAACCCAGAAAATCCAGCACAAATGTTGACATTCCGCATACTACAGGTCCATAAAGCATACCTATAGTACAGGTCGCAAGAAATGTGAATCCAATTCTCAGATCAGGCGTTACCTCGATAGAAAACGACCTGATAGCAAACGCCAACGCTATCAGTATTCCTGTTGTTGTCAATGTTCTCAGATCTTTCAGCGATTTGAAAGAATCATAGAACATTTTTCCAAAGCTCTTCATAAATTTACCTCCTTATTTGCGAGCTTGTCGCTTTGTGTATAACAGAGCATAAAAACAGCTCTGCACACTACCCATGCGGGATGTGCAGAGCCGCTATGAAAAGCTTCAATTACACATTCAGCGGGATGCGAAAACCGAACCGCAAAGGTTCTGCCTTTTTCGTTCCGACGGCAACTCCCCGTCCGACGGACACTTAACGCTCAGTTTTCTACTCTGTAATATGTCAAAGTCTTAAAGACTCAGACTTCGTGAAAATTAGAATGCAGTTTCGTTGAGTATCTTATAAAGATTGTCCTCAAAAGGTTTCTTCATTGAGAGAGCCTCCTGAATATCTACATCATATATCTTGTTGTCCTTCATGCCGACAACTCTGTTACCGATGCCCTGCTCAAGCAGTTCAACAGCATGGTAACCCATTTCAGTTGCAACAACTCTATCTCTAACTGTAGGTGAGCCGCCTCTCTGAACGTGACCAAGGATAGTAGCTCTTGACTCGACACCTGTAATATCCTGAAGAGTTCTTGTGATATACTCAGTCTTGCCAACGCCCTCAGCAACTACGATGATGAAATGTGTCTTGCCTGACTTCTTAGTCTGCTCCATCTTCTGAGCGATAGCATTAAGATCATAAGGCTTTTCAGGTGTGATAACAGCCTCAGCACCAACAGCTGCACCAACGTTGATAGCGATGTGACCAGCATTTCTGCCCATTACCTCAACTACTGAACATCTGTCATGTGACTGTGCAGTATCTCTGATCTTATCGATCATTTCCATAGCCGTGTTCATAGCTGTGTCATAACCGATAGTATATTCTGTGCATGCAATATCGTTGTCTATAGTTCCAGGCAGACCGATACATGGGATACCCTGTGCTGAAAGGTCAGCAGCACCTCTGAATGAACCGTCACCGCCGATAACTACGATACCGTCAAGACCCATTTCAAGACACTTATCTCTGCCCTTCTTTACGCCCTCGATATCTCTGAACTCAGGACATCTTGCTGTGTAAAGGCAAGTACCGCCTCTCTGGATTATTCCTGAAACGGTCCTAGCGTTCATCTCGATAACCTCGCCGTTAAGAAGGCCGTTATATCCTCTGAGGATACCTACGACTTCCATACCCTTTGCAAGTCCAGCTCTGCATACTGCTCTTACAGCAGCGTTCATTCCCGGAGCATCTCCTCCGCTAGTAAGTACACCAATTTTCTTAGCCATGTAAAATACCTCCAAATCAGGAAACAATTTATCCTGTTGCTTTCCTAATAATCTATAATGAGCATAGCACAAAGCCCCTGAATTGTCAAGGGCTTTGTTTATTTTTTAACATTTTATTTAAACGTTTTCGCTATTCAGCAGGCACATCAGCGGGAGCCTCTGTTGTAGTTTCCGAAGAAGTGGTAGTTTTCGGTTCTTCGGTAGTTTCTGTTGCCTTTGTGGCAGCATTGGTAGTGGTCGTTGTCACGATACCGGCTGACACGGTAACTGTAAGAACATCGCCGTTCTTTACATTGACAGTACTGCCCACATTGACGCTTGTTGCCATTACATATCCTGCTGATACAGAGTTCGAGAAGTCTGTTACAACCTTGTACTTGATATTGTAAGAGTCAAGCAGCTCAAGGTAAGCCTTCTTAGACAGACCGGAGAAATCAGGAACAGGAACATTTTCGGAACCTGCACACACTTTGAGCACAAGTTCATTCTTCAAAGACGGGTCAAAGTCAGTACCCTCAGGTATGCTCTGCTCTGCAACAACGCCCTTGTCATCTGTATCGGAATAGTAATAATCAGCCTTGATAGTGAAATCTTCACCCAGCTGTTTTACAACGGTGTCATATTCAAGACCCACAACGTTAGGCATGATAGCACCATAGCCGTACTCCGACTGGCTTTCAGCGTCTGTTACCTTAGGTGTTGCCACCGTAGTGCTGTATACAAATACCTCGCTGTCAACAGTATCAGCGTCATCAGCTGAGATGACCTTGTTTACAGATGAATTATTATCACTGTCAGACGGACCTGAGAACAGCTCATAAAGCAAGAACACTGACAACAGCAGAACTATAACGAGTACAGTCCAACCAATAATGGTAGCCGTCTTGTTCTTAGGCTTTTCGTCCTCCTGCGGCTGCTGAGGCAGCTGTCTTGACTGCGTTCTCTGCCTTGGAACGTGCTGGATAGGTATAGTCTGAGTTGAGCCTTTCGGGTGTTCCATATGAGTTGTATGCTGTTCAAAAAGTGCAGTAACAAGCTCAGAAACCGTCTGAATCCTTTCCTCGCCACGAACTCTCATAGCTCTTGAGAGGACTCTCGATATATGCTGCGGTATGCTAGGATTTACTCTGCACGCCTCTACCATTGTGTCATTCTTTGTACGAGTATAAGCGTCGAGAGGCATACAGCCTGTGAGTATCCTGTAAAGCACAGCCGCAAGTGCATAAACGTCAGTCCATGTGCCCTGCCATTCAAGAGACGAATACTGCTCAGGTGCAGTATAACCTGAATAGAACTCAGGCGACAATCCAGTGTTTGAAGTTCTGATAGAACTTATGCAAAATCCTGTGAGTTTAAGCTCACAATCAGTTGTAACAATGATATTTTCAGGAGATATTCCCCTGTGTATGATACCTGCATTATGGACAATGCTCAGCGTTGTGAACAGCGGCACGAACAGTTTTTTTACCTGTTCCCAAGTGAGAAAGCCGGTGTTAGACTGCAAGAATTTTTTCAGCGACACGCCCTCTACATACTCAAGTATGACATAGGTTGTGTTGTTCTCACAGAACATATCCTTTGCCGTAGCGATATGCTGAAGATTTCTCATTCGTGAGAGCACCTTATTCACATCAGCAAACTCGGACATGAACGTTTTATATTTTGCCAGACAGTCAGGGTTTACCACAAGCCGCTGGCTCTCACTATCTCTTTCACAAAGGGTGTCAGGCATATATTCTCTTGCCACGCACTTACATTTGCCCACCATATCGTAGCATATGTAAGACGCACCCTCGCCGTTATATGAGAGCATTTTTCCTATTATATATCTGTTATCAAGCACAGTTCTCGGTGCAAGATAAGACTGTAAATGCGGGATATCGTCGGTATAGCTGCAATAATGACAGCGGCCGTCAGAACCAAGCTCGTTCATACAGCCCATACATAATTTGGTACTAGGATCCATACCGAACCTCCTTTTTGCGTTATTCATCACTTTATATTAGCAATAAACAGCACATAAGTCAAGTTTTTTTGCGTAATTGTAGAATTTACGCAACAATTTGTATTCTTTTTGTAACATTATGTAATGCTTTGGAAAAGCACGTTATCACAGATATTCAGGATAAATAAGGGTAGAAGTGTAGTAAAGATACTTGTTGTCGGTATCAAATGTCACATTGAGAACAACAGGCTGTCTGTCACCTGCGTCATTTTCATACCAATAGCGGTAAACATATGTCTTTGTATCCTTAGCCCACAAAATACTGTAATATTCAAGATCTATTGCATCCGACAAGCTGTTCCACTTTTCACCCTGTTCAAACTTGTCAAGGTTTATAGCTTTACTCTTTTCTTCGCCATTTGCATTGCTTTTGAGCACCTTGAAGTTGGAATATTTCACAGTCTGAATACGTTCCTTGTCATCAACAGTAACAAGAGCCGCCCATTCAGGATAATTTATGCCGTCAACATTCACACTGTCATCGGATTCCATGATATAATCAAAAGTAAGAGCATTGTTCACGCCCTGAAAAGCCGACTCGTCCTTGAAGTGCATATCAAGCTTTTTCTGAGCCTTTGCAACGTCAACACCTATATATTCTGAAATACTCTCCGCAGTTTTCTCGCCCTTGCCGCTAATGACATTAACAACAATAAGAATGACAAGCACTATCAACAGCACGACAGCCACAGAGATAAGAATGACTTTTAGCTTGCCCTCAGACAGCTTAGTCTTTTTATCATCTATTACCTCGCCCTTCAAAGGCTTGTCCTGCTTTTTAAAGCGTTTCATTATCGATGTGTTTTTGTCAGGTCTTAATCTCGTGTCACAGTTCGGACAGAAAATAGCCTCATCGTCAACAGGCTTATGACACTTCGGGCACTCCATAAAAACAACTCCCCTTCTGTAATATCCATGATTTTACGCACTTTTTCAAAATAATTATATCATAATCACCATGAAAAGTCAACAAAACCACGCCGATACAAAAATAGCGGACATGACTTATCATATCCGCTGGAAATATAATGTATCAAAAATGCATCTGGTCAGGATCTTCAATATCCTTTGCAAAACAGCCTGCCACAGGTATAGTCTTGCTGCGATATTTTGAAAGGCCTGCTGCTGTTTCCTCGTCCACAATAAACGCCTTATCCACAAGAGAGTTCTTTGCTTTAAGCGTCATTACCTGAACGCCTATGGTATCTCTTGTTGACTTAGGCATAAGCAGTGCCGTATCAAATATCATTGCTCTGCCGTTAGTTGTGCGGAGCATTATCTCGGCGTTATCCTGCACAAAGAACATTCCCACAAGCTTTGTTTTTGAAGAATAAGCGTTGGTAAGCTTTTTTCTGTTGGTCTTTGTTTCATAAGCATTCAGCGGAACTTTTGCCACCTTGCCGTTTTCAAAGCAGAAGATCATATAGCCTGAATAGTCCAAAGTATTTACCATAGATACCACGCCCTCGCCGTCATCAAAGCCAAGCTTTGCAGGGATATAATCACCAAGAGCACTCGCCTTTGTGTCGGCAAACTGTGAGACCTTTGTTTTATATACGGCTGCCTTATCAGAGAAGAACAGCAGTTCAGTTTTATTAGTGCTCTCCATTTCCTGCATAGGGCCGTCGCCCTCTTTATACTTCTGTTCACTTGCCATTCTCAACGACTGCGGAGTACACTTCTTGAAGTAACCGCTCTGAGATAGAAACAGCTTGCAAGCATAGTCAGGGATATCGTCCTCTACGTCTATCTCTTCTATATCGGTCTTGTAATAGAACTGAGTTTTTCTCGGCTGACCGTATTTCTTTGAGACCTCTTTAAGCTCAGATATGATGATATTCTTTATCTTTCTGTCGCTGCCGAGGATATCTTCAAGCTCTGCGATAGCCTTTTCAAGATCCTCAGTTTCGGCAGTTCTCTTGAGGATATATTCACGGTTAAGGTGTCTGAGCTTTATTTCAGCAACATAATCTGCCTGTATCTCGTCAATGCCGAATCCAACCATAAGGTTAGGAACGACCTCTGTTTCTTCTTCCGTTTCTCTGATTATCTTTATAGCCTTGTCGATATCGAGAAGTATTTTTCCAAGACCTTTCAGCAGATGCAGCTTGTCTTTCTTTTTAGCAAGGTCAAAGCTTGTCCTGCGGCGAACGCAGTCCATTCTGAAAGCTACCCACTCTTTGAGTATATCATAAACACCCATTATTCTCGGATAGCCATGAACAAGTATATAGAAATTACATGAATATGAATCCTGTAGCGGCGTCAGCTTATAAAGCTTTTGCATAAGTTTGTCAGGGTCAACGCCCTTTTTGATATCGATACCTATTTTCAGACCGTTGATATCAGTTTCATCACGGATATATGATATCTCTCTTATTTTACCAGCCTTCACAAGGGCAATTATCTTCTCGATTATCGCCTCAACTGTGGTGGTCGCAGGTATCTCGACTATCTCAAGACACCTTGAATCCTTATCGTACTGATACTTTGCTCTAAGCTTTACAGAGCCTTTTCCTGTGCGGTATATCTTATCAAGCTCTTCCTCATCATAAAGCAGTGACGCACCGCCCGGAAAGTCAGGGCCTTTAAGTGTTTCAAGGGCATTAAAATCAGGATTTTTCATAAGCCCGATAGTTGTTTCACAAACCTCGCTGAGATTGAACGGGCAAACTGATGACGCCATGGAAACACCGATACCGACGTTTGCATTAACAAGTATCGACGGATAAGTCGCAGGCAGCAAGGTAGGCTCTGTGGTCGTATTGTCATAGTTAGGGACAAAATCCACGGTATCCTTATCTATATCTCCGAAAAGCTCCTGACAGATAGGCATGAGCTTTGCCTCAGTGTATCGTGAGGCAGCATACGCCATATCTCTTGAATATGCCTTGCCGAAGTTACCCTTACTCATTACATAAGGGTGCAAAAGTGCCTCATTGCCCTGAGAAAGTCTTACCATGGTCTCATATATAGCATCGTCGCCGTGAGGGTTGAGCCTCATGGTCGCACCAACGATATTGGCAGACTTTGTGAGCTTGCCATTGAGAAGTCCCATTTTATACATGGTGTAAAGCAGCTTTCTGTGGGAAGGCTTAAAGCCGTCTATCTCAGGGAACGCTCTTGAAACAAGAACGCTCATGGCATACGGCATATAGTTCTTTTCAAGGGACATTGTTATCTTTTCGTCTGCAACAAGTCCTGCACCCTCAATATATGCGTTGTTATTTGGTTTAGCAGTCTTTTTAGGCTCTGCCTTTTTTCTTGCCATAAAATCTATCCTTTCTGCAACAAATATTTATCAGCTGCAAATTATGAAATATCCGCCATATCAAGATAATCAACACCATTATTGGTGATGAAATCTTTTCTTCCCTGCAGATCGTCACCCAAGAGCATATCGAACATCCATTGTGTCTGCTCAATATCATCAGGCTCTATCTTTATAAGACGTCTTGTGGCAGGGTCCATTGTTGTAAGGCTCATCATCTCCGCCTCGTTTTCACCAAGACCTTTTGAACGCTGGATATCAAACTTCTTGTCGCCTATCATTTTGAGTATCTTTGTCTTTTCGTTTTCATCATACGCAAAATAAGTCTTGTCGGAAGTTGTTATCTCAAAGAGCGGTGACTCCGCAATATAAACATATCCTTTTTCAATAAGGGTCGGCACGAGCCTGTAAAGCATTGTGAGTATAAGCGTTCTGATATGGAAACCGTCAACGTCGGCATCGGTACAAATAACTATCTTGTTCCAACGGAGATTGTCAAGATTGAACATGGATATCTCCTTGTTTTTGCCCGTCTTTACCTCAACACCGCAGCCTATGACCTTTATAAGATCTGTGATTATCTCATTCTTGAATATCTTATCATAGTCGGCTTTAAGGCAGTTGAGTATTTTTCCTCTTACAGGGATAACAGCCTGAAACTCAGCGTTTCTTGCCATTTTAACAGAACCAAGGGCCGAGTCGCCCTCCACTATATACAGCTCACGCTGGGAAAGGTCTTTAGAACGGCAGTCAACGAATTTCTGCACCTGATTGGAAAGGTCGATAGAACCTGCAAGCTTTTTCTTCAGATCTATTCTTGACTTCTCGGCCTTTTCACGGCTACGCTTATTAACAAGCACCTGTTCAGCTATCTTCACAGCCTCGTCAGGATTTTCAATAAAGTATATCTCAAGATTGTGCTTTAAAAACTCTGTCATGCACTCTTTGATAAACTTATTTGTGATAGCCTTCTTCGTCTGATTGGCATATGAAGTCTGTGTGGAGAAAGAGCTTGATACAAGCACAAGGCAGTCCTCGATATCCTGAAAAGTGATAGGCTTTTCATTTTTCAGATACTTGTTGTTGCTTTTGAGATAAGCATTTATCTGGGAAGTGAAAGCACTCTTTACAGCGTCCTCAGGCGAACCGCCATGCTCAAGATAGCTTGAATTGTGATAATATTCAAGAAGTTTTATCTGATTTGAAAAAGTGAACGCTACAGAAAGCTTGACCTTATAATCGTCCTTATCCTCACGGTCACGGCCCTTGCGGTCACCTGTGAAGAACTGCACGGACGTCAGCGGCTTTTCACCTGCTATCTCAGCAACATAATCTGCGATACCATTCTCATAATAGAACGTCTTTTCCTCAAAGGAATTGTTCTCACGCTGGATACGCAGGATAAATGTGATATTAGGGTTTACTACCGCCTGCTTTTTCAGAACGTCCTCAAAATATTCGTTCTCTATTTTTATATCAGTGAAAACCTCAAGGTCAGGTCGCCAGTGAGTCTTTGTGCCGGTCTTTTTCTGCTTGGTCTCTTCCTTTTTAAGACCTCCGACGTTTCTTCCCTTTTCAAAGTGCAAGTCATATTTATATCCGTCACGGAAAACTTCAACGTCCATAAACTCAGAGGAATACTGCGTCGCACAAGCACCCAGTCCGTTCAGACCAAGAGAATACTCATAGTTATCTCCGCCATTGTTATTATACTTACCGCCTGCATAAAGCTCGCAGTAAACAAGCTCCCAGTTATATTTCTTCTCACGCTGGTTATAGTCAACAGGACAGCCACGTCCGAAGTCCTCTACCTCGATAGAATCGTCATTATACTTCGTCACGATTATCTTATCACCATGACCGTCACGAGCCTCGTCTATGGAGTTTGAAAGTATTTCAAAAACAGAATGTTTGCAGCCCTCAAGACCGTCAGAACCAAATATGACCGCAGGACGTTTTCTTACTCTGTCCTCGCCTTTAAGGGATACTATATCTTCATTTGTATATTCCTTTTTGCTTGCCATTTCTCATTTCCTTTCTTGCTGATTAGGAAAAATTTTTACATACAAATTATATTATAACACAAAGTCGATG